>DATMKQ010000213.1:0-21150 GCA_035571275.1 Trebonia sp.
ACCCGGCACCACCTCCCGGCCGCCGCCCGGACCCGACGAACACCAGCGGGCACAGTTGGCCGACCTGCTGCGCGCGCTGAACATCACCTGGGCGCCGATCGCCAAGGAAACCTGTGACCACAGGCACCGCGAGGACCGCTACAAACCCAGCCGCAAGCTCGGCCACCTGGTCCGCGCCCGCACCGCGACCTGTCCGGCGCCCGGCTGCGCCGCCAGCGCCTACCACGCCGACCTCGACCATACGACCCCGTGGCCACGCGGAACCACCGATGAGTGCAACATCGCTCCGCCATGCCGCCACCATCACCGTGTCAAGCAGGCTCCCGGCTGGAAACTCGAACAAATCAGCCCGGGCGTCATGCGGTGGACCGCGCCTTCAGGCCGCACCTATACCACCACACCCACCGTCTACGATTCGTGTTGACAGCCCCCCGTAAGGACGAGAATCGGTCCACGCTCCGGCATGTGGAGGCACTCCATGAGCGAAGGCTGCGTGTTCTGTGATCAAAGCTGGATGAGGGCAGCCGAGATCTTCATCGAGACCCCCCACTGCATATTCGCCTCGACCCGGGATCCGGACATCCGGGCCCAGGCCGGACTGGCGGAGGGCGTCCTGCCCGGCTCCGGGGCAATCGTGCCCATCGCCCACCGGACTTCGGTCTTCGAGCTGACCCCCGCGGAGTGGGCAGACACTCAGGATGCATTGCTCCAGGCAAGGACGGCGCTGCACGATCTGCTGGCCCCGGACGGCTATTTGCTTGGCTGGAACCAGGGCAGTGCCCTGCATCCCCATATGCATGACATTCCACGATTCGACGACGAGCCACTGTCTGATCGCTGGCTGCGCTCGGCGATCAACGTCCCGGAAAACAGACGGCCCGATCCGTGGGCACCCGGGAGCGGACGGGCACCCGGGAGCGGACGGGCTAGGTGAGCGAGGCGCCCGGGGGCCTGTCGGCTTACTAGCGGCTCGCCGGGCTCGTTCTGGAGGGGGCGAGCAGGCCGAGGGCTCGGGCGAGGTCGACTGTGCCGGCACGGTGGTGCGTGCCCAACTTGGCGTACAGGTGCCGCATATGGGTCTTGACGGTGTTAGGGGAGACAGACAGTTCGCGGGCGATTTCCGGGATGCTCAGGTTGGTGGGCAGGTAGCGGAGCACGCGGCCCTCGCCGGAGCTGAGGGGTTCGGCAAGAGTCATTGCCCCGGGGGCAGCGATCCCCCCCAGACCCCCCCTGCGAATGGAGGGACCTCCATGTCGCCCCCGTGGCCCTGGGGCAACCAGGTCGCGGATCGTGGCTACCAGGGCGGCGTGGGCGGTCCGGTGCCGGGCATGACGCTCCAGCAAACCAGAAGCGGGATACAACAGGAACGGGGTCAGGTCGCCGCTGCGTTCGGACAGGTCGAGTGCGCGCTCGACGGCGGCGTCGGCGGCGTCCGGTTCGCCGAGCGCGTCACGGGCAAGCGCCTCCAGCACGTCAGCCCGGGCTCGCCAGAATCCCCAGGGATCCTTGGAAACGGGGTCTTCCTGGACCGGGGCGAGGGTGGCGAGCGCGGCCTGCGGGTCGCCTTGGGCAAGCCGCAGCGCCGCGGTGGCGACGCGGATCTCACTGCGCTCGCGGTCCTGTTCGCCGAGCCCGGCCAGGAACTGCTCAGCACGCTCGACCTGGCCGAGCCGAATCAGGGAGTGCGCCAGCATCGCCCGTGTCCGCCCGACGAGGTAGTGCTGCCCGCCAACCCGCCGGGCCAGCGGCTCGGCGGCCTCGAGTGCGGCCAGCGCCGCGGCGTTACGATCTCGCACCAGTTCAAGCGTCCCGCGGATCTGCCGGATCGCCAGCGCGGCCACGGGCTGGGTGTCGGCTGTGAGGGTGCGTTCGGCGCGTTCGAGCCACGGCTCGGCCTCCTCCGGCTGTCCCTGCCACGCCAGCACGAGTCCGACCGTCATGCAGGCGATGCCGACCGCCGGGTCGTCGGTCCAGCCGTGCCGCTCGGCCAGCTCCACCGCCTGCCTGCCGCGCTCGGCCGCTCGCGCGAACGAATGATAGAACTCGTGCGTCGTCAGGTAGGCCAGGCCGGTGAACTCCAGGTAGGGCCGTCCGCCCTGGCGGGCCAGCGCGATGCCGCGTTCCAGGTAGCGCTCGGCGTCCTCGGACGCGGTCGCAAAGATCTCGGTGCTGCCCAGGCTGATCAGCGCGAGCGCGCTCAGGTCCGCACCAAGGCCGGGCCGCGCCGCGTCCGCGACCGTGGCCATGGCCTGCACTTCCCGCGCCTCCTCGGCCACGGCCGGGAGGTTCCCGCCCTGGCGGTCCAGCAGCAACCGGACCACCCCCCGCAGAAGCCGCACGTATTCTCGCCGGTCGGCCGGCACCGACCCTGAGTGCCGTTCCGCCAGGTTCAGGTAACGCTGCGCCGCCTCCAGCGATCCGCGAGCCAGTTCATCCGCCGCGGTCAGCACGGCCAGCCCCGGATCCGCCGCGGCCATGCTGGCCGGGAACCCGGCCAGCAGATCATGCACCGTCGCGGCCTGCCCATTCAGATGAAGGGCGGGCCACTGACCGGCCAGCAGCCGCGCAGCGAGATCCCAGTCCTCGCCGGCCTGGGCGTGCCGGACCGCCCCCACCCCGAACCCGTGGTCGGCAAGCCAGCCCGCCGCCGCCGCGTGCAGCCCGGCCACCGCGCCCGGTTCGGCGCGGCGCAGCTCATGCCGCAGTAGGTCGGCGAACATCTGGTGGTAGCGAAACCACGACCTTGCCGCGTCAAGCGACACCACGAACGCGCCGGCCTGCTCCAGGTCCTGCAGCACCCGCTCCCCGCCATCGTCCCCGGTCAGCAGCCCGGCCAGCTCCCCGTTGACCCGCTGGAGCACGCTGGTCCTCAGGAGCAGCCGCCGGACGGGTTCGGGCTGCCGGTCCAGCACCTCGGCCAGCAGGTACTCCGCCACCGTCCGGTCGCTGCCGGAGAACTCCGCCGCGAACCGCTCCGGATCCGGGCGCCCGGCCAGCGACAGCGCCGCTAGGCGCAGCCCCGCCGCCCACCCCTCCGTCCGCTCATGCAGCATCGCCAACGTCGGCTCGTCCAGCTCCACTTCGGCCGCGGTGAACAGTTTCCCTGCCTCGGCAAGGGTGAACTCCAGGTCGCTGGCGCGGATCTCGGCCAGCCCGCCCTCCAGCCGCAGCCGGTGCAGCCCCAGCCGGACGTCATGCCTGGCCGACAGCACGAATCGCAGCGTCGGCGGGGCCCGCATGAGCAGCAGCTCAAGCTGCCGCACGGTGTCGGGGCCTAGCTCGTGCACGTCGTCGATCACCAGCCAGGCTGGATCTTCGAGCGGCGCCAGGTCTTTGAGCAGCCGCTCCACAAGCGCCCACCCGTCCAGGTCCGGCGCCGCCGACACCGCCCGCACCAACGCCGCCCCCGGGTCGGTCTCGCGCAGCGCCCCGAGCACCGACAGCCAGAACCGCTGCGGGTCGCGCTCTTCCGCTCCCACCGCTACCCACGCCGCCCGGCCCGTCAGCCCAGCCTCAGCGATCCACGACCGCAGCAAAACCGTCTTGCCGCTGCCCGCGGGCGCCGCTAGGACCGTCACCCGCGCCGGCCCCGCAAGCCGCCCGAACAGCTCCGGGCGGGCAACCACTCCGCCCGCGTCACCTCTCGGCACGGAGCGTGATCCCGCCGGAGATCCCACGCCCCAATCATCCCACGAAGCGGTACGGCGCCGTCACGAACCTCATCTCATCGTGACGATGTGTCCGCACCCGCCGGCCGGCGACGCTGGACGTGAGGAGCCGGAAAAGCAGGAACGATGGAGCGCCGGACCTCACACCCGGCTTGGGGCGATGGCGTCACCAGCCGGCGCCATTGCCGGGTCCGCGTCGGCCAGGTCCTGGCGCCTGATCCGGACCACGGTCAGCGCGATGATCATGGCCAGCACCATGACGAACCCCGAGACCAGGTAGCCCCGGGAGAATCCGGTCGCCAGCGCGTGATCGTACATGTGCGCCTGCAGCGCGGCGGCCCTGGCGCCGGACGCGTGCACCGCCGCAACGCCCGCCGCGGCAGCCTGGGATCGCAGGCTGCTGGCCACCGCGCTCCAGGCCACGGTGCCGAGGATGGCCAGCCCGATCGAGCCGCCGACCTGCTGCCCGACGTTGATCAGGCTGGACGCCACGCCGGCGTCGTTGTTGTTCACCCTGGTCAGCCCGACCAGGAAGACCAGCACGAACAGCAGGCCCATGCCGGCCCCGAGGACGAGCTCCGGCCCGAGCATGCCGCCGATGAAGGAGCTGTGCTCGGTGATCCGGGACAGCCAGAACATCCCGCCAGCCCCGAGCGCGCTGCCGACGACCAGTAGCGGCCGGGCGCCGATCCTGGTCACCCCTTGCTGCGCGACGACGGTCATCACGAGGACCACCGGGACGAACGGCAGGTAGGCCAGGCCGGTCTTCAGCGGGCTGTACCCCCACACGTCCTGGATGAAGATGGTGAGGAAGAAGAACATGCCGAGCAGCGCGGTGCCGATGCACAAAGTGATCAGGTACGCACCGGACCGGTCCCGGTTGCGCAGCACCCGGACCGGCAGCAGCGGGTCCTTGCTGTGGGTCTCGATCACCGCGAAGGCGACCAGCAGCACCACGGCGGCGGTCAGCGACGTGACCACTGTGGTATCGCCCCAGTGCGAGACGCCGTCCGGGGTGGTCGCGGCGTTGGACAGCCCGTAGACCAGCAACGCCACTCCGGCGGTCGCGGTGATCGCGCCGGGCAGGTCGAACCGCCCGGCGCGCCGTCCGCTCCGCGGCAGCACGCGCACGGCCAGGACCGCGACGACCAGCCCGATCGGCACGTTGACGAACATCACCCACCGCCAGCTGGCGTAGGTGACCAGCAAGCCCCCGGCGATCAGCCCGACCACGATGCCCAGGATGGCCATCGCCGAGTACACCGCCATCGCGCGGTTGCGCGGCGATCCCTCTGGGAACGTGACGGCGATCAGCGACAGCGCGGTGGGCGCGGCCATCGCGGCGCCCGCGCCCTGCACGGCGCGGGCGATGATCAGCCAGGCCTCGTCGGTGGCCAGCCCGCCGAGCAGCGAGGCCACAGAGAACACCAGCAGCCCGGCGATCAAGACGCGACGGCGCCCGAGCAGGTCGCCGGACCGGCCGCCGAGCAGGAGCAGCCCGCCGAACGCGACAGCGTACGCGTTGACCACCCACTCCAGGTTCGACCCGGAGAAGCGCAGCGCGGACTGGATGTGCGGCAGGGCGACGGTGACAATGTTCAGGTCGAGCACGACCATAAGCTGGGCGGTAGCGATGACAGCCAGCGCGAGGCCCAGCCGCCTCGGTGCCTGCGCGGCGGGCGCGGCTCGCGCGGCGCCTCCAGAAACGGCCGCGGCCCCACTGTCCGATGTCTCGGTTGACACGACGATCTCCTCCTCAAGTGCCGGTGTACCGGTCTGAGGCCAGGCTGCCGTCGGGCGAGGTGAGGGAACGTCACCCGATTGGTGCGATCGGAGGCAGTCGTTGAGACCACGGTCCGTTCAGAAAAATCAACAAAATTATCCCGAACGGAGCCGTGCTTGCTCACCGACCCTCAGCTACCCCCCGGCCGCGGCACCGCGCTCCGAGCGGGGATAGCCCGGTGCGCTGGCCGTCCTCGCCCATCGGCTCGGCGGGTCCCCGCCGCTCTAGTCGCGGGCATCGCCAGCAGTGCGCACTTCCCATTCGGGTTTGGTTAGCGCGTATTCGACCTCGCCGTACTCGGCGCCTTCGATAATGTCGGCTCCCTCGTACGGGATGGTGCGCACCAGGGACAGGCCGCATTTCTCCATGACGCGCCGGGACGCGGTGTTGACCGTCATCGTGTGCGCGAACACCCGCTGCACGCCAAGATCGGTGAATCCCGCGCTGATCAGGGCACGCGACCCCTCGGTGGCATAGCCCTTGTGCCACGCGGACCTGCGCAGCCGGTAGCCGAGGTCGATATTGGCGATGTCGGTGCCGGGGCCGGCGCGAAAGTGGAACCAGCCCAGGAACTCCCCGGTAGCGGCGGACTCGGCCGCCCAGGTGCCAAGCCTGTCGAACCTGTCGTAGACGGCGAGATGGAAGGGGATGATCTTGTCCCGGATTTCCTCGCGAGGGGTTGGCCTGCCGCCGCCGGTGATATAACGCATCACCTCAGGGTCGCTGTTCAGGTCGAACAGGTTGTCCACGTCGTCGCCGCTGAACTCGCGCAGGACTAGCCGCGGTGTTTGGAGGATGGTGCGCACGTCTCGGTTCCTCACGAACCATGAGTATGCCGCCGGCCTAGCTGAAAGCCACCCCACGGCCGAGATTCGTGGCACAGGACAGCCCGGTCAGCGAGTGGTGCGCTGCTGGCCGGGCGGTTCGTGGTTGTTGTGCCGGGTTTAGAGCGGCGGCGTGGGCTAGTGCTGGAGGGCACGGCTCGTCTTGAGCAACCGGTAGCCGAACGCCAGCTCCTTCGCTGCCGCGATGTACACCAGCGCTCCCCACTCGTAGCCGTGGCTGCAGAGGATGGAGCCGAGGGTGATGAACCAGACGAAGGCGACTGCGCGCACAGCGACCCAGGCCTGAGGGTGCCGGCGCTGGAACGGCCATCCGCCGCCGACGAAGTAGCTCTGGATGACGGATTGTGACGGAGTGGTGTTGATGGTCTGCGCGTACATCGGAGTACCTCCTGTGTCCTCCTACCTGCTATCTCTCTTATAGCAAAGTGATATCACTTTTAGGATGACCAGTCAAGGACGGCGGCAATGCGATGGGTTAAGGCTCGTCAAGGTCGTCGCTGACAGCTGCTTCGCCGCCGCGTTCCTGGGTCAGCCGGCGGACCTCGACCAGGTCCAGCCCCAGCGTCTCGATGACGGACAGCACGCCGTACAAGGCCGAGCGGTCCAGGTGCCCGGTGAGCACCGTGTGCGCGCCGTGCCGCTGCGGCGACATCGCCGGGAACGCCGACAACACCGTCGCGCCGAGGTGCCCCTTGATCCGGATCGTGTACGGGGCGGGGGCCGGATCCATGGACCAATCGTCGCGGGCAGCCAGGTGAACCCACGTCACCGGGATCGGGTGATGATTTTCGACAACCTTCCCCCGAACGGCTGCGCAGGCTCGGCCAGGACGCCGACCGCATCGTGGGCGCATCGATTCACCTGCGCGCTGAGTGCCTCCGCAGCGTCACTGGAATCCGGTGACGCGCGGTCACCTGCCAGGCAGCGAAGCTGTACGGCGTGACTGGAAACGGACAGGTGCTCGGCGGGTCGTTCCCGCTTGGCCGGTGGCGCGTGCACCGGGCCGGGTACGGAGCGATGCAGCTGGCTGGCGACGGGGTCTTCGGGCCATCGCGGGACCGGGACGAAGCGCTGCGGGTGCTGCGCTCGGCGATCGACGCGGGAGTGGACCACATCGACACCGCGCAGTTCTACGGCGCGGGCACGGTAAACGAACTCATCCGCGAGGCGCTGTACCCCTATCCCGATGATCTGGCGATCGTGAGCAAGGTCGGTGCCGGCCGTGACCGGCCCGGCGAGGACCGCGAGCTGCGGCGGGGCATCGAGGACAATCTCCGTGCGCTCGGCACCGGCCGGCTGGCGGCCGTGAACCTCCGCATGATGGACCCGTCACAGCCTCCGGGCGCGCGGTTCGATGCCGAGCTCGCGGCGCTGGTCCGGGCCCGCGATGAGGGGCTGATCGACGGCGTCGGCCTGAGCAACGTCTCGCGGGCGCAGCTGCTGCGCGCGGTGGCCCAGACGGAGGTCGTGTGCGTGCAGAACTTGTTCAACATGGCCGATCAGCGGTCCGCGGACGTGCTCACCGAATGCGCCGCGCGAGACATCGCGTTCGTGCCGTTTTGCCCGCTCGGCTTGCCCGGCGACCAGCGGCGCCGCCTGCTCGCCGATCCCGTGCTCGCCGCGCTGGGGGCTCGCCTGGCCGCGACGCCGGCCCAGGTAATGCTTGCCTGGCTGTTGCACCTCGCACCGAACGTCCTGCTCATCCCGGGCACCCGGACCCGGACTCATCTAACAGAGAACCTCGCCGCCGTCGGCGTCGAGCTTGACGATGCCGCCCGTGCGGAGCTTTCGCGACGCTTTCCAGCGGGCGGCCCAGGCTGACGCTTGTCGGATCACCGGAATCCGGTGATGCCCGATCACCTATCCGTTGGCGAACCTGAACCCGCCGTTAACGATTCAAGTGGAGGTGGGCAATATGAGCGGGCCTGTCGCGATCGTGGCTGGTGCGGGTGGGGACCTTGGCCGAGAGGTGGCGGAGAAGCTGACCGCGACGGGGGCCACGGTGGCCGGGATCGACCGGAGCGAAGAGACGCTAAAGCAGCTGCCGGACGGCATCTGGCGTGCGGTCGCGGACCCGGCCGATCCGGCCGCCGCGCGCAGCGTGGTGGACCGGATCGCCGCCGAGGTCGGCCCGCCCGAGGTGCTGGTGAACACCATCGGCATGTACCACCTAGGCGACGCGCTCGCGGCGACGCCCGAGGACCTGCGGCTGATGATGGACGTCAACGTCGGCGCCGGGCTGTGGCTCACCCAGGCGGTAGTCCCGTACATGCGCGAACACGGCTCGGGCTCGATCGTGCACGTGGCCGCCCGTCCCGGTCTAGAGCCGACCGCCGGCATGGCCGCCTACGCGCTCAGCAAGGCGGCCCTGGTCCACCTCACCCGCGTCCTCGACGTGGAGCTGCGCCCGCTCGGCATCCGGGTGAACGCCGTCGCGCCGCAACTGCTCGACACCGCCAAGAACCATCCGTACCTGTCGCCGGAACTGCTGGCGCACGCGGTCGCGCCCGAGGCGGTTGCCGACATCATCGTCTACCTCGTCAGCGACGCCGCCGCTCCGGTGAGCGGCGCGGTCGTGCCCGCCTACGGCGCCTGACGCGAGTCCACTGGTCATGAGCAGTGAGATGCCCGGCCGGCTGGAAGGAAAGGTTTGTGTCGTCACAGGCACCGGCGGCGGTTTGGGACGCGCCACGGCCCTGACGTTCGCCCGGGAGGGCGCGCTGGTAGTCGGCTGCGACGTGGCGGTCGAGCCGGCCGAAGAGACCGTCAAGCTGGTGCACTCCGCGGGCGGTGAGATGGTGTCGCTTCAGCCGTGCCTGCTCAGTGACCCGGCCGAGTCCGAACGGCTGGTCGCGCTGGCGGTGAGGGAGTTCGGGCGGATCGACGTCTTGTTCAACCTGGCGGGCAGGTCCCACTTCGCGTGGCTCGAGAACGTCACCAACGAGGAGTGGGACGCCGCGCGCCGGGACGAGGTCGACCTGTTCTTCTACCTCACCCGTGCGGCGTGGCCGCACCTGATCGCCAGCCGTGGCGTGGTCGTGAACATGGCCTCGCTGAACGGGCAGCTCAGCTTCAAGCTCCTCCCTTCTCTGTCCCACACGACGAACAAGGCGGCGATCATCGGGATGACCCGCCAGCTCGCCCTGGAGGGCGGCGAACACGGGATCCGGGTCAACTCGATCTCGCCCGGCCTGATCGTGAGCAACGCGACCCGCGGGCAGCTTGAGGACGCGAAGTGGGCAAGTCAGATGCGTGACAGGACGCTGCTGGGCCGACTCGGAGAACCAGAGGAGGTGGCTAACGTCGCGCTGTTCCTCGCCTGTGATGAGAGCTCCTACCTGACCGGCGTCGACATCGTGGTCGATGGCGGCATGAAGGTGTGGTGAGGGGCCATGGCCAGGTGGAGGTTCTGGGCCGTGGCGTACGCGTTCCTCGTTGTCATGATGTTCGCGACGCTGCCGAGCCGCTGTACGGCTTGTACCGGACGCGGGATCAGCTGTCCGCGTTCACGATCACCGTGGTCTTCGCGATCTTCGCGGCGGGCACGATCATCACGCTGCTGAGGGAGCGCTCGATCGTCGCGCGCTTGGGACGACGGGGCGCGATGCTCAGCGGTGTGGCGACGATGATGGTGGCGGCGGGACTGCTCGCGGCGTGGAAGGCTCTGCCCGGGCTGCTGATCGGGCGCGTGCTCACCGGGGTGGCGATCGGGCTGGCCGCTGGGGTCGCGATCCCGTACCTGATCGAGCTGCGCCTGCGCGCCGATCCGAAGGCGTCCCCCGTCTCCGCCAGGAACATCGGCACCGCGGTGAACGTGGGTGCACTCGGCGTTGGCCCGCTCCTCGCCGGCTGCCTGGCGCAGTGGGTGCCGCAGCCGCTGACGCTGCCCTACATCGTCATGATCGTGCTCGGGGCGGTCGCTCTCATCGGCGTGGCGGGCGCGCCAGAGACGGGCACGCCGACAGGGCCGACCGCGGGGCCGACCGCGGGGAGCGTCCCGATTACGCCGGCCAATCGGACACCCAGGGCCCGGGTCAGGCTTCCGGTTCCGGCGGCCGCGGGGACCATCGCCGCCTTCGCCGCGTCAGGTCTGTTCGCCGCGCTGTCCGGACTCATCCTGGCCACCACGTTGCACCAGACCTCACACGCGCTGTCGGGGGCGACACTGTTCCTGGTGTTCACCTCGGGAGTGGCGGCCCAGCTTGGCACGAACAGGCTGCCCGCGTCACGCGTGCTCGCGTACGGCACGATATCCATGATCGCGGGCCTGGCGCTGCTCGTCGTCGCCGTCCGTCTCTCCACGCCGAGCCTGGCGCTGTTCATGGTCGGCGGCGCGCTGATCGGCGCGGGCGCGGGGGCGGTCTACAAGGGCATCACCGGGATCGTGCTGGAAGCAACCCCGCGGGAGGACCGCGTAGCTATGACGTCGGCCCTGGTCATCGCGGTCTTCGTGGGACTGTCTGTGCCGGTGATCGGAGCCGGGATAGCGCTCGACGCGGGCGCGAGCACAGCCAACACGGTGCTCGGGTTCGCCATCTTCGTCGCCCTGGGCGTCTCGCTCTCGGGCTGGGCGCTGCTTGGCCGCCGGGCCGCCGGCTCGCAAGAGCCCGCACCGCCCGCCGCCCCCGCGGCGGAAACGGTATCCCCGTAGGCGAGCACGCGGTTCGCGGTTCCGCCCGTCACGTGGGCGGCTGATCGCTCCCTCCCCTGACGGCGCGGACCAGGGCTGCGGACACCGGGCCGTGTCGGCCGCCGACCCAGATGAATGTCCCATTCAGCTGCATATAGCCAGTTGAAGGAGACATTCATCTGGGCCGCCGGCTCGCAAGAGCCCGCACCGCCCGCCGCCCCCGCGCCGGAAACGGTATCCCCGTAGGCGAGCGCGCGCGGGAGGGCCAGGCCCCCCACGCACGCCGTTCGGGCACAAGGTTCAAATCTTTTTACCGAACGGAGGCGTGCTCCTACGCCCCCCGGCACACCGGTTCGTGGTTCCGTCGTCACGTGGGGCGGCCGGTCGCTCCCTCGCCTGGCGGCGCGGACGAGGTAAGCCCGCACCTCTTGGCACCGCGGGAAATAGGTGAACGCCACGTCGTGTTCTGGCCGGGTGCCGAGCGCGACCTCGTGCACGGTGACGTCGGCGAGTTGGTGCAGGCCGATGTTCTGCCGCAGCACGGCCGCGGTGTGCGGGGCGGGCACGAAGGTTATCCGGCGGCGAAGTTCGACTGCAATCTCGCCCGCGGTCATGACGGGTGTTGCGCATATTTCTCAGCTGTGTCCAGCTTGAGGCAGACAGGGATGCGCGCACCTGGGGTGTACCAGGAATGGACCGCTCCGGTCCCGTACTTTTTCTCGAGCATTTTCACAATGGCGGCAACCGCTTGCCCGGGCTCAGAGCATGCGACTGGGTACCCGAGGAACCGGACGCCGCCAGCCTCGATTTCCGCCTCTCCCGTCGCCATAAGGTTCTGGTACCAGTCGGTGCCGCGGCCGTGTTCTCCCGCGTGGGCCAGGACATAGGCCATGCCGTCCCGGTAGGCGAACCAGACGACGACACGGTGCGGCCGGCCAGTTCGCCGGCCGCGCGTGCATAGGGTTACGCTGGTTGCCCGCACGAGCGTGTGTTCATCCTCGACCGTCATCCTGCCCTGCCCTCCAGCCACGAGTCGAGGCGGGTGAGCGCCTCGCGGAGGTCATCGTGGCTGGCCGCGAAGCTCAGCCTGACGCGTGACGCCGCGGCCGGGCTGAAGTCCGTACCCGGGGCCATCAGCACGCCGCACTCGCTGATGGCATCATCGCAGAACCGGCCGGCGTCGAGCCCTGATGACGACACATCGGGCCAGAGGAAGAACCCGCCCTCGGGAAGCGGCACGGGAAAGTCGCGGCGTCGCGCCCAGTCCAGGGCCTGTGCCCGCGCCAGGCGAAGATGGTCGCGTACTCCGGCCAGGTAATCGTCGCCGGCTTCCAGGGCGGCTAGTGCCGCACGCTGCGACGCCGAGGGCGTCGACATCGATACTCCCCAGTGGATCCGGGCCAGCCGGCTGGCCTGGTCCGCGGGGGCGTGCAGGTATCCGACCCGCCAGCCTGTCATCGCGTAGCTCTTGGAGAAGCTGAACAGCGAGACGATCCGGTCGCCGAGCCGGTCCGCGGTCGCACGCGGGCTGACGTGCCCGCTGTCCAGGCAGGTGTCCTCATAGACCTCGTCGCTGAGCAGCACCAGATCGGGATTGCGCGCCAGCAGCTCGCGCAACCGGTCAACCCAGTCCTGGCGGGCGACGGTACCGAGGGGGTTGGACGGTGAGTTCCAGATCAGCACCCGGGCCGCGGACGCGCCCTCCGCCAGGTCGTCCCAGTCGGGCTCGAAGCAGGCGTCCTGCTGGAGCACGTAGCGTCGCGGTCGCAGCCGCAGTGTTTCCGCCATGAGCAGGTAGAGCGGGAAACCAGGATCGGGAACGAGCACGATGTCGCCCGGTGAGCAGGACGCGGCGAGCGCGCAGAACAGCCCGAGCGACGCTCCTGTGGTGATGACCACCTCATCCGGACGGGCGTCGATGCCGTTCCTGGTGCGCAGCTTGTCCGCGCATGCCGCTCTGAGCCGGGGCATGCCACCGGGTGGCGCGTATCTCTCGTTGCCAGCGGCCAGACCACGGGCGACGGCCAGTTTCGCCTCCTGCGGCGGGTCATATCCGGGATCACCAAGGGACAGATCGATAACGCGGCGGGACGTGGTCCGGCCTGGCATCGTGGCCGTCGTGCCCATCACTGACCGTCTCTCGCCGTGGCGCTGCCGGTAAGTTGCCCGGCAAGCGCGCCGTCAGAACCGAACAGGTGCGCACGCAGCTCGTCCCCGGTTCGCTCGTAGAGCGCGAAGAACTGCCGCGGGTCCGCCGTCGCCGAGTCCAGCAGTTCCCGCGGCCCGAACTCCGTAGCGATCGCCTCGGCCATCCGGATTCCCACCAGGTTTATGACCGGCAGCCGGGGATTCTTCAGGATCTCGCTCACCCGCCCGCGCAGCGCGTGAACGGTATGCCCGTCGAGCTTGCCCACCAGCTCCCGGCAGGCTCGCATCGCCGCCGCCGCCGCGTCCGTGTTTCCGATCATGCCCGCGTAGCTGAAGTAGCGGAAATCACAGCCCTGATCCCGCAGCGTCAGCACCCGGTCGAGCACGGCGAAGTTGGCGAGCCCTTCGTTGCGGATCAGCGATAGCAGCCATTGCAGGAACCGGCCGACCGTGGTCGGGTCGTGTTCGGCGGCCCGGGTCTCCTCCGTCGCGAACACCGACGTCGCCTCGTGATAGTAGGTGTGCGCGAGGAACAAGAGGGCTTCTTGGGGCGTGGCGCCCGGATACAAACCGAACAGCTGAATCCCCGCGGCGGGGCCGAAGCAGTAACAGAAGCCGGGCAGCAGCACGGCGCGCAACCGCAGGATGTCGTCCCGCGGCAAGACCGGGAAGCCCGGCTCAATCCACGATACCGACGCCGCCAAGTTGTGCTCGATGTGCGAGCGGATCGCTTCCTGTTCCGGCCAGAAACCGGCCGAGGTCATCGCCCCGACATCAAACCAGTCATCGACATGGGCCCCGGTGAACGCGGCATCCTGGCCGAGGTCCGCCCTTCGGGAAAGCACGAGCCCCAGGCCCGCCCGCAGCGCCGCGTGATCTGCCCCGGCCGTCAGGTGAGTCGCGCGCACGTCGTCGAACAGCGACGTGTCCGCCGTCACCTCAAGGCGCATTGTCCCGGTCATGGACCACCTCCCAGTCAGCGGCGAAGTCCCGGCCCGACCCGGCGATGAAGTCCTCCGTGCCAGGCGGGCCGACCACGGCCATCCGCACGTCGGCAGATGACAGGTAGCGCCGCGCCGCCGCGGTGACCTCCTGCGCCGAGATCGACTCGATGACCTCGAATTTCTCCTCGCGGGTCGCCACGTTTCCGCGGTGCATCAGCTCGAATCCGGAAAACCGCGCTAGCGACCCGGAATCTTCGCGCTCCAAGACGAATGTCCCCTTGGTCATCGCTGCGGCCTTCCGCACCTCCGAGGCAGTCGGTCCCTGGTCGGCGAGTCCGTGTAGCTCGTCCATGATCGACGAGACCACCTGCCCGGCGTTGCGCGGATCGGTGCTGGCGAATGCGATCAGCGAGCCGGTTTCCGTGAACGGGTCCAGGAAGGACTGGATCGAATAGCACAGGCCCTGGCGCTCTCGTAGCGAGGACATCAGCCTGCTGCTCATCGAGACCCCGAGGATCGAGTTCATCATTCGGGCGACCAGCATCTCCCGGTCGGAGTTGAGGTAGCTCGGTCCGGGGAGCGCGATGCACAGGTTACACAGCTTGATGTCGCGATGCGCGACGAGATTGACCGGCCGCGTCCGGGCGGCCGGAGCCGGCTCCCAGGAGGAGCCGCCGGGCGGCACATCGCCGAGGGACTCGACGGCCAGCGTGACGTGCTGGTCGTGATCCGGATTACCCGCCACTACGAGGATCAGCCGCCCTGCGCCGTACAGGCGCGTCCGGAATTCCATGATCGCGGCACGCCGCAATGCCATGATCACATCGGGTGCTCCGCCTGTCTCCCACCCCATCGGGGTGTCCCCGTAGACGGCCGTGTTGATCAGGGCCCGCATGCGCGAACGGGGGTTGTCTTGGGCGGCGCGCAGTTCCGCCAGCACTACCCGCCGTTCTCGCTCGACCTCCGCGGCCGGCATGACGGCGTTCTTGATCAGGTCGGCGATGATCGTGATGGCGTTCGCGGTAAATTCCTCGGCGCCCTGGATGTAGTAGTTGGTCCACTCCTTTTCCGTCTGCGCGTTGAACCTGCAGCCGAGGGAGTCGATCTCGGCGGAGATCGCCCGCGCCGAGGGCCGTTGCTCGGTGCCGCTCCAGAACAGGTGCTCGAGCATGTGGGCGACCCCGGCGGTGTCCCTGGTCTCATAACGCGATCCCGCGGTCACGAACAGCATTACGGTCATCGAACCCCGGCCGCCAGGTACGGTCAGCACGCGCAGCCCGTTGGGCAGGTCGGTACGTGCCACGGGGGCGAGGGCTGGAGTCTCAACGGCCAATGACGGTCACCTTTCGAAGGTGGGCGAAGAGGACGAGGTCCCGCGCGAGCATCCCGAAGCGGTCAAGCAGCTCCGGGTTCGTGAGGATCGGCTCTCCGCCGTGGTCTGCCTCGAAGTCCGCTGGCGTGGCCACTACCTGGACCGGCAAGGCGATCCCGTGCAGGCCGCGGGTGACCGTCCGGAGCTGGTCGCACACCTGGACGGCCGCCAGTGAGCCGCCGAACGCTCCCAGCCCGACGGGCTTGTACGCCAGTTGCGGGATGGTGAGCATGTCGAGCGAGTTCTTGAGCACCCCGCTGAACGAGTTGTGGTACACGGGGGAGACGATGACGAAGCTGTCGGCCTCGTCCGCGGCCGCCACGAATCGCCGGACCTCCGGATCAGGGTGCAGGGCCGGGTCCTCGTGATACGCGGGGTCAGCGATCGGCAGCGGGGACTCCCGCAGATCCCACATCTCGCAGTCCACGCCGAGTCCGCGCAGCTGCCCGCGCGCGGCGAGCGCGACGGCCCTGGTGCGCGACCGCGGGGACACGCTGCCGGACAGCACGAGGGCCTTCATCGCTGACCGCCGTTCGTGCTCGAAGGGACCGTCAGCGCGCCGTCTAGTGTCGACCCGTTCTGTGCCAGGAAGCCGGCCAGCGCGGCGACTCCCTGCCTGATGTCCCACCGCGGTTGGTACCCGAGCTCCCGGCGAGCGCGGGTCACGTCGATCGGCAGGAAGACCGGCGGTGGGCCCGGCCGGGTTACGACATCGGCCCCGGGCACCGCTGCCCTGATCGCCGCCGCGATGTCCTCGGCCAGATGCAGCCGGCCCGTCCCGATGTTGTAGACGCGGACATCCTCCGCGGTCGTGTCGAGCGCCTGGAGCGCGAGCAGGGTGGCCCGTGCCGCATCGGCCGCGTACAGGTACTCGTGCCCCTCCAGCGGGCGACCGATCACGGCCTTCCGGCCGTCCCTGGCGGCCGCCACGATGCGCTGCAGCGTGTAGCCAAGCTGGGATCCACCGGAGTAAAGCCCCGGGCCGAACACGCCGGCCAGCCGGAGGATCGCGGCACGGAAGCGCCCTTGCCCCGCGTAGCCCGTCACAACGGCCTCTGCGGCCAGCTTGCTGCCTCCGTACACGGTCTGCGCGGTCGTCGGTCCCGTCTCAGGGATCGACCGCGCCCCGGCGGTTCCGGCCGCGTCCCAGTCGTACACCGCCAGGCTGCTCATGTGAATAAGCCGTGATACCCCGGCGCGCCTTGCTGCCTCGGCGACCGCGGCGGTTCCGCCAGTGTTCACCCAGTACGCGAGGTACGGGTTGGCCTCGGCTTTCTGTCCGACAAGCGCGGCAGTGTGCAGCACGGCCTCCGCGCGCCATTGCTTGAAGTCTTCGGTGAGAAGGTCGACATCGGTGACGTCGCGGCGGGCGAGCTCGGCCCGCGGGCCAGCTACGGCGGAAACGTAGTTGGGCCGGGGCATGGCATCGAGGAGAAGCACCCGATGCCCGGCGTCGGCCAACTCCCTGGCAGCGTGGCAGCCGACCACGCCAGCGCCGGTGACCACTAACCGCATCGCGCTACTCCTCGTGCTCAGTGCTGGCGGTCCGCTCGGTGCTGGCGGTCCGCTCGGCGGCGATGACGATCATCTGCGCCAGCGTCGGGAACCGGGACCTCAGCGCGTCGCCCATGCCCGCGATCCGCACTGGCTCGAAGCCAGTCATCCGCAGCAGGTCCACGATCTTGCGACGGTTGAACACCCTGATGTGCGAGCCGTGCGCGTCCCCGGGATACGCGCCCCACAGCGGCAGCGGCAGGCCGAACAGCACCCGGAACCGGTTTTCCAGGCTGTTGAGGTTAGGGGTGCTCACGATGAGCTTCCCGCCAGGCACCAGGACGCGGCGGACCTCGCGGAGGAATCCTTCCGTGTCATAGAGGTGTTCGATGATCTCGCACGCGTGCACCGCGTCAAACGACTGATCGGGCATGTCGAGCGGCTCTTCGAGGTCCTGTTCCACGACCTTGATCCCTCGCCGCCTGGCCTGCTCCGCCATCTTGTGGTTCAGCTCGATACCCGTCACATCGTGCCCGAGCCGGGTGAGCATCATGGCGATGTAGCCGCCCGCGCAGCCGACGTCCAGTACGCGTTTGGGCGGGTCTCCGACATGGCTGACGAGGAATTGACGCCGCACCGGCAGGTCGAACAGCTCGCGCTGGGCCGACGCCGGGAGCGATGCCGCCTCACTCCTGATGTACTCCGCTTTCCCGGTCACAGGCACCCCTCTGTCTCGCTCACGACTCACGCTCCAGCGACCCGCGGCTGATCGCCAGCCGCTCCACCAGCCGGAGGAACCAGTAGCCGATGGCCACGTAGGCCACACCCAGGGCGAGCTCGACGGCCAGCCGGGGCGCGACGGCGCCAAGCGACGCGCCATCCAGCGCCATCCTGGCGGCCTGGATGCTCCTGGTGAACGGCAGCACCAGACTGATCGGCTGGACCCAGCCGGGCAGCTGGCTGACCGGGATGTTAACCCCGGCCAGCAGGAGCAGCAGCATGAAGATCAGGTTGTGCACGAGGAAGAAATCACCGTATGCGATGGACACCGCCCCGAGCAGCAGGCCCAGCGCGATGCTCGCCAGCGCCGCGACGAGTACCGACAGGCACAAGGCCAGGTAGTCCGCCGAGGCGAAGCTGATGTGGAAGATGAGAGCCGCGAACACGAACGCCACGACGACCGAGAGCAGTGCGTCGGCGATGTGCACGGCGCCGCGCTGGAGGAAGTTCGCCAGCCGGTTGACGGGCGAGGCGATGAGGATGCCCAGCATTCCCAGGCCCCGGTCTTCCGACACCGTGCCCGCGGTGGCCAGTCCGCCGACCGCAGCCTGGATGATCGCGTTGCCGACCACCACGTACGAGACCTTGAGCGGGCTGTCGGCGTACTTCGCCAGCAGTCCGTAGATCGCCAGTTCCTCGATCGGCGCGATGACCTTGGTCGCGATGTAGGCGTTGACGTCGAACCACTCGAACAGCGCCTTGAAGATGATCACCGAGTTCTCGCCCGACCGACGGATGGCGTCGTAGACCATGTGCCTTCACCCCAGCGTGAGCGCGCCGGAATGGCGCACCCGCGTCACCACGAGGCGGAGCAGGACGATCGACAGCGCGACGTAGCCGGCGGACAGGCCGGCCAACGACGCCCAGTCGGGCAGGATCCCGGACCAGCCGCTGCCCTCCGCGGCGCCGCTCATTGCCTCTGTCGCCCAGTAGGCCGAGACCAGTGGGCTCAGGTGGTTCATCCACCCCGGCAGCAGCGCCACGGGGAAGAGGAACCCCGCCAGTAGCCACACCGGGTACTCGAGCATGTTGATCCACCGGGTCAGGATGGGGAGCAGCACCACCACAGGCATGAACACGAGGGCGAGCGCACCCAGGGAGACCGCGGAAAGCACCGTGCTAACCGCGAACACATCTGGGGAGACGATGGCGATCCGGCCACCGAGGATTCCCCAGCCCACAAGAAGGCTGGCGACGATGCCCGCGAACCCGATCGCCGCCTCTGCCAGCAGATACGCGCCGAAGATGGCCTCGACCGGCGCGGGGACGACAGAGAGCAGCGGCAAGGTCCCGTACCATTCACGCTCCCGGCGGAGCGTGAAGACGGCGGTGCCAAGCAGCGAACCCCACATCCCCGCGAGCCCGCCGCCTACCAGGACCCGGCAGAACGCCGCCGCGCTGTCGTTCGTAGTCCTCAGCACCAGCACGCCGATGGCGCCGGTCGTGGCCGGCGCGACGATGGCGGTGATGAAACGCGACCGACGGAACGTGTACAGGCGCAGGTGCATGGTGAATGCGCCGTCGAAGGCCCGCCACGTGTTCACTGAGCCTCCGCCCCCGCCGGGCCACTGACCAGTCGGATGTAAGCGTCCTCGAGAGTCGGTTCCCGCAGGGTGATCAGCCCGACGCGGTTGCGGCCGAGCGCGTTCGGGATCTCACCGACCAGGGCCGGGCCGCGTTCGGATTGCATACGGACGATCTGGTGCCCGTCGGCGTCCCTGACGGTGAGCGCACAGTCGGGCCCGCCGAGCCGCCGCAGCTCATCGAGCTGCCCTGGCGACGGCTCGAGGATATCGATCTCGATGACATACAGGTCGGGGACCCGCAGCCGCAGTTCCGCGGGCGTGGCCAGCTCCACCAGCTGACCGTGATTGATGATGCCCACCCGGTCGCACAAGATATCAGCCTCATGCATGTAGTGGGTGGTGAGCAGGATGGTGTGCCCCAGTGCCCGGAGCTTGGCCACAAGATCCCTGATCTCCCTGGCGCCGGTGGGATCGAGCCCGATCGTGGGCTCATCAAGGAACAGGACTTCCGGTTCATGCAGCAGGCACCGCGCGATGTGCAGCCGCTGCTTCATCCCGCGGGAGAAGGTGTCCACCCGGTCTCCCGCGCGGTCCTCAAGGCCGACCAGGCCCAGGACCTCCGGGATCCGCCGGGACGACACCGAGGTGGGCAGCGCATACAGGTTGGCGAAGTAGCGCAGGTTCTGCCAGGCCGAGACCCGCCCGTACAGCCCGCGCTCGCCGCCGAACAAGATCCCGATGCGCCGGCGAATCCGCTTAGCGTCAGTGGCCACGTCATAGCCGAGCACGGTCGCTTTTCCCTGCGTTGGTAGCAGCAGCGTCGACAAAATCCTGACGATTGTGGTTTTCCCCGCCCCGTTCGGACCCACCAGCCCGAACAGCTCGCCCGAACCGACCGTGAAGGTTACTCCGCGCAAGGCCTCGATCGTGCGCGGGCGGTGCAGCCCCAGGAATCCGCGCTGTTCGATGGCGTATGTGCGCTGGAGTTCCTCGACCGTGATCGTGTTCACGCCCGCACCTGCCCGCCTGCCGCGCGCCGCGCCTCGGCGGCCCTGACGGCATGCTGGCCTGCCTTACGCGACACCTCCAGCCCGCAGTCGTCGATCTCGAGCGACGCCGTTCCGGCGAATCGCGCGCTATCGCGCATCAACTCGCGGTACCGTCCGAGCTGTTCACGGAACCTCGGTACCGCGATGTCGTGGGCGAGGATGAGCCCGTCGTCCTCGACCAGCGGATAGATCGCGTCGAGCAGCGGATAGTAAATGGCTTTGCGGCTGTCAGGGTCGTCCGCGTCGAGCAGGACCAGGTCGAACCGCTGGTCCAGGCGCGGGATGTCCAAGCCATCCATGCAACGGCACTCCACCCGGTTCGCCATTCCGGCTCGCGCGAAGTTCTGTGTCGCCGCCTGGACCGCGGCGCGGTCGATGTCGACGCCGAGCGCCAATGCTCCGCGGTAGACGGGATCCGGGCCAAAGCCAGGACCGGCCATCCAGGCCAGGGCGTTGCCCACATAGCAGCCGACGCAAAGCACGCGCTCCGGACGGGCCAGCGCGGCCAGGCCGTACAAGAGCCTGGCCATGAGCGGCGTCACGGAGGTCTCGGGCACGATGAAGCTGCTCCTGATTCGCTGCCGGAAGATCTTGTACCGGTCCCAGTCGGGGAGCCGCTGATCGGGCAGCAGGCCTTGCTCGATGCCGCCACGGAGAATCCTGGTGGCGAGTTCGTCTGCCGCGGCGGCAGGCAGCCTCATGACACGCCCGCCGCGGAGGTCGCGGGAAGCGTGGCGATGTACCGGCCGAAGTCGGTGAGCGAGGCGAGGAGCGCCTGAACGCCCCTCAGCTGGCGGGGGTCGCCCACGACCTCCGCTCGCGGCGCGGTCCATGCCCCCATGACCGCCAGCGTCGTGCGCATCGCGGCAAGCGCGGTATGGCCGGATCCCCGGTCGGCGCCCACGACGAGC
>DATMKQ010000214.1:0-8956 GCA_035571275.1 Trebonia sp.
AGGCCCCCGGCTCCGCACCCTCCCCGAACTCACCGCCTACGCACACGCCCACGGCCTCGACATCACACCGCGTTCGGCAACCATCGCCATGAGCACGGCGCCACATCCCAAACCAGCGTGTTAATAATTCGCAAGTGCTTAGGGCGCGTTCGCTATGGACAAATAACGCGAAACGGACTGGAAAACATGGCTACCGCGCCCAAAGAGCACAGAGTCTTCGCGTTACCGTGACCGCGGGGGGCCGGAGCCCGGCCGGGGTTTACCGTTCGCGCGGGTTTGTTTGCGATTTGCGGGGTCAGAGCACCGGAAACCGCAAATAAATGGCTGCTGGCGTGAGTCTTCTTGCTGTTATCAGGTGTCGGTTGGCGCGGGGCAGGCGACCTGCTCGGCTAGCGACTCCAAGACCGGGAGCGCGGCCTGGAGAACCATGAGGTCGGCGTGGTCGAGGCGGGCTACGCAGTCGGCGAGCCTGCTGGCGGTGTCCTGGCGGGCGCTGTCGATCAGCGCGGCGCCCGCGCTGGTGATGCCGATGACGCAGGCCCGGTGGTCGGCCTCGTCGGGCATCCGCTCCACCCACCCGGCCGCGACCATGATGTCTACGATCCTGGACATGGTGGAGACCTGGACGCCGAGCCTGGACGCCAGGCCGCCCATCCGCATCGGGCCAGCCGAGTCCAGCACGGCGAGCGCGGTCAGCCTGGTGGGCGTCAGCTCGCCGCGGCCGCCGCCGACTTTGCCCGCGTGGGCCAGCATCTGCACCGCGACGCCAAGTCGTCCCGGCAGGTCAGGCGCCGTGCCGGGCACTTGCCGCGCACTGGCCGTCGTCGCGTCCATGACTTCCACGGGCACCGTCCAAATAGTTGCTATGTAATAACGAAAACGTACTGGGACGCCAGGGTGTTCCGGCGCGTGACAACCGCGTGGCCGCCGTAAATGCGGTAAGCCTCGTCCGGTGACCGCTCCACGCATACCATGCGAATGGGAGCGGACCCGGGATTTCGTCGATAAAGGCGGTGGCATGTTTCGACGGCTGTTCGCCGCGCTGCTCGCTGCCGTGGGCGGGTCCCGGCGGCGGCGCGTGATCAGCGCGGCATCCGGCACGGCCGCCATCGGGCTCACCGTCGGGCTGCTCGTCGCGCTGCCCGGCGGCCCGCCACCGCCCCCGAAGCCGGTCGCGCACCTGGCGGTGGCACCGCCCAAGCCGGCGCCCAAGAAGCCGCGACCGCGGCTCCCGCTTACCTCGCCGTTCACCGGCGAGCGCATCAAGAAGCTGGGGCCGGTGCTGGTCGCGAAAATCGACAACATCGTCTACGCACGGCCGCAGACCGGGCTCCAGTCGGCCGACATCGTCTACGTGCTGCCGGTGGAAGGCGGCCTCAGCCGTTTCGAGGCGGTGTTCTCCTCGCACATCCCGAAGGTGATCGGGCCGGTGCGGAGCGCGCGGGAGGACGACCTCGAGCTGCTGAAGCAGTTCGGCCGCCCCGCGTTCGCTTTCTCCGGCGCCGCGCCCCACCTGCTGCCGTTCATCGAGCGGGCGCGGATCGTCGACCTGTACGCCGGAATCGCCGGTGGCTACTACCGCGATGACAACCGCATCGCCCCGTACAACCTGTTCGCGAACACGAAGACGCTGCTGTCTGAGGCGCGGGGCGCGAGCAAGGCCCGTGACATCGGGTTCAGGTTCGGGCCCGCGCCGGCCGGGGGGCGCGCGGCCACGTCGTATTCGGTGTCCTACCCGGCGGCGGCGTTCACCTTCCGCTGGTCCGCCAAGGACAAGCGGTGGCTGGTGTGGATGGACGGCGCGCCGGCGATGGCGACGGAGGGCGGGCAGCTTGGCGGCCGGACCGTGGTCATCCAGTACACGGTGATCAGGACATCGCGGTTCCTCGAGTACGGAAAGCCCCCGCCGTTCGCGCAGAGCGACGGTTCTGGCCGTGCGATCGTGCTGCGCGACGGGCGGGAGTACACCGTGCACTGGTCGCGTCCGAACCCCGACGGCGGCACCACGTACACCCTGCCGTCGGGTAAGCGGATGACGTTCGAGCGGGGCCAGGTCTGGGTGGTTTTCGCGGGCGCCTGGCCGCGATCACTGGGGTAAGGTTCGGCGCGTGACCCGGCAGAAGGTTCTAAACGTGGCCGATCCCGAGGAGCGTGCCCCTGGCACGGTTTGGTACTCGGCGAAACAGTGGCTGCTCGGGCCGCCCCTGGTCAACTCCGAACTCGGCGAACAGCGGCTATCGAAACCGCTGGCGCTCGGGGTGCTGTCACCGGACGGGATTTCGTCCTCCGCTTACGGCCCAGAAGAAGTCCTGATCGCGCTGCTGCCGATGGCGGGACTGGCGGCCTTCACGCTGATCCTGCCGATGACGCTGGTCATCCTGCTGGTCATGACCCTCGTGGTGGCGTCCTACCGCGAGATCGTCATGGTCTACATCCGGCCCGGCGGCTCCTACGTGGTCGCCAGGCAGAACTTCGGCCCCAGGATCGCGCAGGTCTGCGCGGTCGCGCTCCTCATCGACTACGTGGTCACGGTCGCGGTGCAGACGGCCGCTGGCACCGCGGCGATCGCCTCGGCGTACCCGGCCATCGGGCCGTACACGCTGTGGATCACCGTTGGCGTCGTGCTGCTGATGTGCTACGGGAACCTGCGGGGCATCCGCGAAGCGGGCCGGGCGTTCGCCGTGCCGACCTACCTGTTCGCCGGCTCTGTCCTGCTGATGATCGCCGTCGGCTTGATCAGGGAGATCACAGGCCACCTGCACAGTTACGACGTGCACACGCTGCACGACACGGTTACGATCGGCAGCGGGACGTCGGGGCTGATCAGCTTCGCCCTGATCTTCACGCTGCTGCGGGCGTTCGCCAACGGCGGCGCGTCGCTGACGGGGATCGAGGCGGTCTCCGACGCGGTGGGGGCGTTCCGCCCGCCGGAAGGTCGCAACGCCAGGCAGGTACTCGTGGCCGAGGGGCTGATCCTGGGCACGCTGGTGGCGGGCATCTCCTGGCTCGCGCACGTCACGCACGCGACACCGCGGGCCAGCGGGTACCCGACCGTGCTGGCCCAGGAGGCGCAGCTCGTCTTCGGCTCCGGTTTCCTCTCGCACGCGCTGTTCTTGCTGGTCCAGGTGGCGACCGCGCTCATCTTGTATACCGGCGCGAACACGAGCTTCAACGGCTTCCCGTTCCTGACCAGCTACGTGGCCGGTGACTCGTTCCTGCCCCGGTGGCTGCTCAAGCGCGGTCACCGGCTGGTGTTCTCCAACGGCATCATCGTGCTGACCGCGGTTTCCGTGGCGCTGCTGATCATCCGCGGCGCGAACGTGAACAGCCTCGTGCCGCTGTACGCGGTCGGGGTGTTCACGGCCTTCTCGATGGCCGGCTTCGGCATGGCGCGCTACCACCAGCGGCACCGGGAGCCGGGCTGGCGGCGCAGGACGGTCGTCAACTTCTCCGCCGGGGTGCTGACCTCGATCGTGGTGGCGATCTTCGTGACCGTGAAGTTCACCGAGGGCGCCTGGCTGGTCGTGGTGCTGTTCGCGGTGGGAGTCCCGGCGCTGATCCGGCTGAACCAGACGTATCGCGCCGAGTCCGAAGTTCTTGAGACCCTGGCCGACCAGGAACCGCCCCCCGAGCCGAACTACGCGCGGCGCACTGTCTTCATCCTGATCGACAGCTTCGACCTGGCCACCCTCGCCGCCATCAGGTACGCGCGGTCGATGCGCCCCACCACGATCCGCGCGGTGCATTTCGTCATCGACTCCGCCCGGGCCGACAAGCTCAGGGACAAGTGGACCCGGGCCGGCCGGGGGGTGCCGCTTGACTTCATCGACGTCCCCGACCGGCGGATCACCGCCGCGATCGCGGAACTGGTGGAACGCGAGGCCAGCGACCCGGCGACCCACGTGACCGTGGTGCTGCCGCGGCGCACCTACTCCCATGTGGTCGGCCGGCTGCTGCACGACAGGACGGCGGACAAGATCGCGGCCGTGGTGAGCCGGATCCCGCGGTCCGCGGCGACCATCGTCCCCTACGACGTGCAGAGCCGGGTGCGGGTGCTGCAGGCGCGTCAGCAAATGCGGGCGGTGCCCGACGGCAGGTCGAATGACGACCGGATCCTCGCCGAAGAGGGCAACGTGGCCGGGCGGCACCAGCTCGGCGCCACGCGCACGTCCGGCTCGGAGGCGGCGCCGGCGAGGCAGCCGGTCACGACGGAATCAGGGAGCACGCCGATCGGCGAGGTGGCCGGCCCGGGCAAGCACACGATCGAGGGACGGATCAGGGTCGTGGAGATCCGGCCGGCCGGGCAGAACTCGGTGCTGGCCTGCGAGCTGTCCGACGGCACCGGCGATCTCACCGCCCTGTTCTACGGCCGGTCGCACATTCCCGGCCTGGTGTGCGGCGCCCGGGTCCGGCTCACCGGTCCCGTCGGCTTCCGCGCCGGCTCCGATC
The DNA here is from genome assembly GCA_035571275.1 of Trebonia sp. Classification (GTDB taxonomy): domain Bacteria; phylum Actinomycetota; class Actinomycetes; order Streptosporangiales; family Streptosporangiaceae; genus Trebonia. The sequence goes on from DATMKQ010000214.1 coordinate 4,450, forward strand.
CGGTCATGACCAACCCGGCCTACGAGCTGCTGTTCCCAGACGGACGGTGACAGCCCCGCGTTAGCGGCCCGTTAAGGCGCGTCGGCCGCGCGTTAAGGATGCGTCAAGACCCTTCGCATCAGCCACGGCGAGGCCGTCAACTGGGAACATGAGGCGCCGGACGCAGGCTGCGCGATCATTCCCCGCGGTGTTCGCCCTGCCCGCCGGGTTCACTGCCTTCCTCGCGGTGGGCACGATCGCCGCGGCGCTGGGCGGGCGCATGCCAGGCACCGCCGTGCTCACGGCCTGCGCGGCGATCACCGGGGTGCTGTCCGCGACGGCCGAGCCGCTGGCCGCGCTGCCGCTGGCCGCGATCGGCTGGCTCACCGTCGCCGGCTTCTCCAAGCCGCCGTACGCGCAGCTGCGGCTGTCCGGGAGCTTCACGTGGAACGCCGCGATCGTGCTGGTGATCGCGGCCGCCGCGGGTACCTGCGTGCGGTTGGTCCTGCGGCGGTACACACTGGTAGACATGGAGGTCCGGTCCGGGAAGCGTGACGAGCCGGGCGGCGCGGAAGCGGCGGGCGGCATCGGAAGCCGCCGCGTGCTCGGCGCCGCGCTGCTCGCGGCCGCCGGGCTGCCGCTGCTCACCTGGGCGCTGGCGGCAGCCCGCCCGCACCTGGACCTCGCCGATGACCTGCTGATCTACCTGGTTGCCGTGGTCGTGATCACGGTAGTCGGCGGATTCTGGCCGGCGGTGGCCGCGGCCGTCGCGGCCAGCCTGCTGCTGAACTGGTACTTCACGCAGCCGCTGCACACGTTCACCATTCAGCAGCCGCGGAACCTGCTGGCCCTGCTGCTGTTCGTCACCGTGGCGGTGGCGGTCAGCAGCGTGGTGCACCTGGCCGCCCGCCGGGCGGTGCAAGCGGCCCGCAGTCGGCAGGAGTCGGCGGCCCTGCTGGCGCTGGCGCAGACCGTGCTCGGCGGCGCCGACTCACCGATCGAGATCCTGGCGCACCTGACCCAGACCCATGGCGGGCAGGCGGAGCTCATCGAACGGACCGGAGGCCACTGGGTGCGGGTCGCGGCCAGCCAGGCGGGCTCGCCCCTGGACGCCGCCACGCGGATAGACGTCAGGCCGGGCCTGGCGCTGCGGGTGACCGGACAGCGCCCGACCGCCACGCGAGCCCTCCTCGCCGGGTACGCGGCCCAGGCGGCGGCGGCCGTCGACAGGGAACGGCTGCGCATCCAGGCCGCCCAGGCCGAGGCACTCGCCGAGGGCAACAGGATCCGCACCGCGTTGCTGGCCGCGGTCAGCCACGACCTGCGAACCCCGCTCGCGTCGATCAAGGCCAGCGTCAGCAGCCTGCGGCAAGACGACGTGGACTGGTCGGCCGCGGACGAGGCCGACCTGCTCGCCACGATCGAACAAGATGCCGACCGGCTCGACGACCTGATCGGCAACCTGCTCGACATGAGCCGCCTGCACACCGGGTCGCTCCAGCCGTTCCTTCGGCCGACCCCGGTCGACGAGGTGGCCCCCGCCGCCCTGCTCGGCCTGGACCGTTCATCCGGGCTCACGCTGAGCGTCCCTGAGAATCTCCCGGTCGTCCGCGCCGACCCTGGTCTGCTCGAACGGGTCCTGGCCAACCTGTTCTCCAACGCGCTGCGGCACTCACCGCCGTCGCAGCCGCCGGAGCTGCGGGCGGCCCCGGCCGGCGACGGCAGGGTGGCGCTCGATGTCATCGACCACGGTCCCGGCGTCGCTGACGCCGACAAGGAGCGCATCTTCGAACCCTTTGTCCGCATCGACAGGCACACCTCCGGCGTGGGGCTGGGCCTGGCCGTGGCCAAGGGCTTCGCGGACGCCATGGGGGGGTCCATCACCGCCGCGGACACTCCCGGCGGCGGCCTTACGATCACGGTGACGCTGCCGGTCGCGGCCGGCGACAGGACGGCGCTCGAGGCCGAGGCATGACACGCGTCCTCGTGGTCGACGACGAGCCGTCGATCCTGCGGGCGCTGAGGATCAACCTGACCGCGCGCCACTACGAGGTGACCACCGCCGCCGACGGCGCCTCCGGCCTGGCCGCGGCCGCGCGGGACCGTCCCGACGTGATCATCTTGGACCTCGGGCTGCCCGACATGGACGGCACCGAGATCATCTACGGCGTCCGCGGCTGGGCCAGCACCCCGATCATCGTCTTGTCGGCCTGGGGACAGGAGAGTCAGAAAGTCGCCGCGCTCGACGCCGGCGCCGACGACTACGTCACGAAACCCTTCGGCATGGACGAGTTGCTGGCCCGGCTGCGCGCCGCCGTGCGCCGGGCCACGCCGGCTCCTGACCAGCCGGTGATCATCACCCCGGACTTCACCGTCGACCTCGCGGCCAAACAGGTCACCCGCAGCGACAGCGACACGGTGCGGCTCACCCCCACGGAATGGCAGATCCTGGAGATCCTGGTCCGCAACACCGGCAAGCTCGTCACCCAGCGGCAACTGCTGCACGAGGTCTGGGGACCCGCCTATGAGACCGAGGGCAACTACCTTCGTGTCTACATGGCCCAGCTTCGCCGCAAGCTCGAACCCGAGCCATCCCAGCCGAAGTACCTGCTGACCGCGCCCGGCATGGGTTACCGGTTCGACGCCTGAACGCCAGCCGTGACGTAGCCGTCGATCCGGCGTAGCCGGCCGTCGGCGATCAGGTCGTCTATCAGGGTGTCAGTCCAGTACCACGGCCAGGAGAACCAGCGGCGGAGTTCGGGTTCCGAGGCGACTACCGCCGCCTTGACCGCCGCGGCGAGCAGGGCGGCGAAGGACTCGGCGGGATCCTCGCGCGGCGTGGCCGACGGCCCGGCGTAGGCCTGGTCCCAGCGCAGTAGCTCGCTGGAGTGCGCGTGGCCCTCACCGGCTGTGACGGCGGCCGAGCGGGCCACGATCGCACCGCATCGTTCGAGCGGGTAACGGAGCGCCTTGAGTTCCTGGCGCTTGAGCCGAAGTTCGGTACGCAGGTCCTCGATGTCCGCCGGGCCTGCCGCGGCGAGGTGGTCGAGCAGTCGCCGCCAGCCGGGGTCCTCGGCCCGCATCCGGTCCGTCTCGGCCCGGCAGATCGGGTCGAGCAGCGCCGCGGTCTTCTGACTGACCAGCAGGTTCTTCCCCTTGTGGACCGCGACGCAGAGGTAGCCGCGGTCGACGAGTTCACCGAACCACGGCCACTTGGTGGCCGGCCACGAGGCGAAGCCCGCGCCGCCTGGCCGGTACGCCTCCTCGTGGCATGCCTCGTAGAGGCTGGGCAGCGCGCAGTCCGCGGTCCGCGTTAGCAGCCCGCGGTCGAGCAGGAACGCTTCGGCCTCGTCAGGCGATTCCAGCGCGCGGTCAGGGGTTAGCCGACACTCGATCGCGCGGCGCTCGAGGAGTTGGGCGAGTGACTCCATGACGCCATCTTCGCTCGCCAGACGGGCGGGCGGTCAGCGGCGGTGCTGAGAGGCGGCACGGTTCGTTCAGAAAAATAATTAGTTATTCTCATCAAATGTCTGGTCACTTGAGTCGCGGATGAGTCGGCTCTTGCCACGCTGGGTGTCTAGGCACGTGCTGCTCGACCTGTCGCCGCTCGGCCGGTCCCGCGACTTCAGGGCGCTGATCGGCGGACTCGGGGTGTCCACCCTCGGCAACCAGCTCACGGCCGTGGCGGTGCCTTACCAGGTGTACTCGATCACGCACTCCTCGCTTGACGTGGGGCTGGTGTCGCTGACCCAGCTGTTCCCGCTGATCGCGGGGTCGCTGCTGGGCGGGTCGTTCGCCGACTCGATGGACCGGCGGCGGCTGCTGCTCGTGGTCGAGGCGCTTGGCGCGTTGTCCAGCGCGGGGCTCGCGCTGAACGCCGACTTCGGGCCCGCGCTGTGGCCGCTGTTCCTGTTCCCGGCCGTCACCGCGGCGCTGAGCGGGATGGACAGTTCGGCGCGCAACGCGATGGTGCCCAACCTGGTCGGGCTGGCCTCGGTGCCGGCCGCGAACGCGATGTTCCAGGCGCTGTTCCAGACCGGCGCAATCGTCGGGCCGGCCGCAGCTGGCCTCCTGCTGGCCGGGGCGGGCGTGCACGTCGTGTACTGGCTGGACGTGGTCAGCTTCGGCGCGGCGCTCGTGGCTGTGCTGGCGATTTCGCCCCAGCCCCCAGTGGTGAACGGAGCGCGTGGGGGCGTGGCCCGGCCGCGGCCGGGCCTGAAGTCGACGGCCGAGGGGCTGCGCTTCGTCCGGCGCAGTCCGACCATGCAGGGGGCTTACCTCATCGACTTGAACGCGATGGTGTTCGGGCTGCCGCGGGCGTTGTTCCCGGCGTTGGGGGCCACGGTGTTCGGCGGCGGAGCCACCACGGTGGGGCTGCTGTACGCCGCGCCGGGGGCGGGCGCGCTGCTCGGCGCGCTGAGCAGCGGCTGGGTGGGGCGGATCCGCCGCCAGGGGCTCGCGGTGATCATCGCCGTCATCGTGTGGGGGGCGGCGATCACCGGGTTCGGGCTGGTCCGGCTCCTGCCTG
>DATMKQ010000215.1:0-26374 GCA_035571275.1 Trebonia sp.
GGCCGCTTCAGCGCCCGCTGCGGCTGCGTGACCTGGCCTCGCGCCTCGACCTCGGCGGCATCGCCGGGTTCGCCCTCGCGATGATCGTGCTGCTGCTGTTCCTATTCGGGCTGCCGGCGGCGCACTGGTACCTGCTTGGCATCTGCGTCGCGGCGTGGGTAGCGCTCGTGTTCTGGGAGCTTCGCGCTGGCGCGCCCTTCCTCGACGTTCGGATGCTCGCGTCCAACCGGGCGCTCACCCGGACTTACCTGCGCTTTGGCCTGGCCATGCTGTGCCTGTACGTCGTGCTGTACGGGATCACCCAGTGGATCGAGGCCGTGCGGGGACTCACCGAGACGGAAGCCGGCCTGATCGTGCTCCCGATGACGCTGATCTCCGGCCTGGTCATCTCGCCCGTCTCACGGCGGAACCTGGTCCGCGGCCCGGTCATCGCCGCGGCGGTCGCCTGCCTCATCGGCTCGGCCGGGGTGCTCGTCCTCAGCAGGTCCGGCTGGATCGGCTGGGTCGTGATCATCACGCTCGTCTTCGGCCTGGTCACTGGCTTCGCCTCCGCGGGCAACCAGACCGCCCTGTATTCCCAGGCGCCCGCCGAGCAGCTCGGCACCGCCTCCGGCCTGCTGCGCACCTTCGGCTACGTCGGCTCGATCGCGTCATCGGCCATCACAGGGATCGTCTTCCACGCCAGCGTCAGCGACAGCGGCGTCCACCTCATCGCCTGGATCATGATCGGGGTCAGCCTCGCCCTGGTCCTGATCTCCGTCTTTGACCGCACCCTGCCCGGCAAGACCGGCTCCTAGCGGTGCGCAACGGTGTCACTTAGAGTCTCGCTGCCGGAAGCCGAAGCCGTCAGAGCGGGTCCGGGTAGCGGTGAAGGTGTCGAACTCGGCCGGGGCCGGGTACGGGTTCGAAGCCGTGGCGGCCCCGGTGTGGTAGTAGGTGAAGGTCATCGTGGTCTTGTCGCCGGGGAAGCGGCCCGGGTCCACGTCGAACACCCCCAGGCCCCACGGGTGGGTGGTGTCGGGGTCGGTGACCGCGGACCACGGCGCGTCCTCGGTCTCGGTCTCGGTGCCGGAGACGTTGATGGTCTCGGTCGGTTCACCCGCGGTGCCCGCTTGGTACACGTCGTCGTGGCCCTTGGTGCCACCGGTGCCGATCACGAGGTGGACGAGGCCCTTGTCGGAGTCGACGCGGCTGCGGCCGGTGCTGACGACGTGCGGCCGCAGGACGGTGCCGGAGTCGGTGCCCTTGACCACGTAGCTGCGCTCGTAGTCGTGGTCGTGGCCGGCCAGCACGAAGTCGACGCCGTACTTGTAGAACAGCGGCATCCAGTTCTGGCGGATGCCCAGGTCGGAGCCATCCGCGTCAGATGTGGACATGGCCGGCTGGTGCATGACGGCGACGATCCAGTCGACCGAGCGGTCGGTCGATGCATGGCGCAGCGTCCTGTCCAGCCACTCCAGCTGCTCGCCGCCGGAGTAGCCGGTCAAGATCTGGTTGTCGCCGGTGCTCACGTAGGTACCGGTGTCGACCTGGTAGCAGACGTCGTTGTTGTCCAGCATGACGAACAGCACCGATCCGACCTGGAACTTGTACCAGTTCCCCTCGAAGTCGGCGGAGTGGTTCCCGGGCAGGGTGTACCGGGTCTGGTAGGACAGGTAGCCCTGCGGGCCGTTGCCGGGCTCGTTCTCGTGGTTGCCCAGGGTCGGCATCCACGGCCGGTTCGCGGCCGAGAGCTGCGTGTTGTCGAAGTACTCCTCCCAGACCTGGGGCTGGAACATCTGGTTGGAGTTGGCGTAGGACAGGTCGCCGTTGACCAGGTGCACGACCGGGTCGAACTGCTCGATCGACGCGGCGGTCGCCGCGGCGTTGAGCGACGCCTTGGAGTAGGCGGTATCACCGCAGGCGATGTCGCCGACGCTGGTGAAGCGGAACGGCACGCGGCCCTCGGGCGCGGTGCGGAACGCGCTGGACACCTGCGTCTCGCCGTCGCTGACGATCTGGTACACGTAGTCGGTGTCGGGGTGCAGGCCGTCGACGCGGGCGTGCTGGGTAATCGTGACGACGCCGTTGTTGGAGTCGGTGTAGGTGCGGGTCTCGGCCGCGATGACCCGGCCGAAGCCGCCAGCCGGGGTGCCGACGGTCACCGTCGGGTTCGACACCGCGGTCGGGGTCACCCACGACACGATGACCTCACGGGTTGGTTCGTCGCCGAAGGTCAGGTGGACCTGCTCGGCGGTGACCGTGTCGGCCTTGGCGGCCTGCTGCCACAGGACCGGGCCGCTGGCCACCATGAGACCGCCGGCGGTGACGCCAACGCCACCGAGGAACGACCGCCGCGAGACGCCCGCGCGCTCCAAGCTCTCCGTCATTACTGTCCCTCCCAGGAGCAATCGCTACCAAAGCAGAGCGATGCTCCCAGTCCGGGAAGACGGCAAGCAGAACTGAAGGTGTACAGCTCCTAAACGATTAACATGGGACAAGCAGTTTTCCGAACGGCTCGTGCGTTGAACCACCCTCACCGGTCCGGGTGTACGGTCCCGGTATGGACGTCGCTGAGCTGGCGCACCTGCGCCGGGCCCGGGATTTGCTTGACCGTGAGTACGCGCGGCCGCTCGACGTCCCGGCGATGGCGCGTGCCGCGCTCATGTCGTCGTCGCTGTTCTCCCGCCGGTTCCGGCTGGCGTACGGCGATACCCCGTACGGCTACCTGCAGGCCAGACGCGTGGAGCGGGCGATGGCGCTGCTGCGCGGCGGCGACACGTCCGTGACCGACGTGTGCATGGCCGTGGGGTTCACTTCGCTCGGCTCGTTCAGCTCGACGTTCACCCGTCTCGTCGGTGAGCCGCCGTCGGCCTACAAGGCGCGTGACCACTCGCGGCTCGAGCCGGTCCCGCCGTGCATGACGCGGGCCTGGGCGCGCCCCGGGTGGATCGCGGAACCATGCAGGATTGGAGAAGCGGTCCCGGCCTACCCCGCGTAGGGTCGCTGACATGCCACTTTCAATCACACACACGCCCGTTTACTGCACCGACCTCGATGAGGCGCTCGCCTTCTACACCCAGCGGCTCGGCTTCGTGGTCCACGACGACGTCCAGATGGGCCCCGAGATGCGCTGGCTCACCGTCCACTCCCCCTCCGACACCCACGACCTGCTGCTGGCCGCGGTGGACCACCACATCCCGCCAGCCGACCGGCAGGCGATGAGCGAGATCGTCGCCAAGGGCGACCTGCCGGTGTTCATCCAGGTCGACGACGTGGACAAGACCTTCGAGTCACTGCGCGCCGCCGGGGTGGAGATCCTTCAGGAGCCCGTCGACCAGCCCTACGGCGTCCGCGACGCGGCCGTCCGCGACCCCAGCGGCAACCACCTGCGGCTCAGCCAGCCCCAGGCGGGGTAACCGGCAAGCGGCACGCTGGCGATTGATCCAGTTCGCCGTGCGAGTGATCCCGCCGAACGTGTTGAAATGCAGCCGGACCTCGCCGTGCAGCGCCGCGTCATAGCCAGCCGCCAGTGCCCGGATGAACCGGTCGGGCGCGGCGTCACCCGTGGGATCAGCGAGCGAGAACCCGTACTCCCTGGCAACGGGCGCGCTCACAGCGACGCCGTACCGGGACGCGTTCGCCAGCGTGCTTCGCACGCTGGCCGGGCCCGGCACACCGACCCGCACCGGCACGCCGGTACCCCGCGCCCGCAAGTCAGCGATCCACTCCAGGACCTGGGCCGGGTCGAACCCGAATTGCGTGACAATAGCGCCGCGCAGCCCGCGCCGCTCTAGCGCCGTCACCTTGCCTGCCAGCGCCCGCCACAACACGCCGGCGTCGGCGACCGCCGGGTTCCCGCCAGGGTGGCCCGCCAGGCTGACCTCGCGCACCCCGTGCTCTTCCAGGATTCCCGAGCCGATCACGCTGCCCGCGTCGGGGTAAGGGCCGCGCGCCCGCGCCGGGTCCCCGCCCACGACCATGACGCTCCCGAACCCGCCCGCGACCCGCAGCGCTGTCAGGTAATCCCGGAGCATCCGTTCGGATTCCAGTCGGCGAGCCGCGATGATCGGGACCGCGGCGAACCCGCACCGGGTGATCGCCCGCGCCGTTTCCACCCGCATCGCCACGTCCTCGCTGTCCAGGAACCCCACGTGGAGCCGGGTACCTGGCGGGATGAAGGGACTAACACGCTGGAGAGCGGTGATTTCCTTCCACTGCATGTCCATGGAAGGACCCACGAGCAACGCGTCGTATTTGGCGTGCACTTAGGCCGAGGTCGCGCCGCTCGGGTGGGTGACGCTGACCGCCGAGTAGTCGCACCCGGATGTCTCGCACAGGGTGACGATGCCTCGCGGGGGATCGCTGACGGTCCCGCTCGTCTTGCCCGTCACCATGTCCGAGCGCAGCCGGGATTCGCCGCAGGTCGGGCAGTCTCCCTGCGCCTTGTTCCCCCACGAGGCCAGCGGGCTCGACGCGAACGCCGCTAGCAGGAAGAACCCGGCGATCCCGAGGGCGATGATGCCCAGGGTGATGCACATAGGCATCGAGAAGCCGCCCAGGAGGCGGAACGGCCCGGGCAGGAGCATGCTCACCAAGTGCGGCAACAAGAGGAGCACGGCGCCTAGGACGCCAAAGACCACGGCCACGGCGAGCATGCCGAACATCGAGGCGCCCGACCGATGCTGCCCGCGCTCGTCACGCGCGGCCTGAATCAAGATGTCTTCGTCGGCTGGCTGAGTTGTCATCCCCATCCTCCGCCTAGCGTCAGCGTCGCACCAATCATGTCACCCAAGGGCGCGTGAATGCGAGCGGTCTGATGTGTCAGAGAGTTCCGCTTAACTACTTCCCGAGAGAATACTCTTGGAGTATGCTCTCGGTTGTGAGTGTTCCACTGACGCTGCTTGGCCTCCTCGAGCGAGGGCCAAGTCACGGATATGACCTGAAACGGGACTACGACGCGTACTTCGGCCGAGGCAGGCCGCTGCGCTACAGCCAGGTGTACGCGACGCTGTCGCGGCTGGCCAGGGACGGGAAGGCAGTCGCCGGGCCGGCCGAGCAGGGGGCCGGGCCTGAACGGCGGCGGTATGTCATCACCGACGGGGGCATCGCCGACGTGGAGCGGTGGCTGGCCGAGCCGGTCCCGCCGGAGCCGGACCTGCAGAGCGAGCTGTTCGCCAAGGTGGTGCTCGCCCTGATGCTCGACCGGCCGGCCGACAGCTACCTGGACGCCCAGCGGGCGGCGCACCTGCAGCGGATGCGCGAGCTCACCGAACTCAAGCAAGACGGGGATCCGCTCAACGTGCTCCTCGCCGACCACGCCCTCTACCGCTTGGAGGCTGACCTACGATGGATCGACCACACCGCGGCCCGGCTGGACTTGCTCGCGGGAGCGGTACGCCCGTGACCGCGGACCTCACCGCCGCCACGGCGGTCCCAGCAACCGGGAACATCATCGAGGCGCGGAACCTGTTCCTTTCGTTCGGCGAAACCCCGGCGCTGCGCGGAGCCTCACTCGGCGTCAGGGAAGGCGAGATCGTCGCCGTCATGGGGCCGAGCGGATCGGGCAAGTCCACCTTGCTGCACTGCCTGGCCGGCATCCTGGTCCCCCAGGACGGGCAGGTCTGGTTCGGCCGGCAGCGGCTGGACACCCTGGGCGATGAGCGGCGCAGCGAGCTACGCCGGAACCGGTTCGGGTTCGTGTTCCAGTCCGGCCAGCTTGTCCCCGAGCTGACGGCCGAAGAGAACGTCGCCCTCCCCCTGCTGTTGTCCGGCACCCGCCGCGGCCCGGCGATGACGGCGGCCAGGAAGTGGTTCGGCCCGCTCGGTATGGACGGGCTCGAGCGTCGCAGGTCCGGGGAGCTGTCCGGCGGGCAGGCACAGCGCGTCGCGCTGGCCCGCGGCCTCGTCGCCAGTCCCGAGGTGCTCTTCGCCGACGAGCCGACCGGGTCGCTGGACTCGGTGTCGGGCGAGTTGGTGATGAACCTGCTCACCGGCGCCGTCCGCGGTAAGGGCACCACCGTCGTCCTGGTCACCCACGACGCCCGGGTCGCCGCCTACGCCGACCGCGAGGTCGTCGTCAGGGACGGCAGGGTCAGCACGCTCACCGGGGCCAAGCCATGATCGCCCTCGGGCTGCGGCTGGTGCTCAGCAACGGCCGGGAGGCCGTCACCCGGCTGGTGGTCCTCACCATCGCGGTCGGCCTCGGCGTCGGCGTGCTGCTGACCGCCCTGGCCGCGACCAACGCGGTAACCACCTGGAACAACCGCCACGCATGGTTCTGGACCGGCACGGCGTACGTGCCGTCAGGACCGGCCTCGGGCGTCGCCCCGCTGTGGTGGCATCCGAGCGGCGACACCTTCGACGGCCGGCAGATCGACCGTTTCGACGTGGCCGCCACCGGCGCCTCGTCCCCGGTGCCGCCGGGCATTCCCCGTGACCCGGGACCTGGCCGGTACTACGCCTCCCCCGCGCTCGCCGCGCTGTTGCGCAGCACCCCGGCGAACCAGCTAGCCGACCGCTACCCGGGCCGCCTGGCCGGCACGATCGGCGACCCCGCGCTGCCATCCCCGAACTCGCTGGTCATCATCGTCGGGCGCACCCCGGCACAGTTGGCCGGAACGCCCTACAGCGTGCGGGTGACCTCGATCTCCGCGCAGGTGCCCGGCAATGTCAGGGGGGACGAGCCGAATCTCTTCCCTAACCCCAAGGGCCTCCTCTACATACCCGCCAGCGCGGGAATCCAGGCGGAGACTACCGACCTCATCCTGTCCGTCGTGGCGCTGGCCGTGCTGGCCCCGGTGCTGATATTCATCGCCACCGCGACCCGGCTGTCCGCTGCCCGCCGCGAGGAACGGTTCGCGGCGATGCGCCTGGTCGGCGCGACCCGCAAGCAGGTCTCCCTGCTCGCTGCCGTCGAATCGACGGCGGCCACGCTCCTCGGGGTGGCCGTCGGCTTCGCGGTCTTCTTCCTGCTGCGCATCCCGGTCGCGGGTATCCAGTTCGCCGGCCAGGCGTTCTTCCCCAGCGAGCTGTCGCTCAGTCCGTTGGACGTCCTCGTGGTCGCGATCGGCGTGCCCGCGGCCGCGGCCGCCGCGGCCCGGCTGGCGCTGCGCCGGGTGCACATCTCCCCGCTCGGCGTCGCCCGCCGGGTGACGCCGCAGCCGCCGCGGTCCTGGCGCGTGGTGCCGCTGCTGGCCGGCCTGGCCGAGCTAGGCTTCTTCGCCGTGCACGGCCACCCTTCCTCCCTTCCCGGGCAGGTCCAGGCGTTCGTGTCCAGCTTCCTGCTCATCATCGTCGGCCTGATGATCGCGGGCCCGTGGATCACCATGGCCGCGGCCAGGGTCATGGCCCGGTGGACAAGCCGCCCGGGCACGCTGATCGCCGCCCGCCGCCTCGCCGACGACCCAAAGGCGGCCTTCCGCGCCGTCAGCGGGCTGGTGCTCGCCTTGCTCATCACAACGGTGGCCGTGGTGGCCATCACCACGCAGGACGCTAAGAACCTCACCCGATGGGGCAGCGCCGCGGAGGCGAGCGTGGTGACCGACCAGCTGGCGGACCAGGGGCTCGGCTCCGTGTCTTACCGAGAGCCGGCCCCGACGGGCGCCGGCCCGGCCGCGCCGGCCGCGCCGCTCGTGGCGCAGCTGAGGGCGATTCCCGGCGTCCCCGGGGTGGTCGTGGTGCGCGCGGTCCCGAAGCTGACCATCCCTGGGACACTTCCAGGTCTCGGCGGCACTATATTCGGCTCCTCCGGTCCGGTTCCTGCAGGCGCGGTTTCGTGCGCGCAGCTGGCGACCGTTCCCGCCCTGGGCCGCTGCCCGGCCGGGGCGACAGCGGCGGCGTTCCCGAAGGACGGGTTCAACGGGGCCTTGTTCGGCGTGAACGCCACGACGATCACGTGGCCAGCGGCGAACGTCCCGGCCGCGCGGCTTGACACCCTCGGCGTGGATGCCTTCAACGTGGCGACGAACGGCTCCGTGGCGGCGGTCGAACAGGTCAGGACGGTGCTTGAGAACGCACACGCCTATCCCACCATCGATATGCCGTCCGCCATCGGGGACCTGATCGCATCGTCGAATTCCAAGGACAACGCCTACCAGCCGCTCGTGAACACGGTGATCCTGGTCAGCCTGGTGATCGCCGGCTGCACGCTCGCCACGGGCATCGCGGGCGGGCTCGCCGACCGCAAGCGGCCGTTCAGCTTGCTGCGGCTCACCGGCGCCCGGCTCGCGATGCTGCGCCGCGTCGTCGCGCTGGAAGGCGCGGTCCCGCTGCTCGCCGTCGCCGTCGTCGCGATCGGCACCGGGTTCGGCGCCGCCGCGATGTTCGCCTCCGAGGCTCAGCAGCACCCGATGGTGGCGCCCGGTGCCGTGTACTACCTCATCACCGCCGCCGGGATCCTGGTATCCCTCGGCATCATCGCGGCCACTTTCCCGCTGCTTGAACGCATGACGGGACCGGAGGTCGCGAGGAACGAATGACGGGGAGCCGCCGCATAATCCCAGGTGGAACCGGCGGATTTCCGCGGGCTCGAAATGCGGGAGGTCCCTGTGCCCCCCGGGTTCATCCGCAGGAAGCCCGCCTGCAGGATCTGCAGCGTATCGCCGTGCGAGACAAGGAGGATGTCCCGGCCGGAATACCGCCGCTCCAGCGTGCTGATGAACGCGGTCGCCCGGGAAAGCACGGCGCTCACCGACTCGACGTGACCGTCGGTGTGGTCGGGGTTCGCCTTGTCCGCCGCCCACACGACGGCGTAGTTATCAGCCGCCGCGCCCTCCCAGTCACCGAAGCACCGTTCCCGCAGCGCCTTGGTGATCGTGACGGCTCCCGCTCCCAGCGCCGCGGCGACGATCCGGGCCGTCTGCTCGGCGCGCGCGAAGTCTGAGGAGCAGATCACCGTGTCGGTTGGCAGGCCACTTCCTGTCGCCGCCGCAAGCGCCTGCTGGCGGCCGAGATCGGTCAGGCCGAAGTTATCCGGGCTGTCATTATCAATACAGCTCACGATGACGTTCTTGACATTCGCCTTGCTCTGGCCGTGCCGCATGCAGCTGTAGTTGTTTCGCATGCCTGCCTCCCCGGCTGCCGGGTCAGAAGGCCACATGGTCGCCGTCCGCGTCCGCGTTCGCGTCTGTGTCCGCGGCAATGTCCGTGTCCAGACCGCCGAGCAGGTTGCGCAGCGCCCGGGTGTAAGCGCCGAGCGCTGCCCGTCCTTTTCTCGTCAAGACGACCGTGGTTTTCGACGCGGACCCGCTCCCGGTCTTGGTGCTGCTGATGTAGTCGGCTTCCTCGAGCTTGCGCAGCTGGATGATCAGGTTGCCGGGGGTCAGCCCGAGGATGTCCTGCAGGCGGGTGAAGGTCAGCGCGTCCCCGTCGGGCAGCGCCGCCAGCGTCACGACGATCCGCAGCCGGGTGGGCACGTGGATCAGCGGGTCAAGCTCGTCGGTCACGGCCGCACCATGCCGCGACGCTGCCACCAGGCGGTGAACGCGGCAATGCCCAGGTACGCGGCACACAGGCCGATGCCTGTGATCAGCCACGAGCCGGCCGGGCCCCCGAGCCCCGCCGCCGCGGCGACCACGACGATCCCCAGGGAGGCACCGGCCAGCGGCCAGTACCGGAATGCCGCCCCGACGGCCGCGCTGGCCAGCCCGATGATCAGCAGCGGTGCGCTGGCCGGGTACAGCCCCCAAACCGGATGGCTGAGCCCGGCGTGGTACAGCGGCGCGGTGACCGCGTACCCGATGATCCAGGCCGCCACCATGAAGACTTTCCAAGCCCGCCACTTGCGCTGGGCCGGACCGCTGACCCCGGTGCCCGCGCGCGCTATCGCCCGGGCTGTCCAGCCGACGTTGATGACCACGAGCACGACCGCGACGGCTATGGCCCACCCGCTGATGTCCCCGGTGTAGGGGTGCTGCCCGCGCACCGACAGCCAGAAGCCGCCGAACACGACCAGCACCACAACCGCCCGGAAGGCAAACAGCAGCGGCGTGAGCGGCGTGAACGTGCGACGAGCCTGCTGGGTGGCCTGGTCAAGCAGGGCAGCGGCCTGGCGGGGGTCGAAGTCGCCGCCGTTGCCAGCGGTAGCGGTGCCGGATACGTGGTTCACGGTCCCTCCCTCCCCTCGAGCGACGGAGCTGACCTCAGCGCGCATGGGTCCGGCCGCCTGAATTCGATGAGCGTGGATCGGTTTCCATGGCGGGGCATGGAAACCGATCCACGCTAACGCGAACCGCGCCCGGCGGAGACGCACGGGCCATGGCGCCGGCGGTCCCCAGGTGGGCTTGCCGCCGGGGCGGCCGCGGACTCCGGCCTCTCCGATGAGGGACTACGAGGTCACCTATCCGAACGGCCATCGCGCCGCCACTTGAGCGCGTTCGCCCGCGCCCTGCTCAATGCCACAGGCCACCTCTAACTGCGTTTCCTGGTCGATTTCGGTCACGATGTAATACCTGTCACAGTAGACGTTTCCGTCACCACAAATACCATTCAATGAAAGACGAATTGTTATCGGCGTGAAACGATGCGCGTCAATAATATTCTTGCTGCCTTTTCGGCAACTCTCTGCGAGACGACGACGTCCGCAGCGGAAGCACGAGATGAAGGAAGGTGACGGGTGAGACGGGTGAAACCTAGGTTCCTGTATGCGGCGGTTTTCAGCGCTGTAGTACTCGGGATCGCTCTGGCCGCGGGCCTGCAGTCGCCTGCCGGCGCACAGAACTCGGCCGGCACGCAGTCATCCGCAAGCTACACCCCAGCGGCGACTGGCGAGCTGGACTGCAATGGCTACAGCCCGGCCCAGAAGCCAGTCCGGGCAAGCGAATGCACCGACATCCGCGGCATTCAGGGCGAGGACAACTCCAACACCTGGGGCGGCAAGTTCTACGACAACGGCGTGTACATCGGCCACGACGAGCCCGATACCACGTTCCTGTCGAACGCCCCTGGCTCCGGTAACGACGTGAACTGGACGGTATCTCTCGGCCGCGACCCCAGCGCGCTGCCGACAGACGTCAACCCAGGACACGACATCTCGCACTGGTTCCAGCTCACTCCCGCGCCATGGTTCTCGATGGCGTTGTGCGACCCGAATTCCTACCCGCAGACTCCATGTACGCCCGAGTCAGACTCGAACGCACCGACCTGCTTCGGGACGTCGTGCACAACCGCGCAGAGCGGCGGCGGCTCGACATTCATGGAGATGCAGCTTTACCCGCCGGGGAACCCCCCGTTCGTCGACAGCGAGAGCTGCAACGACACGCAGTGGTGCGCGGCGCTGACCATCGACAGCCTCGAGTGCACGACGGGCTTCGTGACGTGCAACTCCAGCTGCGAGGAACCGGTCAACTTCGGCTTCATCCAGCAGAACGGAGTGCCGACCGGGCCGCCCTCACCGCAGGACGCGGACACCGCCACGTTCACGCCGAACAACGAGACGCTGCTCTTCAACCCCGGCGACACGATCAGGATCCACATGTCTGACGCGCCGGCGCCGGGCGGTGGTAACGCCTTCAAGGTGGTCATCGACGACCTGACGCGGCATACGAGCGGCTCCATGCAGGCCTCTGCCGCCAATGGCTTCCAGAACACCTCGATAACCAACTGTGCCGGGACTCCGTTCGACTTCCAGCCGGAGTTCTCGACGGCTGCTCAGGCCAACGTCATCCCATGGGCCGCCATCCAGACCGACATCAGCACCGAATTCGAGACCGGACACTGGGAGTCCTGCACGTCGCTGAGCGACGAACTCACTCCCAACCCGCTCGACCCGGCCGACATGGGCGGCGCCTACAACGAGTGCGAGGGTCCGTACGAGAACGCCGGTCCGCCGGACAGCGGGTCACCGGAGACCGGTGACGCGATGTGCTACTACGCCGGGGATACCCATCCCGGCTTCGACGGGCCCGGTACCAGCACACAACCGGACTTGACCACCGGCTGCCAGGACAACCTCTTCCAGAACGGCGACCTCGACTTCGACGGAAGCCCGTACTGGACCGAGTGGCCGACAGGCAACCAGCCGACCATCTATCCGTCCACATTCGTCGAACCGTTCCCGACGTCGCATGGCAGACAGTACGGGCAGTACTTCTTCCAGACCGACATCGCGCTCAGCGAATCGACGTGCACCGCGACCACGTTGAGCGGCTGCACGGTGCCGCCGCAAGGACCGGGCGGGTTCTACCCGTACTGGACCGAAGTGCACGCTGGCGGCTTCTGCGCGCTCGAGTTCGGCAACGTGTCAGGCCGCGGGCCGTTCCTGACCGACTTCGGCAAGGACGCGGAGTACGGCACGAACCAGTTCACCACGCTGGGTTATCCCGAGTTCGAGGGTCCGACCCACGCCAACACCTGCGCTCGTTAGGTAGCGCAAGGCCCGGCCGCCGGCCAGCCCGGCGGCCGGGCCACCGGACTCACCCGGATCTTCCCCTAACCCCAGCGCACCCACAAGGCGGTCGGCTTGCGGAAGATCAGGCCGTACGGCGCCGACGGCGCGCCGGGATCCAGGGCCAGCCCTGGCAGCCCGTCGAGCACCGCGGCGACCGCAGCGGTCGCCTCCAGACGGGCCAGGTGCGCGCCCAGGCAGAAATGCGGGCCGCGCGCGAACGCGAGGTGCCGGCCCGCGTTCGGTCGGCGGATGTCGTAACGGTCGGGTTCGCGGAAGACCGCCGGGTCGCGGTTAGCCCCCGCGAGCGACACGGTCACCGGGTCTCCGCGCCTGATGCCGGCCCCGGCGACGCTGGCGTCCCTGGTCGCGTACCGGTCGACCACGGCGGCCGCAGGCTCGAGCCGCAGCGACTCCTCCACCGCCGCGGGTAGCAGAACGCGGTCGGCGCGCACCAGGCCGAGCTGCCCTGGGTCGCTGAGCAGGTGCAGTACCGCGTTGCAAATCATTCCCTCGGTCGTCTCGATCCCGCCGAACAACTGCACCGCCGCGTTGGATATCACTTCGTCCACGGTTAGCTCACCCGATCCCGCGGCCTCGACGAGGACCGGCGCGCGGCCGGCGGCGATCGCCTCGCGCAGGCTATCCGCGAGCTTGTCGAACGAGCCAACCCGAACCGCGGACGGCGAGCCGGTCGCGGCGGCGGGCAGCGCCGCGACGGCCGCGACGATATCGCGGTACCAGGAAAGCACGGTGGCGGGAGTCACCCCCGCCTCGGCGAGTCCGAGCGCTTCGGCCATGACCGCGGCGGCCAGCGGGCCCGCCACCGTGGTGCGCAATTCGCAGCGGCCCGCGGGCCTGATCGCGTCTGTCAGCCGCGCGGCCTCCGATCGCGTGAACCCGGCGAGGCGGTTGCTGAGTTCGGCTGGCCGGAACGCGTGCGTAAACGGGCCTCGGTGTCGCGCGTGCCTGTCTCCGTCAAGGGAGAGCATGCTCGGCCCGGTCACCCGCGCCGTGGTGAACCTGGGATCGTCGACGGTGAACGCCGCCGGGTCCGACAGCACCTCGACGGCGGCGGAATACCCGGTGACCAGCCAAGCGCCCAGCGCGGGCACCCAGCAGACGGGCGCGCGCTCGCGAAGCCGCGCGAGCGCCGGATGCGGGTCGCTAGCCAGCTCTTCAAGGCTCACCTCGTACTGTGGACGCACAGCTTGAGGCTAACCGCGCCCGGGCCACGACAGTTGTGGCGTGTAGCCCTATCCGCAGAAGATGTTGGCCTGGCAGCGGTCTTGCCCGCGAGGATGGTTCGCGAGGATGGTTCCGAAGGCACGTGACGGGGGTGAGCTAGCTGAGGACGCTATCCGGCGGCGGCTCGGATTCTGCTGCCAGTGAGACGAAGTGCCGCACCGCGGGCCTCGTGTCGCCGGTCCGCCAGGCTACGCACATCGTGGTGGGCGGCAGCCCCCCGCTCGGGACGAAGCAGACTCCTGGACGGCCGTGGAACCTCGCGGCGGAAGCCGGACACAGGCTGATGCCGTGCCCGGCCGAGATGGCGCAGCTCAATGGTCATCGCTGGCTCATCCTAACCGGGAGGGGAAAGTATGAGCGAAGAGACACTGCCGGGCAGGCTCGCCCGGGTCATCGCCACCCGGGGTGGGCTGGCGCCGCCAGAGGCCCCGTTCGTGATCGAGCATCGCGAGGCGCTGATCTACATGCTGTGCGAGGCCGCGGAGCTCGAGCACGGGATCATGTGCCAGTACCTGTTCGCCGCGTTCTCCATGAAGGACAACGCGGATGAGGGCCTGACGGATGACCAGGCCGATACGGTCCGGCGCTGGCGCAAGCAGATATCCCACGTCGCCGTCCAGGAGATGCTGCACCTCGCGCTCGTGCAGAACCTGCTGTCCGCGATTGGCGCGGCCCCGCACCTGTCGCGGCCGAACTTCCCGCAGCCCGCCAGCCACTATCCGGCCGGGGTGGACCTGACGCTGCTGCCGTTTGGCGAGGCGGCGCTGCGTCACTTCATGTACCTCGAGCGCCCCGAGGGCATGGCGCTGCACGACACACCCGGGCTCGCCGCCTACAAGCGGGCGGCGCCGGTGATGCGGCCAGGCGACATCGCGCCGCACGCCCAGGACTTCGCGACCGTCGGCCACCTGTACCGGTCGATCGAGGCAGGCATCGAGCACCTGGCGGAGAAGTACGGCGAGCGGTGGCTGTTCGTCGGCCCGCCGCGCGCCCAGGCAACCAGGAAGTACTTCGGCTGGCCGGAGCTGGTGGCGGTGACAGATGTGGCGTCGGCGCACCGGGCGATCGACGAGATACTCGAGCAGGGTGAGGGGCCGCGCGGAGACTGGCGGAACGCGCACTTCGGGCAGTTCGTCGAGATCCTCGACGAGTTCGAGGGGCTCTGGGAGGCCGACCGCGGCTTCGACCCGGTGCGCCCGGTGCTCGCGCTGAACGTGCGGCCCAGCGAGCGGGATCCGAACGTGCCGCTGGTCACCGACCCGCTCACGCAGCGCGTGATGGACCTGTTCAACGTCTGCTACGAGATCCTGCTGCTGATGCTGCAGCGTTTCTTCGCCCACACCGAGGAGACCGACGCCCAGCTTCAGGTGCTCGCCGACGGAACCTCCGCGCTGATGACGCAGGCGATCAAGCCGCTCGGCGACACGATCACCGGGCTGCCCGCGGGCCCTGAGTACCCGGGCCAGACCGCCGGCCCGAGCTTCGAGCTCTTCTATGAGAGCGACTATGTCCTGCCGCACCGGGAGGCGGCCTGGGTACTGCTGGCCGAACGGATCGAGCAGGCCGCCGCGTTCTGTGAACCGCCCGGCGCCGGCGTCACCCCTGAGGTCAGCGCCAAGCTGACGCAGGTCCGCGACGCGCTGGCGGCGATCGCGCGCTCCCTGGCGGCGCATCTGCCGTCCCGCCAGGTCCCGTCCGCATCCCTTGCCGAGGAACTGCCCGCCCTGCTTGACCGCGCCCTTTCCTTGTTCAGAACGAATGGCGGTGACTCATCCGACGACACCGTCTCCGCGGCGTTGTCCACCGTGGCGCGGGCGGCTTACCTGGTGGTGGAACGCGCCTGCCGTTCGGGATCATCAAAAGCAGAAGCCGTGGCGGCGGCGCGGATTACCGACAGCGTGCTGCGGCCGCTCGCCGACCTCCTGCCCGCGGACACCTCGCCGGTCCCCGAGCCGAGCGGGTCCGACGAAAGCGCGGCTGAGCTGGCGCGACGCGCCGCGACGGACGCGACCAGGCTGCGCGCGCAGCTGGCGGACGCGGCGCCGCCGCAGCTGCTCGAGGCGGTCGCGGCGCTGCAGCGGGTCGCCATGGACCTGGGCGCATCCGCCACTGAGTTCGCGGAACTGCAACGCGGGCTGCGGCCGCGGATCGTGGTCGCGGACAACGGGCCGTATCTTGTCACGAACGCCGCCGCGGTCCGCTCGTACCTGGGCGAGCCGCTGCCGGTGCCGCCGCAGGTGGCGCTGTGCCGGTGCGGGCAGTCGGGCGACAAGCCGTTCTGCGACGGGTCGCACGCGCGGGCCGGGTTCAGCGGCGCCAAGGACCCCAAGCGGGTTCCGGACCAGCGGGACACCTACCCCGGTGTGCAGGTGACGATCTTCGACAACCGGGGCATCTGCCAGCACTCCGGGTTCTGCACGGACCGAGTGCCAACGGTGTTCCGCACCGACGCCGATCCGTTCGTGGCACCGAGCGGCGGCCGGATGGACGAGATCGTGCGCGCGGTGCGGGACTGCCCGTCCGGGGCGCTGAGCGTGGCGTTCGACGGCACCGAAGCCCGCGACCTAGCCGAATGGCACAACGTCCGCCAGCCGGCCGTCGAGGTCTCGCTGGACGGGCCGTACCGCGTGACCGGAGGGATCCCGCTGGCGGACAGCGCTGGAGCGGAGGTGCCGCGGGCGGCTGGTTCGTCGCGTGAGCATTACGCGCTCTGCCGGTGCGGGCACTCGCAGAACAAGCCGTTCTGCAGCGGCATGCACTGGTACATCCAGTTCCGCGATCCGGGCCGCCCGGCCGATCCGACGCTGTTCGAGTGGGCCGGCGGGCTGCCCGCGCTGACCCGGATGACCGGGTTGCTCTACGAGAAGCTGATACCCGCCGATGACCTGCTCGCGCCGGCGTTCGCGGACCTGCCGCCCGGCGCCGCGGAGCGCGAGCCGGCCTGGCTCGCGCAGGCGTTCGGCGGGTCCGCCCGGGAGGGCGCGGCGGCGCTCGCGGGCCGGGACCTGAGCGCCGCGCAGCGCGCGCGGTGGGCCACGCTGGCGGGCCAGGCTGCGCAGGAGGCCCGGTTGCCGGACGAGCCGTCGTTCCGCGCCGCGCTCACGGGCTTCTTCGAATGGGCGTCGCGTAGCCCGGCGGGCTCCGTCGCTGACCCTCCGAGCTGGGACTGGGGTCCTGGCGGACCGCCCGATACCGGTTCTGAGCCTGCCTCAGAAGGCGAGCCCAGCGTGACGCTGCCCGGGCCGGAAGAGACGGTGGGGTTCGAGGCGCATATCCGGCCGCTGTTCCGCGAGAAGGACCGGACGTCCATGCGGTTCGCGTTCGACCTGTGGTCGCGCGACGACGTGTGCCAGCACGCCACCGACATCCTGCAGCGGCTGCGCGAGGGCACCATGCCGTGCGACTGCGCCTGGGAGCAGTCGTGGACCGACGTGTTCGCGCGATGGACCGAGTCCGGCTTCCAGCCATAGCGTGCTGATCGTCTCAAAATAGTCAGGCAGATGGATGGCTGATTCATCTGGTAATAGCAAGCTGAACGGGACATTCATCCCAAGTGCTGCACGCGCGCCTGCGGCGCCGGGCTCAGCCGGGGAGGTCCTCCGGGCGCTTCTTGGCGAGATGGCCGTGCAGCAGGCCGGTGGACTGGCCGACCTCGATCATGTAGCCGTCGGGGTCGCGCATGTAGCAGCGGATCTCCGCCTCGCGGTCGATCGGCGGCGTGACGAACTCCGCGCCCTTGGACTTCCATTCCTCGTAACAGGCCTGGATGTCGGCGACCCGCAGGTTCAGGAAGATCGAGGTGGTGTCGCCTGGCTCATAGTTCGCCACCGTGATCCCTGGCTTGTCGGGCGTGGGCGGCCCGCCAGGGTTCATGAGGATCCACGAGTTGGCCAGCTTCACCATGCAGGGGTTCTCCTCCATGACCACGGTGCCGCCGAGGACGCGCGAGTAGAAGTCCCGGGACCGCGCCACGCTGCGAACGGTGATGAACAGGGTCATCACGATGCCCTCGGTCGGGTTCGGCAGATTGGCGTAGTCGATGTAAGGCGCGGATTCTGTCATGCGCTAACCCTTCCCCCGATCGGGACGGCGCAGACTTAGCGCTTAACGAACGCACGATAATGGCGTTATGGCGCATTTCAGCACACTGCTTAAGGTCGTCATCGACGTTCCGCCCGCGGATCACGACCGCGAGCTGGCCTTCTGGCAGGAAGCGCTCGGGCAGGCGCTGCCGCGGTTCCCGGCCCCCCAAACCGAGTACCAACGGGGCGCCGTTGCACGGCCACGACATGTGGCTGCTCGTGCAGCGGCTTGATGATGGTCAGCCGCGGGTTCACCTGGACATGCACACGGACGACCTCGACGCCGAAGTCGCACGGCTGGGAGCCCTTGGCGCGGAACGAGTCCGGCAGGTGTACTCATGGTGGGTGATGCGCGACCCGGCGGGCCTGAACTTTTGCGTACTGCCCGAACCACCCGGTTCGCTGAACGAGCAGAACGCCCGCCGCTGGGACTTAGCTAACCCCAGAGCCTGCGGGTGGCCAGTTCGGCGCCCTTGACGAGCGTGTCCAGCTTCGCCCAGGCGATCTGGGGGTGGACGCGGCCGCCGAGGCCGCAGTCCGTCGAGGCGACGACGTTCTCCCGGCCCACCGCCTCGGCGAACCTGACGATCCGGTCCGCGACGAGTTGGGGATGCTCGATGACGTTGGTGGAGTGAGTGACCACGCCGGGCAAGATGACCTTGCCGTCGGGCAGCTTCACGTCCCGCCAGACCTTCCACTCGTGCTCGTGCCGCGCGTTGGCCGCCTCGAACGAGTACGCGCCGGCGTTGATCGCGAGCATGACGTCGACGATGTCGGCCATCGGCAGGTCGGTGGTGTGCGGGCCGTGCCAGCTTCCCCAGCACAGGTGGAAGCGGATCCGTTCGGCCGGCAGCCCGCGGATCGCGTAGTTGAGGGCGTCGACCCGCTTCATCGTGAAGCGCTGGTAGTCAGCCACGCTCGGCGCGGGGTTGATCTGGTCCCAGTTCTCCGCGATGGCCGGATCGTCCAGCTGCAGGATCAGGCCCGCGTCGATGATCGCTGTGTACTCCTCGCGCATCGCGTCGGCGCAGGCGAGCATCATCTCTTCGTCGTCGGCGTAGTACTGGTTGCCGAACCGCGCGCAACTGCCCGGTGCTACCGCGTTCAGGAAGCCATCGGTTACCCCCGCGGCCGCCATCGCGGCCTTCATGTCCGCGATGTCCCGCTGCAGCGCCTGCTGGCCGGCGTACGTGATCGGCCCGAGGCAGACCGGGGCGACCACCGCGTTTTCCCGGTTGGGCAGCGACGCGCCCGAGCTCGGGTCCAGGTAGGCGTCGGCGAACGCCTGCCAGTCCCTGCGCTCGCCGAACGACGCCAGCGTGATCTCTCCCGGCTTAGCCTTGGCCTGGGGTATCTCCGCTATCGAGATGGGTGTCAGCTCGATGCCGCCGAGCCGCTGGAACACGTACGTCCACCACGAGCCGTAGTCGTAGCGCTGGCCCATCGAGTGCCCGTACTCGCCGTCGTTGACCAGGTCGATGCCGATCCCGCGCTGCCGGGCGACCACGTCGGCGACCGCTGTGCGGAGCTCGCGCAGGTATTCCGGTTCGTCGGCGAAGTCCCCCGCTGCCCGCCGCTGGTTGAGCGCGATCAGGTCTTCCGGTCGCGGCAGGCTGCCGGCGTGGCTGGTCAGGATTCTGTCTGGCATCTGTCCTCCTGGACATTCTCCGGGCGGCGGCGCACTTTCCGCCGCCGAGTATGCCCGAGTCAGGAAACGCCGTCTACGGCGTGCACGCCGCTGGCATGTTCGTCTCGCGGTCTGAACACTTGCCGGTACAAGTCCTCGCCATAGCTCGTGGGCAGCGGCTCACCCTCGGGCAGCTTGAATGTACGGTGCCCGTCGGACCGCCGCTCCGCTCGCAAGAACAAGGCGTTGCCGGGGTTATCGGCAAAGCAGCGCCCGGCCAGGTCGTACAGGTGCGTAACGAAGACGATCCGGATGCCTGCCTCGGTGAGGGCTCGGATGATCTGACGGGCGATCTCCGAGCCCTCCCGCTCGTTGGTCGAGGCGAAGGACTCGTTGCACAGCAGCAGCCCGCCGGGGGCGATCTGCTCCGAGATCATGCTCATCCGGTCGAGTTCCTCGTCGAGCTTTCCCTTCTCCATCGCGGCGTCTTCCTCGCGCTTGAAGTGCGTGAAGGTCCCCGAGCAGGCACTGGCGGCGAACGACTCAGCCGGCGCGAACATGCCGGCCTGCATCATCAGCTGCGCTTGGCCGACGGCACGCAGCAACGTGGACTTACCGCCTTGGTTCGCGCCGGTGATCATGATCAGCTGCCTGCCGTCGGCGTCGAGCTCGTTGCCGGTGACCGCGCCGTCCAAGGTCAGCGCGAGGCTGGCGTCGTACAGGCCGCTGGCACGGAGCCGGCCACCCTGGAGACTGCCGCCCAGTGCTGACGGCGCCGGGTAGCACACCGGCTGGCCCTTGGCGGTGAGGTGTTCGCGCAGGTTCAGGCAGCCGATGTAGAACCCCAGCTCGGCGCGGAGCAGCTGGAAGAAGCTCTTGATGTGATCCGCGGACTGGGCCAGCGCGTTCGCGGTGTCGTTGACCCCGTGGCTGGTGAGCTCGGACAGGGTGCGCATGCCTGACTCGTCGCGCTCGGCCACGGTGAAGCTGTAGCCGGCCCGGTTCCGGCCAGGCAGCCGGTCCCGCCAGCCCCGAGTGGCGGGGTGTCGGCGGAGCACGTAGCGCGTTCCCTTGCCGCCTCTCCCGAGCCGGGCGCTGATCAGCGTCCCGCGCCGGAACTCCAGGTCACTCAGGTGGGCTTCCATCTCGCCGAAGTAGTCCTCGTTCAGCTCGCTCGCGAGCATCGCGAAGAACCGGGTGAATCCCTCGGAGGCGAAGTCCGCCGAGTGCCTGGTGCCGAGATCGGCCAGGCGGCGCAGCGATACGAGATGGAGCCCCATGAGCTGGTGGGACCGGTGCAGGATCGTGTCAGGCGAATCACGGAACAAGAAGCCGAACACCTGCCGCTCCGCCATCAGCGCCTCCACCGCGAGGTCGTACAGCTCGCGGACGACATCGGGCCTGGCGACGCAGTCGGCCAGCAGATGCTGCCGGTAGGTGATGTCCGCGGCGCTTGTCAGCCCGGAGTGAATGCCCTGCCTGGCGATGTCGAGGAGGAACTTGTCGCCGTCCGCCATGGCGTCCAGCAGCATGTCAAGCTCCAGAT
Source organism: Trebonia sp. (assembly GCA_035571275.1). Lineage (GTDB taxonomy): Bacteria > Actinomycetota > Actinomycetes > Streptosporangiales > Streptosporangiaceae > Trebonia. The sequence goes on from DATMKQ010000215.1 coordinate 20,868, forward strand.
CGGCGGCCAGGTCTGGCTCGTTGGCAGGCAGGTCGCGGCCGTGGTCGAAGTCGCGGTCGGGGTACATCAGGAACGCCTTCACGATGCCAGCCGCACCTTCAGCTGCGGGTAGGTCAGCCCGTACTTGCGCGCGATCGCCGTGGCGTAGGCAAGCCCGTCGGCGGGCTTGCGCACGATCTTGAAGGTTCGCTCCGCGGGATTGTCCGGCACCACCGTTCCCACCATCGACACGCATGCCGCGTTGAGTGAGGCGAGCTCGTCGACGAACGTGACGTAGACGCCCAGCAGTCCGAGGCAGGTCATGGTCTCCAGCACCCGTTCGCCGATGAACGTGGCGTCCCGCAGCGTGGTGGACGCGAAGCTCTCGTTCATGACCAGCAGGCTCCTGCCGGTCGCCGTGCCAAGCACGTCGCGGATCCGGACCAGCTCGTCCTCGAGCTTGCCGCGCAGGGTCGCCAGGTCTTCTTCCCGCTCGAAGTGGGTGAAGATCTGGTCCGGCAGGAACAGCCGCGCCCGCCGGGCGGGCACCGGATAGCCGAGGCTGGCCAGGTAGTGCAGCTGGCCGAACATCCGGGCGAACGTCGTCTTGCCGCCATGATTGGGCCCGGTGACAACGAAGATCCGTTCCGGGCCGGACAGCCGGAAGTCATTGGTGATCACCCGCGAATGAGGCGACAGTTTCGCGGCGAGCGCGAGGTCGAACGCCGCCTCCGCTTCGGTCTCCTTGTCGTGCGCGGACACCCGCGGGTAGCAGAACTCCAGGCCAGCCGCCTTCATCGGCGCGGTGAAGTCCAGGTAGGCGAGGTAGAACTGGATCTGCTGGTCGAAGGCGCGGACGGTATCGTCGAGGAAATCCGCGTGCCGCTCGCAGAACCCTGCCAGCGCGCTGAACACGTCGGGGAACAGCTGGGCGACCCGGTCAGCGATCCATTCTTCGACATGGTTCATCTCGTGCCAGCTCCGGAACCCGCTCCGGTAGTCCTTGACCGCTCCCCTGGCGAACCTCGCGAACGTCGCCACCACGTCCGCGCTGAAGTCGGCCTCGCCCTCGTACCGGGTGACAGTGACCCGGTTGCCCCTGACGTTGACGCAGTACCGCACGCCATCCAGCGCCCTGGCGACCTCGTCGGCCTCGGCCGCCAGCCAGGCGAAGGCGGCCGAGCCGGCGTAGTCGGACAGGTACTCGCGAAACGCGGTGAGGCCGCGTGAGGACAGGCTCGCCTCCGGCAGGCCTGCCTCTGGCAGAGCCGCGGCTAGCGCCCGCACCGCCGCGCAGTAACCGCGAGCCGCGCCGAGGAACCATGACTGCTTCTGGAGCCGGTACCGGAGCTTGCGCGACTGCACCAGGTCTTCCCGCACAGTGCGCATCCGCTTCGCGAACTCCGCGATGGCGTTCGACGTCGCGGAATCCTCCAGGTCCCGGAAAACTTCGTGCCGGTACTCGACGCCCGCCCGATCGCCCAGCGGAATCCGGAAGAAGGGTGCCAGGTCGTACTCGTCGCGCCCGGCCGCCACCTGGCTGAATACCTGATCGAGGTTCAGGTCGGAAAAGAACGAAGGCTCCGCGCGTTCGTCGGTTCCGGTGGGCTCACGGAACAGGACGCTGATAAACAGCACGAGAAGCTCACCCGCACCTCCACCGGCTCGTTGACCCGGCAGAAGCCATCAGCCACGTCGGCGGTTTCAGGTGGGCTTCATCACCTGTCTCCATCTTACCCGGTTGTTAATCACACAATGCCCTATCAGGGGCCGATGCTAGGCGCACCAGGCTTGCCCCTCACGTCCCATACGTATCAGGCAGCACAGGCGTATCAGGTAAGCTGCGAACAACCAGATGACGCCCTGGGGTGGGGGTGCGCCTCCCGAACCGCCGCGGTACAGCGGCTAATGGCTTCTGACTTCGGGATTTTACCGTGACCGAGGAGTCCTTCCGCGTGCCCCAATCGCCCCCAGACATAGCGGTGCCGGCGCCATCCGGCCTTGCCGTCCCAGGCGAGCAGCCCGTTGCCTCTGCCCGGGGGACACGGCGCGTGCTGCCACGGGCCGACCGGCGGGAGATCGCGGCGATCTTCGCGGGCGGCGCGCTCGGGACCCTGGGACGCGCCGCGCTCGCCGAGGCGTTCCCGCACTCGGCCACGTCCTGGCCATGGCCCACGTTCGCGGTCAACATCACCGCGGCATTCCTGCTCGGCTACTTCGTGACCCGGCTTCAGGAACGGCTGCCGCTGTCCAGCTACCGTCGGCCGCTCCTCGGCACCGGGCTGTGCGGCGGGCTTTCCACGTTCTCCACGATGCAGGTAGAACTGCTGAACATGCTCGGCGCCCACGCGTGGGGGCTGGTCGCCGGGTACGCCGCGGCCAGCATCGCATGCGGGTACGCGGCGATCCACTTGGCGACCGCCATGGTTCGCAGAGTGCGGGTGCGGCGATGAACATCCTGATCTGGACCGCGGTCATCCTGATCGGCGGAACGGGGTCGGTGGCGCGGTTTCTGCTCGACGGCGCCATCTCCGCCGCCACCGTCGGCCGCGACTTCCCGCTCGGCACCATGGCGGTCAACATCTCAGGCGCGGTCATCCTGGGCCTGTTGACCGGACTAGCCCTCAGCAACACCCAGGCGCTGCTGGCCGGCACTGCGGCAGTCGGCTCGTACACGACCTTCTCCACCTGGATGCTGGAAACGCAGCGGCTGGCGGAAGAACGACAGCACCGCAAGGCGATCCTGAACGTGACCGTCAGCCTCGTGCTCGGCGTCGCCGCGGCGGCACTAGGCCGGCTGATCGGAGCTCATCTGTGAACGGCCCCGCCGCGGTGAACGCGGACTGCCTCAAGCTCACCAGCTATTTCGGCGAGCGTCAGCGCAGCGGGAACGGGTTCGTCGCCGACGCCCTGCTCGACCTGTACGAACGGCACGAGATCGCGACCAGCGTCCTGCTGCGCGGCACCGAAGGATTCGGGGCCAGGCAGCATCCGCGCACCGACCGGTCGCTGACGCTGGCGGAGGACCTGCCGCTGGTCGCGGTCGCGGTCGATACCAGACTTCGTATCGAGGCACTTCTCGGCGAGAGCGTGCGGCTCACCAGGAGCGGCTTGATTACCCTTGAGCGGGCGCGCATGCTGTCCGGCGATATCGGCCCGCTCCACCTCCCGGGCGACTTGAGCGAGCCCACGAAGCTGACGATCTACCTGGGCCGCCAGGAGCGGGTGTTCCGGGTGCCCGCGTACATCGCCGTCTGCGATCTGCTGCGGCACCGCGGCGTCGCGGGAGCCACGGCGCTACTGGGGGTCGACGGCACCGCGCACGGTGACCGGCAGCGGGCCACGTTCTTCGGCCGCAACACGCAGACGCCGATGATGGTCATCTCGGTCGGCTCAGGCGAGCAGATCGGCCGGGTGCTGCCGGAACTGGGCGGGCTGCTGCGCCGTCCGCTGCTGACCCTGGAGCGGGTCAGGATCTGCAAGCGCGACGGGGAGCGCCTTGCCACTCCGTCCGCCCTGCCTGGCACAGACGAGACAGGGATGGCACTGTGGCACAAGCTCATGGTCTACACATCTGAGGCGGCTCAGTGCGAAGGCCAGCCGATCCACCACGCCATCGTTCGCCGGCTGCGCGCCGCCGGAATCGGCGGCGCGACCACCGTGCGCGGCGTCTGGGGCTTCCACGGCGACCACGCCCCGCACGGTGACCGCCTCCTGCAACTGGGCCGCCGCGTTCCCGCTGTCACGATCGTCGTCGACACCCCCGAGCGGATCGCCACCGCGTTTTCCGTCATCGACGAATTGACCGCTCAGCAGGGCCTTGTCACGAGCGAGACCGTGCCTGCCATTCGGGCCACCGCGGTCAGCCGCGCCGCGTGACACGGTTACCGGCCGCATGGCGCTCCCCTTCGCCGCGCCGGTTTCCCGGCATACGGCCCGGTTGGCTGGCACCGCCTGGCCGCGCGTCTTGACGGACGCCTTGACGGGGGACTAACGTCTCGCCCAGAAACAAATAGGAAACTTTACTGTTTGTTTTGATCGTGCTTGACTCCCGGCCACTTCAGCACTTAGCAAGGGATCCGCGCATGAGACGACGACAAGCAACCCTTTTGGCAGCGGCTCTGGCCAGCGGCACGGCCGCGCTGGTGGCGCTCGGTGTCACCACCGCAGGCGCGAGCGTCGGCGCCAGTGCCTATCCCGGGCACGGCGCGAGCTCACGCCCGCTGCCGTACCGGGTATTCGCCCCCTACTACGAGATGTACGACACCAGCACCGACCTCGCCACGCTGTCGCAGCAGTCGGGTGCCAAGGACCTGTCGCTGGCGTTCCTCGAGACCGCCACGTCCGGCTCCTGCACCGCCTACTGGGATGGCGACACCAGCCAGCCAATCGCCGCGTCCAGCTTTGGCAGCGACATCGCGGAGATCCAGGCACACGGCGGCAACGTGATCCCGTCGTTCGGCGGTTACACCGCGGACACCACCAACACCGACATAGCCGACAGCTGCACGAGCGTCCCGGCCATCGCCGCCGTGTACGAGAGCCTCATCACCACCTACCACGTGCCTCGCATCGACCTGGACGTCGAGGCCACCTCGCTTACCAACACGGCCGGCATCGACCGGCGCAACCAGGCGGTCGCGATGACCGAGGCGTGGGCCGCGGCACACCACCGGCGGATCCAGTTCTCGTACACGCTGCCGACGTTCGCGACCGGCCTTCCGGCCGCCGAGCTGGGCGTGCTGCAGAACGCGGTCGCCGACGGCGCCAAGATCTCCACCGTGAACCTGCTGACGTTCGACTACTACTACGGCACCGAGCAGGACATGGTCGCCGACACAGAAGGCGCCGCGAACGGCCTGTTCAGCCAGTTGCAGGCGCTGTACCCGACGGCGAGCGCCCGGCAGCTGTGGCACATGATCGGCGTCACCGAGATGCCAGGCATCGACGACTTCGGGCCGGACGAGACGTTCTCGACGGCCAACGCCGTCACGATCCTGCACTGGGCGCAGCAGCAAGGGATTGGGATGATCTCGTTCTGGGCGGCGCAGCGTGACAACGGCGGCTGCCCGGGCACGAAGGGCGCCGACACTTGCTCCGGCGTCGCCCAGCCGACGTGGTTCTTCAGCCACGTTTTCGAGCACTTCGCACGCTAACGCTCGAGGGCTAACGAAGGGCTGTCGCAAGCGTGCCTATGCACTGTGCATAGGCACGCTTGTGACAGGGCATTGCTGGAGGATGACGGACAGTGAACATCATCGCCTAGGGTCGTTCACCGAGAGAGCGCAACAGGCTCTGTCGAACGTCGGCCAAGACGACCGCGTCAAGCAGGCCGCCGCCGCGGCCAGGGAACTGACCGAGCGGGCCGAGGGGGCGTCGAAGACCGTCACCAGGAAGGTCAGCCAGGAAGACGCGTGGGACGAGCTACGCGCCGACATGGCGGTGCTGACCGAGATCACCCGCGCCCAGCACGCTCTGATCGTCGACCTCCTTGATCGGGTCGTCCAGCTTGAAGCGCGGCAAGGAAT
>DATMKQ010000216.1:0-3713 GCA_035571275.1 Trebonia sp.
GCACGGTGAGGTGACGGTGGAACTGGACGACGCTATGCGCACGCAGCACGCGTGCCGGTATTACCGGGACGATCCGGTCCCGGATGAGGTACCTCCCGTTGTGGGAGGAGGTCGCCGCCGCGGCCCGCGCGGGGGCCGCCGCGGTCGTTGCGGCCGATGGGCAGCCGAAGAGCGTGCAGACCGGGTTCAGCGACACGGCGAGGACGATGGCGGATACGGACCAGTTCGCGCGGCGGTTCGGCGAGCACCCGGTGATCGTCGTGGTGTGCGCCGACCTCGCGCAGACGCATCCCAGCATGACCTTCCCAACCTCGCCGCGCACCGTGCGACCGGGTGATTCCGGGTCCGCTGAGGCACATCGGTTGTTTATCTTCGCCCGGCACGCCGAGTCGACGGCGAACGCGGAGCGCGTGCTCAGCAGTGACGCGTCTCGCCCGGTCGCACTGACTGCGACCGGGCGAGCGGAAGCGCGCGTCCTCGGCATGCAGCTCGCCAACGTGCGCGTCGACCTCGCTGACGGCACCCGCCTGCTGCGCACCCGGCAAACCATCGACGTCGCCCTGGACGGCCGACACGTACCCGTCCTGATCGAACCGGACTTCGATGAGCTCCGGGTTGGTGACCTGGACGGTGGGCCGATCGAGGACTACTGGTCGTGGAAGAGCCAGCACAGCCTGGGCGACCGCCTGCCGCACGGCGAAAGCCACGGAGACGCGCTCCGCCGGTACGCCAGCGCGCCGCGGCGACTGCTGAGCAGGACAGAACGGTCACGCTCGCCGTCATTCAACAGCTCGGGCTCCGCTACATCGTGGCCTCCGCGGCCGGCGTGCCTCGGTTGCCAGATCCGGCCGTCGGTAACGCGGTTCCGTTTCTCTTCGACGAGGACGCCGTCGGGCGCGCCGCCGCTCCACGAGCTGCTCGGGAGCCACCGGGAGTCCCTTGATCAGCTGGCGCTGCCACTGGAGCTGGCGATGCGGCGACATTCGCCGCGCCCGATTCATCGCCGGATTGCCGTACGGCCCCCATGATCCACATTGCTAGCCGATCGTCAACGTAGTTATCGCCATCAAGACCCGGCTGTGGGGCAGCCGGCATAGGGAACCTGACCCAGGTCGGGGAAGCCGGGCAGGCTGGCGGTGCCGAGGTGTCCCTCGGAGATGTAGTCGACGGTGAACTGAACCGGAAGCGGCCCGGGACACCCGACGAGGACTTGGAAGGTGACGCTGAACCAGGTGCTGTCACCGGGCGTGAGGAGGTCCGGGTCGCGTCCGGCTTCGCTGAGTGCGCCGCACGGCGCCCACTGCTGCGCGACGGCCCTGAGACCGCCCAGAGGGAGCATTGGATGGACTGGGCCGAGCGTGACGTCGGCCGCGGACTGGTTGGTGACCTCCACGCCGAGTTGCAGCTGCCGGCCGACCTGCGCGGAGCACGAGCTAGTGGTCTGGGCCAGCGCCGGGCCGCCCGCGGCCAGCAACGGCGCGGGGGATGGAAGGACGGGGGACGGGGAGACGGTCGCTGGCCGGGGCGGGCTGGCGCTCCTGGGCGCCTGCCGAACACCGGCCGCGTACCCCACGACAAGCCCGGCGACGAGTCCCACGGCCAGCAGGATGGCGGCGCTCCGCGGCGGCCGCCAGTTCAGCGAGGGGAAGCGGCGCCCGCCCTGCTCGAGGATGTCGGGCGCGGGTCCGCCGCCCCCGGGTGGCGATCCAGGCCCGTCCTGCTGACTGCGGTCCCCAGTCACCTGGCCAGGGTATGCCGGACGGAGCGAAGGCGGCTAGGGCCCGCGGACGCGGCGCACCTCCGCCATGGCCGCGCGGCTAACTCAGGTCCCACAGCAGGCGGTAGTACCGGATCCGTTCGGGGTCGGGCTGGATGCCGCAGCGGTCGAGCAGCACCTAGCCCCAGCCGGGTCCGTAGTTCCATCCGGCGCTCCAGGCGGCTACGGCCAGGTCCGCCCACCGGTCCGCGGTGCCCAGCACGCCGAGGTCTACGTGCCCGGACCAGCGGCCGTCATCGGCGAGGATGGTGTTCGGCGCGCAGGCATCGCCGTGGCAGACCACGAGCTTGTCGACCGGCGGAATCGCAGCGGCGCGCTCAAGCGCCGTGGTGACGGAGAGTGCCTGATGGCTCGGGTGCCAGACGGCGGGTTCAGCCGGCCGGCCGCGGCCTCCCGGCGGACGACGGCGAGGCGCTCCTGCCCGCTCCAGGAGAACGGGCATGGGCCCACCGGGAAGGCCTCGTACATGACCCGCAGGAGCTTGTCCGCCGATGCCTGCGGCGAAACCAGCCAGGGCCCTACCAGATCCAAGCCGCGATCATTAGGGCTTGCGGCCGACCGCGCCCCAGCCCGCCACCTCGTATTCGTCGACAGAGACGCCCGGCCCGGGATGCCATCTGTGACACTGCACGATGCCGGGCTCGACCAGCTCGAGGCCGTCGAAGAACCTGGAGAACTGATCGAAGGTGCGCAGGGTTAGCGGGGTGACGACCGACTGGTTATAGCGCCGCGCGCTCTCGGCGACGAGTTCGCCGTGGATGTCGCTGGCCGGATGGGTAAGCACCAGGTAGCTGCCGCTCGCTACGCTGCTCATGAGCCGCGTGACGATCCTGTACGGATCTTCCTCGTCGCTGATGAGCTGCAGGATCGAAACCAGGGCGACGGCGGTCGGCTCCGCGAAGTTGAGCGTTTGCGCCGCCTCGTCGAGGATTCTGCCCGTGTCGCGCACGTCAGCCTCGATGTACGAGGTCGCTCCCTCGCGGGTACTGGCGAGCAGGGCGCGGGCGTGCGCCAGCACGACTGGGTCGTTGTCCACGTAGACGATCCGCGCGTCCGGGGCGATGTCCTGCACCACCTCGTGCAGGTTCGGCTGGGTGGGAATGCCGGTGCCGATGTCAAGGAACTGCCGTACGCCGTGTTCGGCCAGGTACGCGACCGCGCGGCGCATGAAGTCACGGTTGGCCCTGATGTCACGGACGATTGCGGGCCTGACGGCGATGATGGCTTCGGCCGCACTCCGGTCGGCCGCGAAATTGTCCTTGCCGCCGAGCCAGTAGTCATAAACGCGAGCTGGGTGCGCGACGCTGGTGTCGATCAGGCGCCGCCGGCCCTGCGCGTCGAGGTCGGGTCCGTCGTCTGCCTGGTCACCAGACACCATGCGCCTTCTTTTCCTCGCGTTCTTTTCTCGCACGGGGAGCTTCCGTCCCGTTAAGCCTAGTGCACCTCCTTCGCCCGGGCGGGGCGCGAGGTTGGCCGGCTGGAGCGGGACCGGTCTACCTCCCCGGAATGTCGGTCGGTGGCGCTACGGTCAGATCATGGCTGACTTCATCGGGGACGAACTGCGTGGTTCGCGGTTCGAGCGCGTCGACCTCAGCGGCTCGGAGTTCTGGGCGACCGATTTCGCGGGCAGCCGGTTCCGCGGGGTCGACCTGACCGGGACCGTGATGCGCGGCGCCGAACTCGGCAACGTCGAGATCTACGGCGAGATCATGAACGTGACGATCAACGGCGTCGACATAGGCCCGCTGATCGAAGCCGAGCTGGATAGACGCTATCCCGGCCGGGCCAAGATGCGCCCGGATGATCCCGCGGGGTTCCGCGAGGCGTGGGACATCCTGGAGCGGCTTTGGGCCGAGACCGTGGACCGTGCCCGCCGCCTGCCGCCAGCGCTGCTGCACGAGTCGGTGGACGGCGAGTGGTCGTTCATCGAGACGCT
>DATMKQ010000217.1:0-3976 GCA_035571275.1 Trebonia sp.
CGCCCTTCCTCGCCGCCCTCGCCGAGCTTCAGGTTCTCCCGGAAGAACCGCAGCGCGAAGATCCACTGCTGCAGTTCCATCCACTGCGCCATCCAGCGCTGCGCATCCGGGTCGTCCACGCGCTCCTCGGGCGCCATGAACCCGTCCAGCGACATCGTCACGCTGAAGAACACCTTCCCGGCCATCAGTCCTCAACTCCCTTCCGAGCGATCTCGGTGACGTAGGCAGCCAGATTGCTCAGGGTCTGCTGGCCGCCCTCGATCGCGTGGTATTTCTCGACCGCCTGATCGCGCAGCTCCTTGGTGGGGAAGACCGTGCGCATCTCGATCAGGGTTGCCGCGCCGTCCGTCGCGAACGTCAAGACCGACTTGAAGGCGTTCGGGTCGTCGCGAGACTCACCGTGCACCAGCGCGATCCACTCCGGCGGGGCGATCTCGGTCCAGGAGATCCACTCCTGGTAGTCCGTCCCGTCCGGTCCGCGCATCACGAAGTCCCACTCCCCGCCGACGCGGAACTCGAACGCCCGCGTGGTGGTGGTGGTGGTGAACCCCTCCGGTCCCCACCACCGCGACAGGTGCCGCACCTCGGTGAACGCCTCGAACACGAGCTCCCGCGGGGCACTGATGACCCGGGAGATCACGATCTCGCGGTCGGCCGCCGCAGACCGCCTCGGCGCTTGTCGTCCGGTCGCGCTCATCAGCTACTCCTCCTCCTGCCTTGCCTGCTTGAGGTCCTGCACGTAGACGTCCAGCCGGTCGAAGCTCTCGTTCCAGAACCGCTCGAAGCCGCCGGCCCACTCGTGGACCGGCCGCAGCCCGCGGGCATCCAGGCCGTACAGGCGCTTCTTGCCCGCCTTGCGGTCCCGTACCAGCCCGACCTCCCGGAGCACCCGCAGGTGTTTGGACGCCCCCGGCTGGGTCATCCCCAGCTCCTGGGCCAACTCGGTCACCGGCCGCTCACCCGCCCGCAGCAGCACCAGGATCTCCCGGCGCTGCGGCTCGGCGATCGCGTTGAAGACGTCCGACGTCGTCGCTGCTCGTGCCATGCCGCCATCATATGCCCATATCGGCATACGCCAAGCCGGAGCCCTTCACCCGGGTCGGGGCCGGTACCTGCAGCCCACGCCGCCGCACGGGCCTTTCACCTGCGGAGTGCCTTCCACTTGACGATCCTTGGACCTTCGAACAGCCCAAGAATCCCAAGCCGGACAGGCACTCCCGTGCTTGTACACGCCGATCAGCTCAGACTGACGTGAAAGACCCGGGCTAACGTTCTCGTCGGCCCGAGTGTTACCGCAGCCTTCGCCTGTGGCCGAATTAGTGGAATGACCCCGGTACCAATTTGATGACTATTAAGCGTTGTTGTCTAGCCTTGGCATTCAGCAAGCTTTGCCCGATTGGCCAGAACCCCTGCCACACTGCGTCAATCGCTGGCCCGCCAGCAGTTATTTCTGCAGTTACGCCGTTGAAATTACAATTCTCCGCCAGACCAGGTGCACGGGAGTTATTGCTGATGTTACTACAAGTTTCTGCGCGCCCGAGTCAACGATAGTGAGTGCAGAGGTTTCTGGGACGTATCCGGATTAGAGTTTATCGTTATCATCAGTACAAACCAAAAATCTAGCTCTATTGGATGGTGCGTATTTATGGGCGAAAGCGTAGTCTGACGTTCGGCAAAGAAGCCGAAATCGGGAGGTGCGGGAAATTGATTAAGCTCAGAGTCCTGCTCGCGGCGGCCACGGGGCCGGTGGTGATAGCCGCGCTCGTGCTAGCCGCTCAAGGCGCGCAGGCATCGACGTCGGCCTGCACGGTCGGCGCTTACCAGGGGTACTGCGGTGTCCAGGCGAACAACGCACCAACAGACTTGGTGATGGATTCATCCGGACAGGGAACTGCAGCCAACAACAAGATCATCGGCTGGCCCAACTCCACGTCGGATCCGGGGACCGATTTTGTCCAGCTCGCCTTTGGCGGCAGCGCGGCCAACGGCCTGATGTTCATATTTGCCCCTAACGGGCTCATCTCGAACATGTGCGCCTCCGACCCCGGCGACGGTTTCGTCGTCCTGCGCGCCTGCAACGGGTCGAACTGGCAGCGGTGGATTGCGACACCAGTCAGTGGACAGGCCGGGTTCCAGACGTGGACCAACCGTGCCACGCATAAGATCCTGCAGTCCGGGTCTAAGGGCGCGCAACTAATCACGGTTACCCCGCCGACGACACCCTCCGGCAACCAGCAATGGAGGTTCGTCATCTAGGCTGCCCGGTCTCCATCCCTACGCGCCAGGCCCACCCAGGGCCAGGCCACCAACTCACGGTGCTGCTGGCGGCGATTCAGGTGCTGTGGATCGCCGCCAGCAGTATTTCCCTCAACAACGACTGACCTGACCATAAGGCGGGGCAGGGGATTGCCTTTACCTGACCCGTGCATCCGGCACGGATCGCGTCGCGACCCCGCCGATCAGCGTTCCGATCGCGACGCCGATGGCCAGGTTGACGAGCGCTGTGGCGATCTTGGCGTCTAGCGCGGCAGTGGTGCTGAACGGGAAGGCGACCGCGATCGTTGTCACCAGGCCAACGATCCAGCCGAAAAACAGCAGCGGCCGCAAGGTGCCCAGCATCAGCAGATGCACCAGGCCGGTGGCGGCAAGTGCCGCCGCCATGGCGACCAGGATCAGGGCGGTCGTGCGCACGTCGCCATAGGCGCCGTCCTGGCGCGGTGCCAGTACCGACAGATTGAACAGCCAGCGGCTGACCAGGACGCCGACCAGGGCCAGCAGGCCGACGACGATCGCGCTCGCCGCCCCGCCTGCCCACAGTGTGCGAGCGTCGACGCCAACGCCGACGTCCCGGCGGGAGCCTTCGGGCGTGGTGGGCCTCACGGTCGCGTGCCAGCCCTCAATCCGGGTGTCCCGCTGGGTGGTGGCCTGGTCGTTTGGGGTGTAGTAGTGGATGCTCATCTCGGGTTCTCCGATTCTCAGTTGCTTCGAGCGGATAGTTCCACTTTCGGTCTCACCCAGAGCAAAGTCCCTAGGGAAACTCCCTAGTTCGCCTCCCGAGGCGGCTTCCGCTGCGTGGGGAGGCGTCAGGACGCGTTCGCGCTCTGCTGGCCTGCCGAGGAATCGAAGCGTTGGTGGGAATCCAGAGCCAGGCCCACCGCCGGGCCCGCGCCCAAACCAGAGCTCAAACCAGAGCTCAAACTAGAGCTCAAACCAGAGCCCAGCCCTTTGACCTGAGTGCCCTTCTGGAACCCGCCGAACAACACCGACAACACGATGAGCAGTACCACCAGGAGCACGATCCACAGCAGGCAGCCGGCCGCCCGAGACCGAGGCCAGCGCCGCCGTCCCCCAGAACGTCCCCCCGAGCGCCGGCCAAACCCGTACCTGTCCATGCCCCTGTGTGTTCCCCGCCCCCGCGCAATATGCCGAACTCCCCGAATTATCTGAACCCGTCCGGGTAGCTGAAGCGCACCCCGCACGGACACGAGGGAAGACCATGGCGCGCATGCCGAGAGTTGGATCACTGGCCGGAGTCGTAGTCGCAGCCGCGGCTGCGGGAATCCTGATCGTGGTGCTGTCCGCGGTGCACCTGCTGCCGCAGCTGCGCAACCCGTTCGCCACCACCACCACCGTCCGCAGCGAACCCGTCATCTTGAAGTCCATCACCAACCTCAGCCGCTACGAGGCGGCCAGCGGCTCGTTCGAGGTCGTGGTCGACCTGACCCAGCGCACATCGCTGCTGCCTTCGTTCCTCGCGGGCAGCGAGACGCTCTTCATCGGTCAGGGCACCGACATCGCGTTCATCGACTTCTCCCAGCTGAAGAGCCAGGCCATCCAGGTCAACGCGAACCGCACTTCGGTCACGGTCGTCCTGCCGAAGGCCCAGCTGGAACCGGCCGTCCTCAACGTCTCGCAGTCCTACGTGTACGCCCAGCAGCAGGGACTGTTCAACCGGATCGGGAACTTCTTCTCCGGC
>DATMKQ010000218.1:0-20461 GCA_035571275.1 Trebonia sp.
GCGAGGTGCGCCGGATGGTCGACGAGGCGGCTGACCGGCTCGGCGGGCTCGATGTCCTGGTGAACAACGCCGGTGTCTACACCCAGCACCCGATCACCGACGTCTCCTACGAACAGTGGCAGGACGCCTGGCGGGACACGCTCGGCGTCAACCTGATGGGGGCGGTGAACGCTACCTGGTGCGCGGTGCGGCATATGATCCCGCGTGGCGGCGGCCGGATCATCGACGTGACGTCGAGGGGGGCGTATCGCGGCGAGCCCCGGCACGCGGCATACGGGGCCAGTAAGGCCGGGCTGAATGCGTTCGGGCAGTCGATGGCGCGGGCGCTCGCGCCGCACGGGATCGCCGTCGCGTCGGTCGCCCCCGGTTACGTCGAAACCGACATGACATCGAAGGAACTCGCCACCCGGGCCGGCGACGTGATCAAGGCACAGAGCCCGTTCAACCGGGTGGCGACCGCCGAGGAGGTCGCGGACGCGGTCGTCTACCTGGCGTCGCCGGGGGCACAGTGGGCCAGCGGGGCGATCCTTGACCTCAACGGCGCGTCCTACCTGCGGTAGTGTCAGCCGGCATCGTCAGCAGGGGCCGTATTCGGTGTGCACCTGGCGCGAGATCGTGCCACGCCCCACGTCGATCCCGTCCCACAGGCTGAAACGCTGCCCCGCGCCGAAGAACGAGCACGCCTCATCGTCGACCAACGTGATCGTCACCTCGGCGCGGTCGCCCGCGTGCAGCGGTTCCTCGTCGTCCCAGCTGATCTCCGCCGGGAAGCAGCGGGCGTAGCTGGGTTTGTCCCGGCATTGAGCGCGGACCATCAGGGCGTGCGTGTGATTGGAGTACTGTCTCGGGATCGATGCCAGCCGGGGGTCCGACGACCCCAACGATCCTGACGGTCCCGCGTCCGGCGCGGTCCGCGGCCGCGGCACGCTCGGCCTGCGCACGGTCACCGGCGTCTCGACGAGGTCGAGCGTGATGAGCGCCCTGTATCTAACCTGCCGCATCCGCATCACCTGTCACAAAGCGGTAACTCTCGCTCACGCGCTGCAGTACTGAACTTAAGGATACTCCGGCCCCATCCCGCCATGGCTTGCCAAAGCGGTCACAGGTATATTAGGTTCGCCTAACCTAAGCTTGAAACCGAGACGACCGATGGAGGCTACGTGCTCGCCACGCTTGTGATCTTCCTGCGTGAGGGGGTCGAGGCGAGCATGATCGTCGCTATCTTGCTCGCGTACCTCAATCGCATCGGCAGGCGCGAGCACTTCCGCGATGTATTCCTCGGTGTGGGGGCGGCCCTGGTCCTGGCCACGGCCGGCGGCGCGGCCGCGTACCTGACGATCCGCTCCTACGACGGCTCGCGCGTCCAGACAATCTTCGAGACGGGCACGTTCCTCGTCGCGGCCGGCGTGCTGACCTATATGACGTTCTGGATGCGCAACCACGCCCGGTCGCTGTCCAAGGAACTGAGGTCCCGGGCCGACGCGGCGCTGGACGGTCGCGCCAGGTGGGGCCTGGCGCTGCTCGCCTTCCAGGCGGTCGGCCGGGAGGGGCTGGAGACCGTCGTCTTCACCTTGGCGATCATCTTCTCCACGTCGACGGCCGGCGCCCTGAGCGGGGCGTCGATCGGCCTGGTCGGCGCGCTGTGCATCGCGTTCGTCATCTACCGGCTGGGGCACAAGCTCAACCTGGCCAGGTTCTTCACCGTCATCGGCACCCTGCTGATGGTCTTCGCGGCCGGGCTGCTCGCCGACGCCGTCGAGAACCTGCAGCAGCTCGGCTGGCTGCCCGTGCTCGACACGGCCATGTGGCACTCGGGCTGGCTGCTGTCAGAGGACAGCTCGTTCGGCGACGTGCTGCACAGTTTCTTCGGTTACAGCGACTCCCCCACCCCGCTGCAACTTCTCGTCTACGTCGGTTATCTGGCGATCGTGATCGTCGCGTTCCTGGGCCTGGGGGGCAGGGTGCGAGCACGAGGGAACAGGAACGGCCAGAGCCAGAGCCAGAGCCTGCAGACCGTCTCACAGTCATAATCCGCGCGATAATCGAGGCGTGACTTACGTACTCGCTCAGGTCAACATCGGTCGGCTGGTCGCGCCGCTTGACAGCCCTCAGCTCGCGGAGTTCGCCGCGGCGCTCGACCCGGTGAACGCGGTCGCGGACGGCGCGCCCGGGTTCGTCTGGCGGCTGCAGACCGAGGACGGCAACGCGACGGCGCTGCGCGCGTTCGAGCAGGACGCCAACGGGGCCGACGGCGGGATCCTGATCAACATGTCCGTGTGGGAGTCGGTCGAGGCGCTCGCCGGGTACGTGTACGGGACCGCGCACATCGCGGTGCTGCGGCGCCGCCGTGAGTGGTTCGAGCGCATGACGGACGCCTACACGGCCTTGTGGTGGATCCCCCGCGGGCGCATTCCCACCATCCACGAGGCCGAAGACCGGGTGCGGCACCTGCGCGCGCATGGCCCGACGCCGCACGCGTTCACGCTGCGGGAGCACTTCCCGCCACCGGACGGCGAAAGCGTTGAGATGCTGGTCAGTCCCGATGACTGGACGTGCCCGGTCTAGCCTTCCACGGGCGGCAGGTCGCCGGGGTACGTGATGTCGATCTCCTTGATCGGCCCGCCGAAGTCTCGCTTGTTGTTGGTGATGAACCGCTGCGCGCCCATGCCGATCGCCGTCGCGAGGTGGGTCGCATCCGCCGCGCGCAGGCCGTATTTGGCACCCAGCACGGCGGCTCGCGCGGCGGTAGCTCGATCTACCGGTCGCAGGTCCAGCCGGACGAGCATCTCGCTGAGCTTACGAACGGCATCCGCGTCACCGTCCTTCAAGGGCTTGCTGAGCACCTCGGGCACGAGCAACGCCGAACCGACACCGGCTTTGTCGACGGGAGTAGCGACAGGTCCCGGCGGAAACAGCGCGGCCACCCTCTCGCCCAGCGGATGGCCGGGATTCGCGGCGTAGATAAGCACATCGGCGTCGAAGGCGTCCAACCGTTCCTCCCTACGACTCGTCCCGGCCGGCGCGGATGTGTGCGATCAGCTCTTCCGCGTACTCCGCTGTGAGGCCGCCGGGCGACATCGGCCTCTGGCCAGCTGCCTCGATCAGCTGGTTCAACCGGTCCGCGTCGGCCAGCACGCTTTCTGCCCGGGAGCGGCTCCACATGATGTCCGGGCGCACGATGACCGCGACCGCCCGCCCATGCCGGGTGATCGTGACCTCCTCGCCCTCTTCGACCCGGTTGAGGACCTCGGGAAGTGCCGCCCGGGCCTCGCTTACTGTCATGACTGCCATGGGATAAACGTACGCAGTTGTACGCTAGTGTACAAGTGGGTTTTTCCCGGGTGGCCACGCTCGGGCGGGCGGATGTCACAGATCCCGGGGGTGCGTCGTCACTGGGGCATGAAGATCGCGATAGTAGGCGAGACGGGCACGCTCGGCCGCCAGGTAGCAGCGGAACTGACCGGGCGAGGGCATGACGTGCGGGTACTCACCAGGAGCGCGCGGCCGTACCGTGTCGACCTCGCCACCGGGGCGGGGCTTGACGACGCGCTGGGCGGGTGTGAGGTGGTGGTCGACGCGAGCAACGACTCATCGAAGAACGCGGCGGCGACGCTCGTCGGCGGGACGCGGCGGCTGCTGGCCGCCGGCCGGGAGGCCGGCGTGGCGCATCATGTCTGTGTGTCGATCGTCGGCTGCGAACTGGTGCCCATGGGGTACTTCCGCGTCAAGGCGGAGCAGGAGGATGTCGTGACTCGCGGCACCGTGCCGTGGACGATCGTGCGCGCGACGCAGTTCCACGAATACCTGGCGGCGATGTTCGGCGCGGGCGCGCGGTGGCGGGCGATGCCGGTGCCGCGGGCGTTGCTCCAGCCGGTCGCGGTCGCGGAAGTCGCGCGTGTCGTGGCGGATGCGGCCGAGCGCGATCCCCGCCGCGCAAGGGTCCAGATCGCTGGGCCGGAGGTGGCGAGAGCTGTGAGCCTGGCGCGGGACTGGCGGCGGGCGGCGGGCACGCGGGCGGTGCTCGTTCCGATGCCGCTGCCTGGCCGGCTGGGCCGGGCTTTGCGCGGCGGCGCGCTCACCACCGGGAACGCGGACGTCGTGGGCCGGGTGACGTTCGCGAGAGGGCTGAAGGCCGCGAACGGCGAGGCGCGCGGATGAGCGGGGCGGAGCAAGAGCGGGCGGCGGACCGCGACGAGCAGGGGGCCGCGGGGGCGGCGAGGCTGGGTTGGCGCGGGAGTTCGAGGCGCAGCGGGGGCGGCTGGTGCGGCTGGCCTACGCGACCACAGGATCGCTGGCCGAGGCCGAGGACTGCGTGCAAGAGGCGTGGCTGCGGCTGCAGCGAGCCGCGGACCGGGACACTATCAAGGACCCGGGCGCCTGGCTGACCACGACGGTCAGCAGGCTGGCGCTCGACGCGCTCGGCAGCGCGAAGGCACGGCGGGAGCGTCACGCGGGACCCTGGCTTCCCGAGCCGGTGGTGGAGCATGTCGGGGACGACCCGGCCGAGCGCGTGACGCTCGATGAGTCGGTGAGCATGGCGCTGCTTGTCGTCCTGCAGACGCTGTCCCCCGCCGAGCGTACGGCGTTCTTGCTGCATGACGTGTTCGGGATGCCGTTCGAGGAGGTCGCCGAGGTGGTCGGCCGCTCCGCGGCCGCGGTCCGCCAGCTCGCCTCCCGCGCCCGCAGGCACGTCCGCGACGAGCGGCCGCGATTCCCGCCAAGCCCCCGGCAACAGGCCGAACTGCTCGACGCGTTCACCAGCGCGTGCGCCGACGGCGACCTGGACCGGCTGCTCGCGCTGCTCGACCCCGGCGTCGTGTGGCGCGCCGACGGCGGCGGCAAGGTGCACGCGGCTCCGGTGCTTGCGCACGGTGCGGCGCCGATCGCCCGCCTGCTCCTCGGCTACGCGCGCCGACCGCCGCTGTGGATGCGCGCCGCGGTGGTCAACGGGGCGCCCGGGCTGGTCATGCGGGACGCGGATGGCATCCTGTCAGTGCTGGCGCTGACGGTTGACGCCGGGCGCGTCACCGCGATCGATGTGATCAGGGACCCCGACAAGCTGGCCGGCGTGCGAGGCTTCGACGACGATCAAGAGTAGGGCTTCGCACCAGGATGTGTGCGTTCTCGCCGCCGGGGAATTGACCGGACGAAGGGGATCAGGCCGGCTTCCATCGGCTGATGGCGCGGCGGGAAGCAGGCACAGGGGGAAGGAGCGTCATCGATGTCAACCACAGCGTGGCGGTTCAGCGGCACCGAAGGTGCCGATGCGGCAGTCCTGCGGCTTAAGCAGCTGGATTCTCAGGGCGTCATCGAAATGCAGGATGTCGCCGTGATGCGGTGGCCGCAGTACGCATCGGGTCCGCAGGTGCAGGAGCACGTGACCGATGAAGGCAGCAGGGCCTCGGCGCTCGCCAAACGGATCAAGAAGGCCGGCATCGACAGCACGATGCTCGACGCGGTCAAGGATGACATGGCGCTGGGGACATCCGCGCTCGTACTCCTGAGCGCCGATGCCGCGCTCGACGCGGTCGCGAACGCGTTCGAGGGGCAGGCCATGGAGCTGATGCGTTCGGACCTGTCGGTCCAGCAGGAGGATCGGCTGAGGGCCGCGTTCAGCAATCGCCCGCAGTAAGCAGGCCGCTAGGGCAGGCGCGCCCCCGCCGTTCGGAATAAGAGTGGTGTTGAACTTACTCCCAGCGCAGGGGGAGGGAGTCGATCCCGTAGATTCCCTGCACGCCGCCTAGCACGGGCTCGGCGGCCAGGGCCAGGCCCGGCATGCGCGGGGCGAGGAAGGCGAGCGCCTCCTCGAGTTCCGCGCGGGCCAGGTTGACGCCGAGGCAGAAGTGCGCGCCGGCGCCGAACGTGAAGAGCTTGGGGTCGCGTTCCGCGGTGATGTCGAAGGTCTCGCCGCCCTGCTCACGGTTGGCCCGCTCGGCGCAGACGGCCACGATCGTGCCCGCCGGGAACCTGATGTCGCGGTGCTCGATGTCCTCTACCGCGATGCGCGCGGTGAACGGGGCGATCGGCTCGAACCTGAGGATCTCCGCAACGGCGGGCTTGGCGTAGCGTTCTGGGTCGGCGGCGAGCAGCTCCCACTGTGCGGGGTGGGCGGCGAACAGCCGCACGGCGTGCGCGAGCTGGCTCTGGGTGGTGTCCACTCCCCCGGCCAGCACGTTGAGCACGAGGTTCACGCACTCGTCGTGGCTGAGCTTGTCGCCCTGCTGCTCCGGTGAGACGACCCCCCGCGCCCCCCGATACGAGCTGCGCTGCTGCTCCGGGGGGACGACCCCCCGCGCCCCCCGATACGAGCTGCCCTGCTCCTCCGCCGCCAGCAGCGAGCTGATCAGGTCGTCGCCTGGGTCGGTCTTGCGATCGTCGAGCAGCCTGGTCACGTACTCCTGGGCCTCGATCGCCGCCCGTTCGATGTCAGGGATCTGGGTGGACAGTGCCTGGATGTCGAACTGGCGCTGCACCATGTTCGACCAGTAGTAGAGCTTCGGCGCGTCGGCTACCGGGGCGCCGAGGACGGCGGCGATCGTCCGGCTCGGGTAGGGCTTGGCGAACGCCTCGACGAATTCGGCGGTCGTCGCCCCGTCGGGCTCATCCCAGATCCGCCGCAGGAACCCGCGCATCACCGGCCGCCAGCGGTCCGCGGCGCGCGGTGTGAACGCGTGGCCGACCAGCGACCGCAGCCGCCGGTGCTTGTCACCGGTGAGGTTCAGGATGTTCGCCTCGATGTGCGCATGCAGCGGGCCCTGCGTGATGCCGAAAAGCTCGGCGATCTGCCGACCGGGGAAGGCGGTCTGGCGGGCGCGGAGGAAGAAGTCGCCGGATTCGGCGTCGAGGACCACGTACGCCAGCGGCGAGTGGGCCAGCCAGCCCCGCTCGCGCGCCGCGGCGAGCAGTTCGTGATAGGTCGCCGGGCCGAAGTCCGGTGAGTTGTAGTCGATCTCCGGCAGGTCAAGCTCGGTCACATCACGCATGACGGTCGATGTTACGCCTTTTAGCCGGCGGCGAGCGCCGTCATCCGCTCGGTGGAAAGGCAGGAGATGAGGCAGCGCTCCTTGGCGTCATTGAGGAGTCGCGCGGTCCAGTCGGTGAACCCGCCGTCGCCTACTTCGTGCTGGCCCTGATCTTGCTCGCCCGGGCGCGGGGCGATGTCGATCCGCAGCGCGCCGCGCTCGTAGTAGCCGCGGGCTCGCTGCCTGGCGGGGTCCTCCTCAATGGTCACCGCGGCCGGGATCGGCGCGAGCGCGGGCAGCACCGTGTCGTCCACGCGTTCTCGCAGCGGCGGGAAGCCGAACACCGTGTAGCTGATCGTGGACA
Source organism: Trebonia sp. (assembly GCA_035571275.1). Taxonomy (GTDB): domain Bacteria; phylum Actinomycetota; class Actinomycetes; order Streptosporangiales; family Streptosporangiaceae; genus Trebonia. The sequence continues at coordinate 7,327 of DATMKQ010000218.1, forward strand.
GGCGATCAGGCAGCAGGTCGCTCAGCGCGCTTGCCCAGAATCGCAGGTGGGCGGTGAGCAGGGCGGCCTCCGTGGTTCCCGACCCGCGGTCCCTGGCGCTGCTGACCAGGGTGAACAGCCGGAAGTGCTGGAAGGCGCCCGGCGCGTCGAACGGCTGGCCGCGCAGCACGCGATGGCAGGCCGCCAGGTGCGTGGCGTCCGTTCCTGATCGCTGCCGGCGTTGTGCCGCCTCCAGGGCGAGCACGTTCGTCGGGTCGCTGACCACCTCGGTGCCGCGGGCCGTGGAGATCACCCTGTCCTGGCTGACCGGGCCCAGCGCCGAGCAGACGCCCAGCGGCGCGACCGGGGAAAGGTCGACCCCGGCGAACGTGTCCGGCAACAGGGCCCAGAGCCTCCCCTCCAGCGCCCACACCCGGCGCGGGTCGCTGCCCGCCGGCTGGACGTACCTGTCGTCGCGCCAGCGCCGCATCAGCCGGGCCGGGCTGACCGCCGCCGCCCGGTGGCGGCTCACGTCGAGCAGCAGCGTCTGCAGGTCGGCGGGAGTGAGTTTCTGTTCGAGCGCGTCCCGCGGGCCCCGCGGAGCGGCCTCGACCTGGCGCCACACCCGTGCGGCGGGCTCGGATTCTCTTGGCGCGGTCATGCCGACAGATTGCCAGAAAGGTGGCCGCGGGGCCCATCGAATATCGGCCGCTGTTGTACGGTCTGGAGCGTGAGCGACCCTGACAACGTAGTCGTCCCGTTCGACGAGCTGCCCCGCCTGCCCGGGGCGGGCGTTCGGCACTCCTGGCAGGTGTACGGTCCTGGCGACCAGTTCGGGACGCTGAACCGGCTCACAGGACCGGTGGTCGCGGCGGCTGCCGCGACGGTGCGGACCGGCGAGCGGATCGGGCTGAGCTTGCCGCTCGGGCTACCTGACCCGCCGTTCTTTGGCAGGCAGGCGGTCCGGCATACGGTGTTCCCGATGTCGCCGACCGCGTGGGACGACCGGCTCGACGGGTTCTACCTGCAGTGCTCGAGCCAGTGGGACGGCCTGCGACACATCCGCGCCGGAGACGACGGCTTCTACGGGGGCTGGCAGGGCAGCCCGGACAAAGATCCGGGCCCACTGGGCATCCAGCACTGGGCCGGTCGGGGCATCATCGGCCGGGGCGTGCTGATCGACCTGGCAGCGGGCGGCGGATACGACCCGTTCTCCCATGTCGCGTTCTCTGTCTCCGACCTCGAGGCGGCGCTGCTCGCCCAGGGAAGCAGTCTGCGGTTCGGCGACATCGTATGCGTGCGGACCGGCTGGATCGAGAAGTACCTGACAATCGACGAGGCTTTGCGGCGCGAGCTCGCTGCCCGGCTGGTCGACCCGTTCGGCTATACGTGTGCCGGGCTGGCGGGCAGCGAGGACATCAGCCGCTTCCTGTGGAACAGCGGGGCCGCCGCGGTGACCTGTGACAACCCCGCGGTCGAGGCGGTGCCGGTCGACCGTGCGGCCGCTTCGCTGCATCTGCGGCTCATCCCGTGCCTGGGCTTCGCGATCGGCGAGCTGTTTGACTTCGCCGCGCTTGCCGCCGCCTGCCAGCGGGAACGTCGCTATGAGTTCTTGTTCACCAGCGTGCCGCTCAACGTGGCGGGCGCGGTCGGCTCGCCCGCCAACGCGGTGGCGATCCTGTAGTGGGGCACTTCAGCTAGTGGGGCACTTCAGCGGGGAGGTCCGATGCTGGACTCGTATGACGTGATCGCCTTCGTGCCGGCCGCGGACCTGGACCGGTCGAGCGTGTTCTATGAGCAGGTGCTCGGCCTGCCGCTGACCGAGCGCACGGAATTCGCCCACGTCTTCGACGCGCACGGCACGATGCTCCGGGTCACGGCCGTGCCCAAGGTCGCCCAGCCCGGCTACACCGTCCTCGGCTGGAGCGTCCCCGACATCACCGCCGCTGTCCGCGGCCTGTCCGCCAGGGGCGTCACGTTCCTGCGCTACGACATGATGGACCAGGACGACGACGGCATCTGGCAATCCCCGGGCGGGATGGTGGCCTGGTTCACTGACCCCGACGGCAACACTCTGTCGTTGACCGAATTCCCGCGGCCGTCGTTAACGCTTGCGTCCGACTCCGCACCAGGCCGTCACCTCGGCCGGGGCGCCCGGGCCCGGCAACGGTGCTGGGGGCCGCCACTGCTGTGGCTGTACTACCCCCGGGTCGACGAGGTCGAGCCCGTCGAAGAAGTGACTGACCGCCGCCCGGTCTCGCAATGTCACCTCTTGGACGCGCATCCAGGCGTTCAACCGCCTGATCATCGCTGCCTGCTGCTCGGCGCGGATGTCGCTGGCCGGGTGCGCTATCGCCAGGTAGCTGCCCGCCGGGACGGCCCGCATCAGCCGCGCCACGATCCCGTAGGGATCTTCGGCGTCGGGGATCAGTTGCACGATGATGAGCAGCAGGATGGCGACCGGCTGGCTAAAGTCCAGGGTCGCCGCCGCGACGTCCAGGATGGCGGCGGTGTCACGCAGATCCGCCTCCAGGTAGTCCACGATGCCGTGGCGGCCGCTGGTGAGCATCGCGCGGGCGTGCGACAGCACCACCGGGTCGTTGTCCACGTACACGACGCGCGCGTCCGGGGAGATGGACTGGGCGATCTCGTGCGGGCTGCCGACCGCGGGTAGTCCGGTCCCGATGTCCAGGAACTGGCGGATCCCGCACTCGCCGACCAGGTACCTGACCACGCGGGAGAGGAACGCCCGGTGCGCCCGCACGTCGTCCAGGATCTGCGGATTGGCGGAGATGGCGTGCTCCGCCGCCTGGCGGTCGATGGCGAAGTTGTCCAAGCCGCCGAGCCAGTAGTTATAGACGCGAGCGGGGTTCGCGTGCTCCCGGTCGAGCCTTGGAATTCCGCCGCCAGGTCCGGACATGAGGTGATCTTAACGGCGGATGGCGCGATGATTCCGGCCTATTCATACGGTCTAACGTTGCGATTGGGCACCGTCGTCGAGGCGCCGCTTTCTGGCGCCGCACATTCATGCCTCATTCATGCTAGGGAGTTCGACATGTCGCTAGTTCGGGTACATAACTGCGCCGTTTCGCTTGACGGGTACGGGACCGGCGAAGGGCAGAGCCTGCAAGCGCCGTTCGGGCACGCGGGCGGGCGGCTGATGGCATGGTTCTTCCCGACCCGCAGCTTCCGCGCGATGCAGGGCGAGTCCGGTGGCAGCACCGGCGTGGACGACGCGTTCGCGAGCAACTGGTCCCCGGGCATCGGCGCGGAGATCATGGGGCGGAACAAGTTCGGCCCGCAGCGCGGACCGTGGGCCGACCACGAGTGGCAGGGCTGGTGGGGTGACGAGCCGCCGTTCCATACCCCGGTTTTCGTGCTCACCCACCATCCGCGGCCGTCGATCGAGATGAAGGGCGGCACGACCTTCCACTTCATCGACGCGAGCCCGGCTTCGGCCCTGGAGGCGGCGCGGGAGGCGGCGGGCGGCCTCGACGTCCGCATCGGCGGCGGACCGTCGACGATCCGCCAGTTCCTGGCCGCCGACCTGATCGACCACATGCACGTCGTGGTCGTGCCGATAGTGCTCGGGCGCGGGGAGCGGCTGTGGGACGGGTTCGAAGGGCTTGAGGAGCGCTTCGACGTGGAGTCGGTGACTTCACCGGCCGGCGTCACCCACCTCACGTTCACGCGGCCCTAGTCCCGGTTGCTTGTGCCGCTGCTGGTCCTGTCGCGACGGCACAACGGGACGCGGCGTTTCGCTGAGCCTGAGGCGATTTCCGCGGTTCGGCCATCGTGGGAACATCGAGGCGTCCGCCCATCGGCGCGCAGGAGGCCGGGATGCCTGACGTACCCAGTGACCCCAAAGACGTGCTGCGGCGCTTTTTCGCGACGCTGAGCACCGGGGACTTCGACGCGATCGGGGAGTTCTTCGGGGACGATTCGGTGTGGATGGTCAACGACGTGGCGCGCGGATTCCCCTCCGAGCGCGGCCGCCGCGCGATCATCGAGGACTTCCTCCAGCCGGTGCGCGAGGGCCTGTTCGAGCCCGGCGACCCGAAGGTCGAAGTCGTCCGCATGATCGGCGAGGGCGACTGGGTCGTAGCGGAGACCGTCGGCCGCGGCAGGCTACGCAACGGGAACACGTACGAGAACTCGTACGTAATGGTCGCGCAGGTCAGCGGCGAGCAGGTCAAGTTCCTGCGCGAGTACATGGACACCGCCTACGCCCACGACATCTCGGAGGGGTCGGCGGAGGCGAGCCAGGAAACGGGCGACCGTTTCGCCGAGCACCTGCGCCGCCTAGGCCACTAGCTGGCCTAGGCGGCCTCGCGTGCCTGTCGCCTTCGCATGAGCCAGTCCGGACGGCGGACGGTCACCGCTCCGCAGAGCACATCGCAGTTGACGACGATCACGGGCGCTCCGGGTGCGGGCTCGCCGCGCAGATCCGAGGACTTGGCGCCGAGGACAGCGCGGCCGGTCAGCCGCACATCGATCCCGTCGGGCACGAAGATGGTCATCGTGCCGAATCTGACGGTCGCGTCGATGGTGGTGACATGCTGGCCGATGATCGCCTGATGCATCTCCAGATGGCAGTCGCCAAGCACCGAGCGGACCACGAGGTGGGGGGGAACGACCCAGGGGCCCTTGCGGGATTCATTGCCCAGCACCGCGGTGATCTCCACGGGAACCGACGCGCCATCGGTTGGCGGCGGTGCGGGAAGATCGGCGGTGAGGCTGATCAGCTCACCGCGGGTACGCGCGACGAGGGCGGCTTCGCTTCGCAGCGAGTACTCCTCCAGGGTGAGCCGTCCCTCAGCGCTGGCCGCGGCGAGAGCCTCGACGGTGTGGTCACGGTCGACATCCGAAGCACGTACCGGACTGTTCCCGCTCTGTTCGTGCTCACTGTCAAGTCCCAAAGTCGCCTCCCGGGCTGGGTTAAACGCTCGGCGACCTCGGCGGGCGCCGCGGCCCGCGCCGATCGCTGTCGATAACAGCTGCTGTAGCTCATAGCATATAGACGATGGAGGCACAGTCGGCGATGCGGCGGCTCACGGCCGATCCTGGATTCCTGCTGTCCCGAGTGGGCGCCGCCGTCCGGGCTGGCTTCAAGGAGGTGCTCGCCGGATGGGGGATCCGCCCCCTGCAGTACGTGATCCTCTTGGTCCTCGACGCCGTCGGCGGAGCCTCCCAGCAGGAGCTGTGCGCGGCCGCGGGCATCGACAGCGGCAACATGGTGGAGCTGCTCGATGGCCTGGAGGCACTGGGTTACGCCAGACGGGCGCGGGATCCCCGAGACCGCCGGCGTTATGTGGTGACGATGACCCAGCGCGGGCAGTCGGCCCTGGCGGAGCTGCGTCAGGCCGTCGGGCAGTACACCACTGGCTTTCTCAGCCCGCTCACCGAGCCTGAGCGCGAGCGGCTGGCCAGCATCCTCGGCAAGCTGTACGTGACCACGGCCGAAGGCCGGCGACGTGGCGGGTGACCCGGCGGGCCCGGGCGGCAAGGGTTCCTGTGCGGGTCAGCAGCATCGCGATCGACAGGAAGATCAGGCCATCAGTGACGGGGACCGTGGGAATTCCGGGCCGACATGCTGGCTAGGCGAGGATCGTCCAGCTATGGGCCGGGACCAGGAGCGGGTCGTCTGGTGTGACGGCCGACTCGGGCGTTTCCGCGATCGCTAGGCCGGCCGGGTCCACCGGGAAACGATACGGATCGTCACCGGTGTTGAGCAGCAGCAGTATGCCGCCGCCGTCCTGGGACGCCGCGGAGCCGGGGAACGCGCAGGACGACACGACGCGCAGCGCGATCGCTGACGGCACCAGGTGCTCGGTGATCGTCCGGGCGCGGGTCAGCCACGGGTGCCGGCGGCGGAACCCGATCAGCCGCTGGTGCAGGCGGTAGTACCGCCAGCCGTCCGGCAGCAGGTCCGCCGGGGAGGCGGGAAAAGGGGGGCGTATCTCATCGTCACCGCCCTCCCGGTGCTCCTTCAGGCCGCGGAACCCCTGCTCGTCCCCGTAGTAGATGCTCGGCACACCGCCCGCGCAGAACAGCACAGCCAGCGCGTGCCCGAAGTGCCTGTCGTCGTTCAGCGCCGTGGCCAGCCGGGTGACGTCGTGGTTGCCGGCGAACGTCTGCGCGTGCACGCCGTCGAGGAAGTCGTTGTGCCGGCGCAGCGCGTGGTCGAGCTCGAAGAAGTTCCTGTCGTTGAGCGAGGACCAGATCGCCTTCCACACCTCGTACTGGGTGATCGAGTCCAGCCCGCTTTCCGCCGCGTAGGCGGCGTAGTCCCCGTGGATCATCTCACCGAGGAACCACGCGTCAGGAAAGGTCTCCCGCACCGCGGGCAGCGCCTTGCTCCAGAAGCTCGGCGGCACCGCGTACGCCGCGTCCAGCCGCCAGCCGGCCGCCCCGCGGCCCAGCCAGTAGTTCATCACCTCGATGACGTAGCCGAGCACCGCGGGCTCGTCGTGGTCGAACTCGACCAGATGATGGTGGCCCTCGAAGACCGCGAAGTCGCCGCGGTCATGGTCGCGCTTGAACCACCGCGCCGCCGGCGTGCCCGGGCCGCCGTTGACGGCGGCCTGGAACGCGGGAAACCCGCGGCCGACGTGATTGAACACCCCGTCAAGGATGATCCGCAGGCCACGCTGGTCGGCGGCGGAGACCAGCGCGTCGAAGTCGTCCTCGTCACCGAGCCGCGGGTCGATCCTGAAATGGTCGACCGTGTCGTAGCCGTGTGTCTGTGACGCGAACACCGGCCCGAGCAGCAGCCCCGAACACCCCAGTTCCACCGCGTAATCCAGCCACGCCGCCAGTCGCCGCAGCCTGCGGGTGACCGGCTCGTCCCGTGGCCCGGCCGCCCGTTCCGCACCGGCGAAGCCAAGCGGATACACGTGCCAGAAGACGGCGTGATCGACCCAGGACGCCACCCACCCTACGGTACCGGCTCCGGCCAGCCGGCGGGGAAGAAGTCGCTCATCGGCACGGGCGGCCTAGTTGCCGGCCAGTGGCTCGATGACGATCGTCCGGTACGGCGCGGCCAGCCGGGCCAGGTCGTCGGGATCGGCGGTTTGCACGATACCGCCACCCGCTTCGACCGCGACTGCGACAGGATGCGCATCCGCGAACAGCGCGGAACTCGCGCCAGCCTCGGCGAGAAGTGCGCCAATGAGGCGCGCCAAGCTTCGATCGGTGTCGCGGAGCAGCAGACCGTCCCCCGATTCCCGGGCCAGGAGCGCGTCGAGCGCCTGATTACGCCCGGCCCCCCGGTACAACTCGGCGAGGGTTCCCGTCGCTATCGCTACCTCGCGGCGTAGCCTGCGCGCGGCTTCCATGGCGCGCCGGACCTTCCGTTCCGCCGGATGCCGCGGATCAAGCAACGCATTTACAGCCTCGGCATCAAGCACTAGACGCATCAGCCGGCCCTGAGTTCGCCGGACTCCTCCGCCACACCGCCGAGCAGGCGCATGTAGCGCGCGATCTCGGCCTCGTCTTCAGGGGAGTCCAGCCTGCCCCGCTCCAGCGCCAAGTGGTCGAGCAGCTCCCCTAGCGCCTGCTCGCGTTTGCGCCTAGCGAACTCCGCGCGCAGGGCCGAGTTGACCTCGGCGGACAGGGTTGTGCCGCCCTCGGATTCAAAGGCAGCGACCAGGTCCGAGTCGAGGGTGATAGAAACCTTGCGCTTAGCCGATGCGGTCATACCTTTATCCTACCATGGTCGCCTTCGCCGTTCACCGGGCGGACAGGACGACTACGAGGATGAGGATCGCGCCGCGCCGTTCGGGATAACAGGAAAGAGAACCGGAGCCGGTGCCGCGGTGAAGCTCAGACGCGGTGCATTAGTGTCGGGCTGTGCTTGATGGGCTGGCCGACCCTTTTGAGACCGCCGCGCTGCGGGAGCGGGTCCTGACTGCCTGGGCGGCGTCACCAGCGCGGTTCCGCGAGGACGCCAACGCCGAGGACGACTACGCGCTCGGCGGGTACCGGGACCGGGTCGTAGTGGAACTCGCGCAGAACGCGGCGGACGCTGCCGCGCACGCGGGAGTGCCGGGGCGACTGCGCCTGACGCTTCGTGACGGGACTCTTGAGGCGGCGAATACGGGTGCGTCGCTCGACGCTACCGGGGTCGAGGCACTGGCGACGCTGCGTGCCTCGGGGAAGCGCGGGGCCGGGGCGCCGGAGGGGACGGTGGGGCGGTTCGGCGTCGGTTTCGCGGCGGTGGTGGCGGTGAGCGAGGCGCCGCGGATCTGTTCGGTCACTGGGGGGGTGCGCTGGTCGCGGACGGAGACGCGCGACCTGGTCGGGCAGATCCCGTCGCTGGCCGCGGAGCTGGCGGTGCGGTCGGAGCACGTGCCGGTGCTGCGGCTGCCGTTTCCCGACGACGGGGTGCCGCCGGACGGGTACGCCACGGCGGTGACACTGCCGCTGCGCGATGCCGATGCCGCGCGACTCGTGGAGCGGCTGCTGGAGGAGACGGGGCCGGCGCTGCTGCTGGCGCTGCCGGCGCTCGCGGAGGTGTCGATCACGATCGGCGACCGCACGCGGGTGCTCACGGCCGAGCACCACGGCGACGAGGTGACGATCACGGAGGACGGCGTGCCCAGCCGGTGGCGTACCTCGCTCTCCGACGGGCTGGCCGATCCCGCGCTGCTGGCCGACCGGCCAGCGGAGGAGCGGCATGGTTCGGGGCCGGTGCGGTGGTACGTGCGGTGGGCGGTTCCTGTCACGCGTCCTGTCGTGGGCGAGCTGGACGTGCCGACCGGACGGCTGCCCGCGGGGGTGGGCGCGGTCGTGCACGCGCCGACGCCGACGGACGAGCCGCTCGGGTTGCCCGCGCTGCTGCTGGCCTCTTTCCCGCTCGGCTCCGACCGGCGGCACGTCGCGCCCGGTCCGCTCACCGAGTTCCTCACTGAGCGGGCGGCGCAGGCGTACGCCCGGCTGCTGCCCGCCCTGGCGCCTGGCCCAGGGCTGCTGGACCTGGTCCCCGGTCCCGTCGCGCGGGGTCAAGTCGACGCGCGGCTGCGCGCCGCGATCGCCGCGCTGCTCCCCGAGGTCCCATTCCTGCCCGCCGCGGAAGTGTCGGCGCCGCGGGTCAGACCGCGGGACGCGATCGTGCTCGAGACCGCTCGCACCGGGCTGGTCGACTTCCTCGCCCCGGTGTTCCCCGGCCTCGTCGGCGGGCCGACGCGCCATCAGGCCTACCAGTGGCTGGGGATGCGGCGGCTGTCGCTCGCCGAACTCGCCGACTCGCTGGCTTCGCTCGACCGTCCCCCGTCGTGGTGGCGGCTGCTGTACGACGCCCTGGCCGAGGCGGACCCGCGCGAGATGAGCGAACTCGGCGCGCTGCCGGTGCCGCTGGCCGACGGACGGCTGGTGCGCGGCCCGCGCGGCCTGCTGCTGCCAATGTCCGGGATCACCCGCCCGGACCGGCTCGCCCTGCTCGGACTGCGCGTGGTGCACCCGGACGCGGCGCACCCGCTGCTGGCCAGGCTGGGCACGGTCGAGGCCACGCCGCGCGGCGTGCTCGCGCACCCGGCCACCCAGGCGGCCGTCGAGGCCTCGGCTGACGAGGCGGATCCGGCGTCAATCGCCGACGTGGTGCTGGATTTGGTCGCCGCCGCGGCGCCGGAGCCCGGCGAGTACCCGTGGCTCGCCGACCTGTCGCTGCCCGGCGCGGACGGCGACTGGTACGCGGCGGACGAACTGCTGCTGCCGGGCCGGGAGCTGGCCTCGCTGGTGGGTGAGGAAGCGCCGTTCGGCACGGTCCGCGCCGATCTCGCCGCGCGCTACACAGACGCGGCGCTCGAGGCGGTGGGGGTGCTCGGGTCGTTCGGCCTGGTGACCGCGCGGGACGCCGACCTGGGCGATCCCGACCTCGACGTGGACGGGGCGGCGGAGTGGGCGGCGGATGTGCGGGCTCGGCTGGCGCCCGGCCCGGTCCCGCCGGTTGTTCCTGAGCTCCTCGCCGTCCGCGACCTGGAGTTCGTCGACCCGGCCCGGTGGCCGCGGGCGCTGGAACTGCTCGCCGGGCCGCCGCTGCGGGCGGCGCTGGTCGAGCCGACCCGGGTGCTGCTCGCGGACGGCCGCTACGCGGACGTGCCGTCCTACACGGCGTGGTGGCTGCGCCGCCATCCGGTGCTCGGCGGCCTGCGGCCTTCTGACGTGCGCGCCGGGGACGCTGATCCGCTGCTCGCGGGGCTGTATGACCTGGCCGGGCCGGACGCCGCCGGCGTGCTCGCGGACGCGGCGGTCGCCCGCGCGCTCGGGGTCAGGACCTCGCTCGGCGAGCTGCTCGCCGAGCCGGGCGGGCCGGACGAACTGCTTGACCGGCTGGCCGACCCCGCGCGGGCCGTGTCACGCGGCCAGCTGCGCCTGCTCTGGGCCGCGCTCGCCGCCGCTTTCGCGGCCGACGCCGCCGTCACGCCACCGGACCAGGTGCGGGCGGTCCGCGGCGACTCCGTCGTCGTCGTCCCCGCGGACGAGGTCATGGTGCTGGACGCGCCGGACCTGTGGCCGCTGGCGGCGGACACGCCGCTCGTGCTGGCGCCGTATGAGCTGGCGGCCGACCTGGCCGACCTGCTCGACGTGCCGCTGGTATCTGAGGAGATCGCCGGCCGCGTGTCGGCGCCGGGGCGGCGCCTGGCTGTCCCGGCGATCGCGCGCGAGGTGCTGCCGGACGCTCTGGAGTCCTACGAGGCGCATGAGACGCTCCTGGTGGACGGCGTCCGGGTGCCCTGGCGGTACGCCGACGGGGTACTGCACGCGGAGGGGGGCGCGGAAGTCCCGGCTTCTCCCGCTTCGCTGGCGGCCCTGGCGGCCCCGGCCGGACTCGCCAGCGGGCTGGCCTGGGCGGCTGGCCAGTGGCCGGCGCGGCACCTGCTGGCCGGCCTGCTCACCGACCCGGCCGCCAGCGCGCGGCAGCTCGCCGAGGCGGACCTGGATCCGGCGGGTTTAATAGGCAGGGGGTGCGATGGCCGCGACGGTGCTAGTGGTTGAGGACGAACGCAAGCTGCGCGACTTCATCAGGTCGTACCTGGAGAACGCGGGATTCGTCGTCCTGTCGACGGGGTCGGGCGCCGAGGCGATCAGCGTGGCGGCCGCCGCCACGCCTGATCTCGTCGTACTCGACCTTGGCCTGCCCGACGTGCCGGGCGAGACCGTTATCCGCGAGCTGCGTGCCGTGCCTTCCGCGGCCCCGCGCATCCTGCTGCTGACCGCGAAGAGCAGCGAGGAAGACCGCGTGCGCGGGCTCGAGCTCGGCGCCGACGACTACGTGACCAAGCCGTTCAGCCCCAGGGAACTGGTGCTGCGGGTGCAGGCTATCCTGCGGCGCGGCGGCCCGGCCGCGGAGACGGGAGTCGCGCGGTTCGGCGACGGCGAGCTCGTGATCGATGAGCCGCGGCGCCTCGTGCTGGTCCGCGGCGCGGCGGTCGAGCTCACCCCCACGGAATGGGGCCTCCTCGTGGCGCTCGCCACCGTTCCCGGGCGGGTGTACTCACGGTTCGAGCTGATCAACCGGGTGCGCGGATACGAGTTCGAAGGCTACGAGCGGACCGTCGATTCGCACGTGAAGAACCTGCGCCGCAAGATCGAGGCCGATCCCGGCAACCCGCGCATCGTCCAGACGGTGCTTGGCGGCGGTTACCGGCTGGGCCTGACCCGCGATGACTAAGGGCGACACGCTCGGGCTGCGGCTGGGGCTCACCTTCCTGGCCGTGGCCCTCGCGGCGGTCGCGCTGCTGGCCGGCCTGACCGCCGCTCTCGCCGCGGGCGACGTCTCGTCGCTGGCTGACCGGCAGCGTACGGACCTGGCCAACGCGATCGCGGTCGCGGCGGGCTCGGCGTGGGACCGCACCGACAGCTGGGCGTCCGCCGATCTGTCCCCGGTTCTCGACCTGGCCCAGCGCACCGGCCTGAGTCTGGAGATACGCGACGCCACGGGCCGCGTCGTGGCCTCGTCGCCGGGTTTCGCCGCGTCGACTGGACCGCGGGCGAGCGCGGATGTGGCGGTCAGGGATCAGCGGCCCGGCGTGGTCCTGGTCACGTCCACCGGTTCCGGGCTCGGCGGCGCCGACGACGCGCTGCGCACCAGTCTGCTGCGGGCCATCGCCGGAGCGGCCGGCCTGGCGGCGCTGCTGGCGCTGCTCACCGGCGTTCTGGTCGCCCGGCGGATCACCCGGCCGATCGCGCGGCTCATCGCCGTGACCAGGTCCATGGCGGCGGGCGACCGCGCGTCACGGGCAGGCGACGTGCGGGGGCTGGGGGAACTGCGCGACCTGGCGGCGTCCTTCGATCAGATGGCGGAGACCCTGGACAGGGAGGACCAGATCCGCCGCGACCAGGTGACCACCGTGGCGCACGAGCTGCGCACGCCCATCGCCGTGCTGCAAGCCGGCCACGAGGCCATGCTCGACGGGATCACCGAACCCACCCCCGAGGAGCTTTCCTCGCTGCGCGACGAGGTGCTGCGGCTGGCGCGCATGGTCGGCGATCTGCAGACGCTGGCCGCCGCCGACGCGGCCGTCCTGCATCTCGCACGGCAGCGCTGCGACCTGGCGGACATCGCCGCTGACGCGGCAGACAGTCTCGCCCGCAGGTTCGAGGCGGCGTCCGTCACGCTCGACAGGGAGCTGACCTCGGCTCCGGTGCTCGGCGACCCACGCTGGCTTCACCAGCTCGTCACCAACCTGCTGACAAACGCGCTGAAGTTCACGCCATCCCGCGGCGGGGTCACCGTTCGCACCTGGTCCGCCAGATCCGACGCGGTGCTGGAGGTCGCCGACACAGGCATCGGCATCGCGGCTGATGACCTACCCCGCATCTTCGACCGGTTCTGGCGCGGCCCCGCCGCCGCGCAGATCTCCGGCAGCGGCATCGGGCTCGCGATCGCCGCCGATCTGGCGCAGGCGCACAGCGGCGAACTGACCGCCGCGAGCACCGAAGGCCATGGCACCACGATGACGCTCACCGTGCCGCGGGCATGACCACGGGGTGTTGGGGTGACCACGCGGTGCGGCGGCGGGCACGGGGGCTGGGGCGGGGCCGAGGCACGGGGGCTGCGGCGGGCACGAGGCGCGGAGGCAGGCACGAGGGCTGGGGCGGGCACGAGGTGCTACGCGGCCGTGGCCGCTGCGACGCATTCCGGGCAGTACCGAGC
>DATMKQ010000219.1:0-23786 GCA_035571275.1 Trebonia sp.
GGTCGGGACCGGCGCGGGGGCGGGCGGGACCGGCGCGGGGCGGGCGCGGGCGGCGGGTGGCTGCGCGCAAGGGAAGGGGAGCGGGGTGGGCGTAGGGTTCGGGGGTGGGTGAGGAAGCGGTTAGCGTGGCGGCCAAGCTGCTTAGCTTGCTTGACGCGTTTAACCAGGGGTGTGGCGCTTACACGCTGTCGGAGCTGGCCCGGCGAACGGGGCTGCCGCTCGCCACCGCGCATCGGCTGGTCGGCGAGCTCGAGCGGTGGGGCGGGCTGGAGCGCGGCGCGGACGGGCACTACCGGATCGGGCTGCGGATGGTCGAGTTGGCCGCGCTGTGCCCGCGCGGGGTCGGGCTGCGGGACGTCGCGCTGCCGTACATGCAGGACCTGTACGAGGCCACCCACCAGAACGTGCAGCTCGCGGTGCGGGAAGGCACCGACGGGGTGTATATCGAGCGGATCGCGGGGCGGGAGGCGGTCGCGGTGCGCACCCGGATCAGGGCGCACTGGCCGCTGCACGCCACCGGGGTCGGGCTGGTGCTGCTCGCCTTCGCCCCGGCGGCCGTCCAGGAGACCGTGCTCGCCGCGCCGCTGCGACGGTTCAGCCCGCACACGATCGCCGATCCGGGAGTGCTGCGGCGGGTGCTCGCCGAGGTACGCAGGACCGGTATCTCGGTCAGCGACCGGCAGATCGACGAGGACGCCTACTCGGTCGGCGCGCCCGTCTACGGCCCCGACGGCGGCTGCGCCGCCGCGCTGTCCGTCGTCGTCGGGTACGACGACCCGGGGCGGGCGTCCTGGGGACCGGCGGTACGAGCCGCCGCCCTGGGCATCTCCCGACGGTTGCGAGACGGGGCGCTGCGGGGAGAAAGCGGCGATCGTTCGGGATAAGGATCGGCGGGACATGTCGCCGGCCGCCAGCCTGCGCGGACCTCAGCCGGAGCGGGACCGGAGTGCTTGGCCGGCCGGGCGGGTCTTCCGGCTATCGAAAAGTGTCGCGGCGCCTTGTCGCGCGCTTGCCGTGGGCTCTGCGTAGGCTCTGCGTGTGCTCTGGGCGGGTGACCGACGGCGGGTTCAGCGGTTTTGCTGAGACTGCGGGCACTCGGCCTTGATCCGGCGCGGCGAGGCTGGATGGCGAAGGAAGCGATCTGTCCGGTGGACCGCCTGGTGAAAAGGAGCACGATCATGAAGGCCGAACGCGAGGGCGCGCGCAGGGGCGCGAAGGGCGGCGGGGACGAGCTGGAACGGGCGCGGGGGACCCGGCGGCGAGGGCGGGCCAGGCTCGCCGGGCTCACGGCTGGTGCGGGGGTTTTCAGCGTGGCAGCGGCCGTTGGGATCGCCGCGGCGCTGCCCGCCTCGGCGCAGCATGCCAGCGCGGCGTCCGGCACGTCGGGCGCGTCGGGCGCGTCGGGCACGTCGGGCACGTCGGGCACGTCGGGCACGTCGGGCACGTCGGGCGCGTCGACCGCGGGCGGGTCCAGCGCCTCGAGCCGGGGGGGAACGACCACGTCGCCGTCGACTTCGTCCGGGTCGCCGGTGGCGACCTCGGGAGGATCGTGATGACGCCGGCGCCAACGACCGAGCTGAGCGGGTGGCTGACGACGATTCTGCGGCCGGCCGGAACGCTGGACGACGAGGCGCTTCGCCGGCTCAGAGACGCGCTCGGCCCGCTGTCGGCCCGCAGCGACATGGTCATCATCGACCTGACGGCCGCCGAGATCGGCTCGCCGCGGGCGGTCGCGATGAGCATTCGGACACCCGCGCTCGATTTCGAGCGGGCCGGCCGGTGCCTGCTCGTCGTCGGCGCGTCCCCTGACCTGACCGGCGAGTTTGACCGGGCGGCCATCCCAGTCGTCACGCTCGGCGACGACGCGCTGCCGACGCGCTGCCGCGCCCGGCGGCGTGATGCCGCGCGGGTACCCGGGGTCTGGGCCTAGAGTGAGGCGGCATGCGGGAGGGATCGGACCCCGGCGGGCCCGGCGGGTCCGGCGCGCCCGGCGCGCCCGGCGCGTTCGACGCGGAGGAGGCGGCGCGCGTGGTGGCGGCGGCGCTGCGGCCGGTTGGCACGCCGGAACGGGCCGCGCAAGAGAAGCGCTACCTGAAGAGCGACCTGGAGTTCCTCGGTGTCACCGTGCCGGACATGCGGCGGGTGGTGCGGGCGGCGGCCCGCGGCTACCCCGGGCTTGGCCGCCTGGAAGCGGTCGCGTGGGCGCGGGCACTGTGGCGCGAGCCGGTCCATGAGCGGCGGATGGCGGCGGTCGAGGTGCTCGAGATGCACGTGCCGCGGCTGACCGCCGACGACCTGGGCGCCGTGGAGGAGCTGATCAGGCAGGCGCGCACGTGGGCGCTGGTCGACGGGCTCGCGGCCACGGTCGCGGGCGGCATCGCGCTGCGCGACGCCTCGTCGTGGCCGCGGATCGACGGGTGGGCGTCCGACCCGGACTTCTGGGTGCGCAGGTCCGCTCTGCTCGCGCTGCTGCCCGGCATCAGGTCGGACCGGACCGACATGCCGCGGTTTACCAGGTACGCGGAGCCGCTGCTCGCCGACAACGAGTTCTTCATCCGCAAGGCGATCGGGTGGGTGCTGCGCGAGATCGCCAAACGCGACCCGCACGCGGCCGCGGAATGGACGGAGCGGCACGTTGGCGCGATGTCCGGCGTCACGTTCCGCGAGGCCGTGCGGCGGCTTCCGGCCGGCGAGGCGGCACGGCTCCGCGCCCTGCGCGCTCGGTAGCCTGGGCTTTGTGACGATCACGCCTGATACCAAGGACTGGACCTGGGTGCTGGGGCGGCCGTGCCCGCAGTGCGGGCTGGACACCGCCTCGTTCGGCCGGGAGCAGATTCCCGGCCTGATAACGGCGAACGCCGCCGCCTGGCCGCCGCTGCTCAGCGGGCCTGACGTGGCGCGGCGGCCGCGGCCGGACACGTGGTCGTCGCTGGAATACGCGTGCCACGTCAGGGACGTGTTCCGGCTGTATGACTACCGGCTGGAGCTGATGCTTACGCGGGACGACCCGCTGTTCCCGAACTGGGACCAGGACGAGACCGCGGTCGCGGACAGGTACGGGGAGCAGGATCCTGGCACGGTAGGGACCGAGCTGACCGCGGCGGGCGCGGCGCTGGCGGACCGGTTCGCGGCCGTCGGCGGGGACCGGTGGCTGCGGCCGGGCCGACGCAGCGACGGCGCCGCGTTCACGGTCGAGACGTTCGGCCGGTACTTCATGCACGACCCGGTGCACCATCTGTACGACGTGACGGGCGTCCGGTACGCGGCGTCGTTACGGGCGCGGCTTCATGAACTCCGCGACGGCTTGGGCGAGGGGCTCCACATGGCCGGGGCCGAAGGCGCCCGACTCGTCGAGCGGCTGCAGGACCACGTGGTCGGCGCCGGCGTCGAGGTGCGCGCGGACTCGTTCGGCGGCGGTGGACGCACCGGAGGGAATGATCGCGTCAATGAGCCGGTCGCTGCCGCCGTCGGCGAGGTCGCCGGGGCCGAAACCGAACCTTTCCAGGTTACGGGTGTAGTTCGGCATGCGCAGGTAGCGCTCCGCGTACGCGCGTGCCGCCACCCGTCCTGCCGCGGGGTCGGCGGCGAGGGTCAGGGCCTGTTCGGGCATGAGCAGCGGGGACTGGCCGAGGACCGACCGGGCGAACGCGGTGTGTTCGGGCGGAGTGAAGTACGGGTGCGCGCCGAGCGTCTGCTCGGCGGCGAGGGTGAGCATTCGCGGGCCTAGCGCGGCGAGCACGACCGGCGGAAGCTCGCCTTGCTCGCCGTGCTCTGGCCGGTGCTGCGCGGGGTGGTCGAGTTCGTCGAGGAACTTCTCCATCTTCTCGAGCGGGCGCTCATAGATGTGGCCGAGCGAGGTGACCAGCGGCTCGTGGCTGACGCCAAGCCCGAGGATGAACCGCCCAGGGAAATCCCGCGCCAGTGCCACGGCATCCTCTCGCAGCCGCGCGGGCTGCCACGCCCAGATGTTGGCGATCCCGGTAGCGACGATCAGTCGTTCGGTTTCTGTCAGGAGCGGCCGCAGCAGCTCGAAGGCGTCCGCCGTGGCGTTCCCGCCGCCGATCCACACGGACGTGAAGCCCGCTCGCTCGATTGCCGCCGCGGTCGCCGCGGGATCGGCTCCGATCCATGCGGGCGGCGGCATCCAGATCCCGACATGGCCCAGCCGGGAACGCAGTTCGTCCGGTGTCATGTTCATTGTCATGTCCGCCGAGAGCGAATTCATTCCCTCGGCTTACGGCCGCCTTATTGTGAAGGATTCCTTTCGAAGTTATTCTTTCAGATGTGCCTCATGATCCCGAACGGACCGGGGCGGCTCCCCCGGCCGCCGCGCCCGCCGCCGCCGTCGCCGCGGCCGCGGTCGGGACGCCGGGAAACCCGCTGCGGGTCACGAACCCGCGGATGCTGAGGGCGCTCGCTCACCCGGCGAGGCTGGCGATCCTGCAGTTCCTCGCTTTGGAGGGGCCGGCGACCGCGACAGAGTGCGCTGGAGTCGCCGGGCTCTCCCCCTCGGCGTGCAGCTACCACCTGCGCGCGCTAGCGCAGTACGGATTCATCGAAGAGGACCCGCAGAGCGCGGAGGACGGCAGGCAGCGGCCATGGCGCGCACGGATCATCGCCCTGTCCTGGGGAGACGAGCCGGGGACGTCGCTGGGAATGCGGGTAGCGGGCCAGATGGTCGAGCAAACCATGCGCTCACAGGCCGACGAACTGCGGCGCAGATACCTGGACCGGCAGCCGGAATACCCGGCGCCATGGCGGCGGGCGCTCGGCTACACCAACGATGTGCTGCACGTGACACCGGCAGAGCTGAGCGCGTTGCGGGAACGGCTGGCCGAGGTCGTCGGCGAGTTCCGCAGGCTGGACCCGAGCGAACGGCCGCCCGGCGCGGGCCGGGTGCACGTGATGCTCGACTTGACCCCCTGGTTCGAGCCGGACGCGGCCGGTCAGGAGTAACCCCGCACCTGTCTTGCCCCGAGGAGATGTCATGAGTCAGACGCGAGCGGTATCGCGGCGCGGCACCCGGCTGGCGGCGAGCGTGCGGTCCGGGCCGCTGGGCATACCAGCGTTCCGGCTGCTGACCGCCGGGCAGTTCACCTCGACGATCGGCGACTTCTGCTACGCGGTCGCCCTCCCCTGGCTGGTGCTCTCCAACCACGGCAGCGCCGCCCAGCTTGGCGTCGTGCTCGCCTGCTACGGCATACCCCGGGCGGTGCTCACGGTGCCGGGCGGGTCGCTCGCCGACCGGTTCGGGCCGCGTCGCGTCATGCTCGGCTCGGACGCCGTCCGGTGCGCGCTGACCGCGGTATTCGCGGTGCTGGCGGCCAGCCACGTCTCGTCGCTGGCCGCGCTCGCCCCAGTGGCCGCGGTGCTCGGCGCCTGCGCGGCGCTGTTCCTGCCCGCGTCGGCCGCGCTGATGCCCACGCTGGTCGACGCCGAGCGGCTGCCCACGGCCAACGCGGTGTACACCGGCTCGCTGCAGTTCGGCATGCTGTTCGGCCCGGTCATCGGCGGGGTGCTGGTGGCCGCGACGGGAACTACGGCTGCGTTCGGCGTGGACTCGGCGAGTTACGCGGTCTCCGCGGCGTCACTGGCGCTGATGGCGGCCACCGGGCGGCGGCGTTCGCCGGCCGGGGAGTCGGCGGGCTTGGCGCCAGGCCCGGGCGCGGCGGGCGCGGGCTCGGCCGGCGCGGGCTCGGCGGGCGCGGGCATTGCGTCGGCGGCCGGCGATCCGACGAGCGTTTGGGTTCTGCTGCGGCAGGCCCGGCTCCTGCAGCTCATCCTGGCGGTCTCGCTCACCGCGAACTTCGCGCTCATCGGGACCACCGAGGTCGCGCTCCCGTCGCTGGCGCATGCGCGGTTCGGCGCGGACGGTTATGGCGCCGTCCTCACCTGCCTCGCGGTGGGCAGCCTCGCCGGCACGCTCGTCGTGGCCAGGGTGGGCCGGCGAATCCGGCCCGCCGCGCTCCTCTCCGGCGCGTTCTTCGTCGCCGCTATCGCTATCGCGCTGGCTCCGTTCCTTGGCGGCCTGCCGGGACTCGCGGGTGCCATCCTCGTCTTCGGGGTGGCACTCGGGATCGACAACGTCCTCTCGATCACCGTGCTCCAGCAATGGGCGCCGCCGGCGATGCTCGGCCGTGTGATGGGCCTGATCATGGTGGCGGCGGCGGCCAGCTTCCCGCTCTCGACCGCGCTCGCCGGCCTGCTCACCCGGCACCTCGGGCCGGCCCCCTTGTTCCCGCTCACCGGCGCCATGCTCGGGGCCGCCATCCTCGGCGCCCTGTCGCAGCGCGAGTTCCGCGCCTTCGGCGTCACCCTGGCGCCTGACACCCCCGAGGGCCTCACTCCCGACCCGGCCGCGTCCTGACCACGACCCGCTCGACCCGTGGCGTCCGGGCGTTAAGTCTGGTCACCCCGCAACCGACGGATTATCGCGGCCAGCTCTTCGTCGCTGTTGAAGATTTCCTTCGTTTCGTCGTCCTTGGACTCATACCAGATAAGGAACGTCTCCGGGTCGGAAGCCGCAAAACCGCGCGCCATCTCGATCAGGCTCTCCTCACCGCCCGTTTCAAGCGGATGCCGCTCGATCCATGCCCGGCATTCCGGGTCCGTCTGAAGCGTGTTCCTGTCGTCCTCGGTAAGGGTTTGGGATAGCCACTCCCAAGCCTCGTCCACTTCCGCGTTCCTGAGGTACTTCCTCGCCTGTGCTATGAGATGATTTCCTGCACTCGCGGTCGGGTCCTGGTCCGGGTGCGCCACAGCCCATTCGGCAATTCGGCCGTCACGCAGGAGAACATCCCTGTCCGCCTGTGACAGGTCCGTGTAGAACCATTTCATGATCTGTTGCTGCTTGAACGTGGTGTTGTCGTCACGCAGGTATGTGAGCGCGTTCTCGATGGGGTCGTCCGGGTTCACGCCAGGGTGGACATCCGCTGGCGCCTCCCCTCTGGCCGCTAGGAGCACCGCCGCTGTGTCAGGGGTCAGCGATCCGAACGACGTGCAGGCGAGCCAGAAAAGGTCCCCGGTAAACTGCGCCAGTATTCCCCCGCACCTATGCGCGCGGTTGTGCTCCGGGCGCGGGTCGGTCGGGCAGTCCGGCTGGCCCGTACACAGCATCACCTTCTCAGGAAGATCGATCCCTGGCAGATGGACTTGGTGACCGTTGGCCCATTCCTGACTGTTGATGAACCCGTGCAGGTAAACATCGCCCATGTCTTTGGCCAACGTCGAAAGGCTGAGGTTATACGTGACGTTGCTGGAGTCCAACGGCGGCCATGGCGCCTGGAGCTTGGACCATAGGTCAAGCATCTTGGTAGAGAGCATCAGCGTCTGGCCGAAGTCGGAATAGAACTGCAGTGTCGTGCCGGGCGGGACCGCTACCGTCTCAAAGCCATTAGCGTTGACCACATCAGACTTTAGGAGGCCGCCGTGCCCCAGGAAAATGTGACCCATCCGGGCTACTCCTCTTCGCGCTTGCCGTCGGTTGTCTCAGTGTCCGATTCGCGGGCAAGCGGGGCCACCGCAAGGAGAGCGGCGTTTCGAGCATCTACCGCTGCGCGAACGCGCTAGCGCCTGGGCCCGATGGGGGTTAAGCGGCGCTTATCGCGCCTAGGTAGGTTTCCCACTGGGGGTCGCCGTCGTACTGGGCGCCGATGAGACGCCAGTGGGCGCCGCGCGGGACGGCGGGGGCCACGGGAAGCGTCCAGCCGAGTTCCTCCAGCAGGCGGTCCGCCTTGCGGTGGTTGCACATCGTGCAGGAGGCGACGCAGTTCTCCCAGGTGTGCTGGCCGCCGCGGCTGCGCGGGAGCACGTGGTCGATGGTCTCCGCGTGCCGACCGCAATAGGCGCACTTGTAGTTGTCTCTGCGCATCAAGGCCGCTCTGGTGAGCGGCACGCGATTTCGGTGCGGTATCCGCACATAGCGGCGAAGCCTGATCACCGACGGCGTGGCCAGCGCGATCGACGCGGAGTG
The DNA here is from genome assembly GCA_035571275.1 of Trebonia sp. GTDB lineage: Bacteria > Actinomycetota > Actinomycetes > Streptosporangiales > Streptosporangiaceae > Trebonia. Next base: position 7,973 of record DATMKQ010000219.1, read on the forward strand.
CAGCAGCCGCCCTTTGCCGTCGTCATGCACGATCTCGGCCTTCTCGCAGAGCACCAGGCAGACCGCCCGCCTGAGCCCAACCGTCGTCAGCGGCTCGTATGTGACGTTGAGCAGCAGCACGCGTCGCACTGGCACCTCCGCAGGGCACCGTCGTGAGGCGCCGCTCGCATCACCAGGGCATTCTTCGACCTGGTGTGACCGAAGCCACGTGCCTCCGCCAACACATTAAGAGTACTAGCCCGGCCGTGCATTCTTGGTTAATGGGGAGTAACGACAAGAGGTTAAGGTGCGGTCATGGTGTTGTTTCGCGCTCAGTACCCTCCCGCCCGCCGCCTGGATCTCGTCGACGACCTCTTCGGGCACCGGGTCCCGGACCCCTACCGCTACCTCGAAGATCCCGACGCGGCCGAGACGCGGCAGTGGCTCGGCGCCGAGGAGGAGGTATGGGCCGCCTACCGCGCGGAACTGCCGGGGCGGGAAGTGTTCGCGGCCCGGGTCGCCGAACTCCTGCGCGTCGGGTACGTGGGAGTGCCGGCGTGGCGCGGAACGTCGCGGTTCTCCATGAGGCGCGATCCCGGTCAGGAGCACGGCGCGCTTTACGTGGCCGACGGGGCCGCGGCGGAGCGGGTGCTGGTCGATCCGATGGGGATCGACCCGTCGGCGCGGACGACGCTGGACCACTGGCAGCCGGACAAGGAAGGGCGGCAGCTCGCCTACCAGCTGTCGTCGGGCGGGGACGAGGAGTCCCTGCTGCGGGTCATCGACGTGGCGTCGGGCGAGGTCGTCGACGGGCCGATCGACAGGTGCCGCTACTCGGCCGTGGCCTGGCTGCCCGGCGGGAAGGCGTTCTACTACGTGCGCCGGCTTGCCCCGGACCAGGTCCCCGAAGGGGAGAGCCAGTTCCACCGCCGCGTGTACCTGCACGTCGTGGGCACGCCGCCGGAGTCAGATGCGATGGTGTTCGGCGAAGGCAGGGACAAGACCACCTACTACGGCGTCAGCGTCAGCATGGACGGCCGCTGGCTGGTGATTTCCGCCTCGATCGGCACCGCGCCGCGCGACGACGTGTGGCTCGCCGACCTCACCACGTCGGACCCGACGGCTCCGGTGCTGGTGCCCGTCACGGTCGGCCTGGACGCGCAGACCTCGCTGCGGGCCGGGCGGGACGGACGGCTGTACGTCTTCACCGACCTGGATGCCCCACGCGGGCGGATCTGCGTCGCCGACCCTTCGGCACCGGGTCCTGACGGGTGGCGGGACCTGGTCGGCGAAGATCCTTCCGCCGTCTTGCGCGGGTACGCCATCTTGGACGAACTGCCGCGGCCCGTGCTTGTCGTCTCCCGGACCATGCATGCGATAAGCGAGGTCAGCGTGCATGACCTGGGCACCGGGGAGACGCTTTCCGTGTTGGACCTGCCCGGCCTCGGGTCGGTCGGCGGGATCGCCGACCGACCCGAGGGCGGGCACGAAGCCTGGTTCGGTTATACCGACTACACCACGCCTCCCGTCGTGCTCAGGTACGACGCGGCCAGCGGCGCGGTGGACACCTGGGCGACGTCGCCCGGGTCGGTCGCCAGCCCGCCGACGGTGACGACGTCGCAGGTCACGTACCACTCGGCGGACGGCACACCGGTGCGGATGGTGATAGTGGAGCCCGCGGGAGAAAGCCGCAATCGTTCGGAAGAAAGATCTACGATCCTCTACGGGTACGGCGGGTTCGATGTGAGCATGACCCCGGGATACTCGGCGAATATTCTCGCCTGGGTTGAGGCGGGCGGCGTGTACGCGGTCGCTGGCCTGCGCGGCGGCAGCGAGGAGGGCGAGGAGTGGCATCGCGCCGGGATGCTCGACCGCAAGCAGAGCGTGTTCGACGACTTTCGCGCGGCGGCGGCCTATCTGGTCTCGGCCGGGATCACGTCGCCGGAGCGGCTGGCGGTGTGGGGCGGGTCGAACGGCGGGCTGCTCGTCGGGGCCGCGGTGACACAGTGGCCGTCGCAGTTCGCGGCCGCGGTGTGCTCGGCGCCGCTGCTCGACATGGTGCGCTACGAACGGTTCGGGCTGGGCGAGACGTGGAACACCGAGTACGGGTCCGCGTCGTCGGCTGCTGAGCTCCCGTGGCTGCTCGCGTACTCGCCGTACCACCGCGTGCTGCCCGGGACCGCCTACCCGGCGGTGCTGTTCACGGTGTTCACGAACGACACCCGGGTCGATCCGCTGCACGCGTACAAGATGTGCGCGGCGCTGCAGTACGCGTCGGTGTCCGGCCGGCCGGTGCTGTTGCGTGCGGAGGGACAGGTGGGGCACGGGCAGCGGGCGGTGTCGTTGTCGGCCGCGCTGGCCGGTGACTGCCTGGCGTTCGTGGCGCGGGAAACCGGCCTAGAGGTTGCGGGGGCCGGGGCCCTGGGCGCCTAGGGTGTCGTCGGGGTTGACCAGACGGCAGGAGGCCAAGGACAGGCAGCCGCAGCCGATGCAGCCGACCAGGCGGTCGCGCAGGCGCTGGAGGTGGTCGATCCTGTCGTCGAGATCGGCACGCCACTCTGCTGACAGGCGTTCCCAGTCGGCGGGGGTGGGGGTGCGGTTCGCCGGCAGGCCGTCGAGCGCGTCCTTGATGCGGCCCAGCGGGATGCCGACCCGCTGGGAGGCGCGAACGAACGCGACGCGACGCAGCATCGCGCGCGGATACCGCCGCTGGTTGCCCGCGGTGCGGCGGGATGTGATCAAGCCCTGGTCCTCGTAGAAGCGCAGCGCGGAGATCGCGACGCCGCTGCGGGCCGACAACTGTCCGACGGTCAGCTCGCTGACGGCGGCGGGAATCGAGGTCACAGGCATTGACCTCAAGATTACTTGAGGTTTTAGGGTTGAGAGCATGACGCTTACCAATGCAGAACAGCGATTCCTCTCGGCGCAGCAGCTTGGGCGGCTGGCGACGATCGGACCTGGCGGTGCCCCTCAGGTCAAGCCGGTCGGGTTCAGCTACAACGACCAGCTTGGCACCATCGACATCGCCGGCTACAACATGGCGCAGTCGGCCAAGTACAAGAACGTCCAGCACAACCCGGCGGTGGCCTTCGTGGTGGACGACAGGCCGGACGGGGGGCTGGAGGGAACGCGGTTCCTGGAGATCCGGGGCGTCGCCGAAGCCGTTCCGGGCACGGGCGCGGACGCCCACGCCGGTGCGGACGCGCCCGGGCTGGCCATGGGGACCGGAATCATCCGTATCCACCCGCGGCGGGTGCTCAGCTACAACGTTGACCCGGCGCGTCCCGGATTGCTGGCTCACGGAGTCGCTGGGGTGCGTTCGAAGCGTCAGGGGGTGCGTTCGAAGCGTCAGGGGGTGCGGGCGAAGTAGCTGGCGGGGGTCAGGCCGGTCTCACGGCGGAACGCGGCGACGAACGCGCTCGGCGTCTGGTAGCCGACGCGGTGCGCCACCCGGGCCACCGGCTCGCCGCGTGCGAGCGGCGGCAGGGCCGCCTGCAGCCGCAGCAGCGTCCGCCACCGGCCGAACGGCATTCGCGTCTGCGCGACGAACGCCCGTGCCAGCGTCCGTTCGCTGGCGCCGACCTCGCGTCCCCAGTCGGCGAGCGTGCGCTGGTCGGCGGGGTCGTCGCGAAGCGCGCCCGCTATCGCCGCGACGAGCGGGCCCGTGGGGAACGGGACGTCTATCGCGGCCAGCGGGACCGGTTCGAGCAGGTCCGCGAGCAGCGCCTCCGCGTGCGCGCGGCGCCGCGCGGTCTGCGGCGCGCTCGGCCCGCCCGGCCCGTTCGGCGCGCTCGGCCCGCCCGGCCCGTTCGGCGTGCTCGGCGCGCTCGGCACGGCGAGGTCGCCGAGGTAGCCGATCAGTTCGCCCAGCAGCGGGCTCGCCGCTATCGGCGTCGGAACCGTCCAGCTCACCGGCGCCAGGTCCGGCGGTATGTACACGCTGCGCATGGTCGCCACGCTCGCCGCGCCGGTCTCGTGCGGCAGCCCGGCGGGGATCCACAGCGCCCTGGTCGGCGGCAGCACCCAGGTCGCGCCCTCGGTGAGCACGGTGAGCACTCCGCTCGCCGCCCACGCCAACTGGTGGTCCATGTGGGTGTGCCACCTGAACACCGCGCCGCCGGGCATGGGGAAGGTGGCCACGACGATGCCGTCCGGCACGGATTCCGGACGCTGACCGGCTGGCGACACAACATGGCAGCCTACGCGCTATGCGGGACGGGGGCTCGGCCGTAGCGTCACTTACTGTGAACGAAAACCACGCTAACCTGCTCGGCACCCCCGAATGGGCCGCGCACCTGCACGACGACGTCCTGCCCGTGGTCACTTCCGGTGTCGACCTCGGCGAGGACATGCTCGAGATCGGCCCCGGTCCCGGCGCGGCGACCGAATGGCTGCGGCACCAGGTGCGCCGCCTGGTCGCGGTCGAGCTCGACGCCGCCGCCGCCGACGCGCTTCTGATGCGTTTCGCGCACACGAACGTGTCGGTCGTGGTCGGCGACGCGACCGCGCTCGACTATCCGGACGGGTCGTTCGACTCGGTCGGGATGTTCACGATGCTGCACCACGTGCCGACGCCCGCGCTGCAGAACGCACTGCTCGCGGAGGCGCTGCGTGTGCTGCGGCCGGGCGGCACACTGGTCGGCTCCGACAGCCTGGCCAGCGACAGGCTGCACCAATTCCACGCCGGCGACACCTACAACCCCGTCGAGCCAGCCGCGCTGCTGACCCGGCTGCAGACGCTCGGGTTCGGTCCGATCACGATCACTGTCGGGGACACGCTGCTGTTCCGCGCGGGGAAGGACAAGACGTGATGGACGACGCCCGCGCGCTGCGGACCGTCATCACCGGGCTGCTCGGATTCGCCGCCGCCGAAGAGGAGATGCTGCTCACCGCCCCCGCCGCTATCGAAACCGGGGATGTTGACGCGGGAGGGCCGCACCGGTGGGCCGCCGTGCCGCTGCTCGCGCACAACACAGAATTCAAATTCCAGCAGTCTGAACGAGTGCGGGCTATCCTTTCCGGCCAGACTCCGCCCGAATTCGGGGACATCGACCACGCGTCGCCTGACGTCTACGCGGCGTATGCTTCCCGCGCTTTCGACGATGTGGTGGCGGATACCCGCGGGACTGCCACGTCGCTCCTGGATGGCGTGCGGGCGCTGAGCGATGAGGATCTGCTCGACCCGTCCCGGCACCCGTGGCTGCGGGGGCGGATGCTGTGGCTGCAGATCATCGTGCGCGGCTTCTGGCACCCGACCGGGCACATCGCCGACTACTACCTGCGGCACGGGCAGCCGGACCGGGCGGTCGCGCTGCAGGCCCACGCGGTTGCCACCGCTGCCTACCTGGACGCGCCGGACCCGGCGACCGGGATGGCATACTACGGCCTGGCCTGCGCGCAGGCGGTGGCCGGACTGGCCGACTCGGCGGCCGTCACCCTCACCGCGGCTGTCAAGCTCAACCCCGACCTGCGCGCGAACGCCGACCGGGATCCGGACTTGGCCGGGCTACGCGACGGCGGCCTGCTGGACGTGATCGTCCGGTAGCCTCGCCTGGAGCAATCCTCACCTCCTGCATGGGGGGCTACCCGCCCCCCATCCCCGCTCACCTCCGGCATGGGGGGCTACCCGCCCCCCATCTCCCCCCGGCCCAGGGAGGCTCCACGTTGTTGCGGCACGTCCAGGTGCTGTCCGGTACCGGTCATACGGCGCTCTTCGGTACCGATCGCGCGGCGACGACGCTGACCGGCAGTTGCACCAGCAGTCCCGGCGTGGCCTGCCGTCTGGTCTGGGACCTGACGCACAACGGCCAGCTCGCGTCGCTCACCACCAACTTTCTCGCCGGGCCCTTCCACCTGCTGCTGCGGGTGGCCTATGTCATAGTGCTCGCCCTCATCATCCGTGCGCTCCTGCACCGGCTGATAAACCGCATCACCGAACGCGCGGCCGACTCGATCCTGCCGCAGTTCAGGGGCGGGGTGAGGTCGTCGCTGATGGCCAGCCGGCTGCGGCCACGGTGGCGGCGCCGCGGGACCGCGGCTGACGTGGGCGACGCGGCAGAGGTGGCGGATGCGACCGATGCCGCGGACAGCCTCGGTGCCGAGGCGGCCGGGGGTGCCACGGTCACGGGGCCGGCGGCGGAGGCCATGGGGATCCGTGCGGCGCGGGCTGGCGTCGACGCCGTCGCCGACGCCAGCCCGCCGGAGATCGCCGCGGCGGCCGCCAGCGCGGAACGGGCGCTGATCGACGAGCGCCGGCATCAGCGGGTTCGCGCACTCGGCTCTATCCTGCGCAGCGCCGCGTCGGTCACGGTTATCGCGATCGCCGGGGTGGTCGTGCTCGGCGACATCGGGATCAACCTCGCGCCGCTGCTCGCCAGCGCCGGCGTGGTCGGCATCGCGATCGGGTTCGGCGCGCAGAACCTGGTCCGCGACTACCTGGCCGGGATCTTCATGCTGCTCGAGGACCAGTACGGGGTCGGGGACGTGATCACCGTCGGCGGCGCCACGGGGACGGTGGAAACGGTGACGCTTCGGATCACCCGGATGCGCGATGTCAACGGGATCGTCTGGCACGTCAGGAACGGCACGATCGATCAGGTCGGCAACGAGTCCCAGGGCTGGGCGCGCGCGGTGATCGACTTCCCCGTGCCCTATGCGGCGGACCTCGGCACGATCCGGTCGGTGCTGTCGGATACCGCCCTGTCGTTGTGGGACGAGCCGGTCTGGCGCGCGGTCATGCTCGAGGAACCGGAGGTGTGGGGTGCGCAGGAGCTGTCGAGCTCCGAGGTGACCATGCGGATCGTGGTGAAGACCGCGCCGTTGCGTCAGTGGGAGGTCGAGCGCGAGATGCGCGTACGGGTCAAGACAGCCCTCGATGCCGCGGGCATCGGGCAGACGTCCGAGGCGTGAACTGGAGATCGGCCGCTTCGAGATCGGTTCTATGACCAAGACCTGGTGCAGCTGGCGACGCACACCTCGGGGCTGCCGCGCCTGTCTCCTGGGATCACCGCAGGCGCGGCTGACCCCTATGCCTTCCTGACGCCCAAGGTCGCCGGGCGTGAGCTGCGCCTGACCGCCGGCCGGCCTCGCGGGGTGGACTGGGACTATTCGAACTTCGGCTTCCAGGTGCTGAGCCTGGCGCTGGAGCGGCCGCGGGTGTTCCGTTCAGCTCGCTGCTGGAGCGGCATGTCTTCCAGTCGCTCGGCATGATCTGCTCCGGCGTCGCGCGTCATGCATGGCCCGCTATCTGGCCGCCTGCCTTTCGCCGCCCGACTCCGCTACCGGCCGGCGATCCGGATGGCCCAGCAGCCGCACCATGCCATCGATCCGCTGCGGTCGGCCGGGCTCGGTTGGGTGCTCGGCCCGCCCGGTTACCTCGGGCATGACGGCGGGACGTCGGGCTTTCGTGCCGTGCTCGGGCTCAGGCTGCCTGCCCGCCGAGCCGCGGCTCTCTTCGTCAATGACAGAGCCGCTCGCGGCCTTCCGATGGCTGTCCGGGAATGCCTGGGCCGCGAGTCGGGCGACTGAGCGACCGCGGGCGCCGTGGGGTAGCGTCAGATTCGACCGAACCGTACGGCTGCCCGCGCTTGCTAGGCTGGCAACGTCATGAGCGAGGAAACCGAACAGTCGCAGCGCACTTTTTACGACGCCATCGGGGGCGAGGAGACGTTCACCCGGCTGGTCCGCCGCTTCTATCAAGAGGTCGCCGCCGACCCGGTGCTGCGACCGGTATATCCGGCGAAGGATCTAGGGCCGGCTGAGGAGCATCTTCGGCTGTTCCTCATGCAGTACTGGGGCGGCCCGTCTACCTATAACGAGCTGCGCGGGCATCCCCGGCTGCGGATGCGGCACGTCCGGTTCCGCATCGGCGAGGCGGAACGCGACGCGTGGCTGCGGCACATGCGGACCTCGCTCGACGAACTGGACCTGGATCCGGCGCTGGACGGGCAGCTGTGGGACTACCTGGTCATGGCCGCGCACAGCCTGGTCAATGCGGTTCCGGAGAACACTCCGAGCCAGGGCGGTCGCGGCGACCTGGGCGTCACGCCTGCGTAGTGCCCGGGGCGGCGACCGCGTGGCGTGCCACCACCTCGGCGTACCTGTGCAGCGTGTCGTCCGGGCTGGAGTTCTCTACCGCTGACCTGATCACCGGCGCCATTTCACCATGGCGGTCGAGGTGCGTGTACGTGAGCGCGACCTCGGTAGCGTCCATGCCAGACGGGTGGAACTCGACGATAATGACGCTCGCGTGCTCGTCATCGAAGACCGGCCGCCAGCCGGGTCCAATCCGCCATGTGACCGCCAGCCGGTGCGGCGGCGACCACTCGGTGATCGTTCCCCTCGTGACCTCGCTGCCGTCCGCTCCGCGTTCGTAGAAGCGGCCGCCCACCCAAGGTTCCATGGCTATGGCCTGCGGATCCTTGATGAACGTGTGCGCGGCGGGGAGCCACTGCACCGGATGTTCGGTGTACACACGGAACGCGTCGGCCGCTGATGCCGGGACGACAATGGACCGGCGCACGTCTGCGACTGCGGCGTGCGACTTCGGCAGCTCCGGCACGGCTCCGGCTCCCCTCACGAACGACTGTCCTCGCGGTCTAATAGTGGTAGTGTACCACTATTTTTCCGAGGACAGCCTGGGCCTGCGGACGGCAGCGGTACGTCGTCCGACCGCTGCCGCCCAGGCCGAGGGGCTACTTCTTCTTGCCCTTCTTACCTTTCTTGCTCTTCTTGCTCTTCTTAGCCATGTAGATCACCCCACTTCACAGCCTAGGCGGGTCAACGAAATGTTGACCAGACGTCAACATATCATTGACCGGAGCCAGTTGTCGACTAGGCTGTGTCCGTGGCCTCCAGAAGTCCTGTCAAGCGGATCTTGGCTGCGCTCAACGCCTTCGACGTCGCCGACAGGCCGATGAGCCGGCTCGATGCCGCCCGCCGCCTGCGGGAAGCGGCGGAGGAGCTAGAGGCTGCCCAGGTTGAAGCCGCCCGCAAGGCCGGATCGACGTGGATGGAGATCGGCGCGTGTTACGGGCTCACCAAGCAAGGTGCCCAGCAACGCTTCCGGGCTATCCGCAACCAGGCCAAGGCCGATACCGAGGCGTCACGAAGCAAGAAGGCCGAGCCCGCGGCCTGACCCGCTAACTCCTGATTCTTCACGCCGCGCGCCCCACGCCGCGCGCCGCTGGTCGGGGACGGGGCGGTGGCGAGGGCGGCTGGCTACAGTTGGCTTTCATGTATGTGCCCGCTGACCTGCCGCCGCCCGGCACCGAACGACAGCGCCTCACCCGCGACGCGGACCTCGCGCTCCTGGTGCTCGCCGACCGCCTGCGGCAGCAGTGGGCGTCTCACGCGGCGGCCGTCGGCCTGTCGCCGGTCCAGGTGAGGGCGCTGCTCACGCTACGTCCCGGCGAAGCGATCCCGATGCGCCGACTGGCCGCCGAACTGGACCACGACGCGTCGAACCTCAGCGCCGTCGCCGACCGCCTCGAGCGGCGCGGCGCGGTGCGGCGGCAGGCCGACCCCGGCGACCGTCGCGTCAAGGCGCTGGCGCTCACCCCGGACGGAGAACGGCTGCGGGCGAGTTTCTGGCGCAACCTCATCGAGGACCCCGGGCCGCTCGCGCCGCTGAGCGAGGCTGACCTGCGGACCCTGGTGTCCCTGCTTGGCCGGCTCGGCGTAGACGGCATCCCGGACGCGGCCGCCGCCGCCGCCGGCCAGGCGTGAGCGGTCTTGGCTCAGCCCGCGTCAGCCGCGGGTGAGCTTGCGGTAGGTGACGCGGTGCGGACGGGCGGCCTCGGCGCCGAGGCGCTCGATCTTGTTCTTCTCGTATGCCTCGAAGTTGCCCTCGAACCAGAACCAGCTCGCGCCGCCTTCCCAGGCCAGGATGTGCGTGGCCACCCGGTCGAGGAACCACCTGTCGTGGCTGGTGATCACGGCGCAGCCGGGGAACTCGAGCAGCGCGTTCTCCAGGCTCGCCAGCGTCTCCACGTCCAGGTCGTTGGTCGGCTCGTCGAGCAGCAGCAGGTTGCCACCCTGCTTGAGGGTGAGCGCCAGGTTCATGCGGTTGCGCTCGCCGCCGGACATGACGCCCGCGGGCTTCTGCTGGTCGGCGCCCTTGAACCCGAACGCGGCCACGTACGCGCGGCTGGGGATCTCCATCGTGCCGACGTAGATGAACGTCTCGCCGTCGGAGATCACCTCCCAGACGTTCTTGTCCGGGGCGATGCGCGCGCGGTTCTGGTCCACGTAGGAGATCGTTACAGTCTCACCGATCTTGATCGTGCCGGCGTCCGGCAGCTCCTCGCCGACGATCATCTTGAACAGCGTGGTCTTGCCGACGCCGTTCGGGCCGATGACGCCGACGATGCCGTTGCGGGGCAGGCTGAAGCTCAGCTTCTCGAAGAGCTCCCGGTCGCTGAAGCCCTTGGACAGGTCGGTGACCTCGACAACCAGGTTGCCAAGACGCGGGCCGGGCGGGATCTGGATCTCCTCGAAGTCCAGCTTGCGGTTCTTGTCGGCCTCGGCTGCCATCTCTTCGTAGCGTTCCAGGCGGGCCCTTGACTTGGCCTGGCGGGCACGGGGGCTGGACCGGACCCACTCCAGCTCGTCGTCCAGGCGCCTGCGGCGCTTGGCGTCCTTGGCGCCCTCGACCTTGATCCGGGAGGCCTTCGTCTCCAGGTACGTGGAGTAGTTGCCCTCATAGGGGTAGGCGTGACCGCGGTCGAGCTCGAGGATCCACTGCGCGACGTTGTCGAGGAAGTACCTGTCGTGGGTGACCGCCACGACGGTGCCCGGGTACTTCTCCAGGTGCTGCTCCAGCCACAGGACGCTTTCCGCGTCCAGGTGGTTGGTCGGCTCGTCCAGCAGCAGCAGATCTGGCTGCTGGAGGAGAAGCTTGCAGAGGGCGACTCGCCTCTTCTCGCCGCCGGACAGGTTCGTGACCGGCGCGTCGGGCGGCGGGCAGCGCAGCGCGTCCATCGCCTGCTCGAGCTGGCTGTCCAGGTCCCAGGCATCATTGTGCTCGAGCTGCTCCTGCAGCTTGCCCAGCTGTTCGAGCAGGTCTTTAGAGTAGTCGGTCGCCATCTTCTCGGCGATGGCGTTGTACTCATCGAGCAGCTTCTTGGTCTCGGCAACGCCTTCCTCGACATTGCCGAGCACCGTCTTGGTGTCGTCCAGCTTGGGCTCCTGGGCGAGCAGGCCGACGGTGAAGCCGGGCAGGAGCCGCGCCTCACCGTTGGACACAGGCTCCTCTCCGGCCATGATTCGCAGCAGGGTGGACTTGCCCATGCCGTTCGGGCCGACGACGCCAATCTTGGCGCCTGGCAGGAAGCTCAGCGTGACGTCGCCCAGGACGACCTTGTCTCCGTGCGCCTTACGGACGCCGCGCAGGCTGTAAATGTACTCCGGCATAGCTTCAAGCCTAGAGGCTGTCTGTCAGTGGCTTGCGTCAGGCGCGGCGTCGGCCGGGTCATACAGGCATACCCGGTCGCGCCCGGTGTTCTTCGCGCGGTATAGCGCGAGGTCGGCGGCCGCGAGCAGTTCGAACAGGTCACGCCCATGCCTGTTGAGCACCGCCACCCCAATCGAGATCGTGACGCCCACGAGCGTGCCGGCCACCGGCACCGCCACCCCGTTCGCGCCGTGTCGCAGCCGTTCGGCTATCCGGCACGCCTCCTCCGCCTGGCTCTTCGGCAGCAGGATCACGAACTCCTCACCGCCGAAGCGGCCGACCAGATCCGATTCACGAACCTGGTGCCGCAGTTCGGCGGCGAGCGCGCGCAGCACGTCGTCGCCCGCCAGGTGCCCGTAGGTGTCGTTGACTTTCTTGAAATGGTCGACGTCGGCGAGCAGCACTGCCAGCGGCTGGACGAGCCGCTGCGCCCGCACGATTTCCGCGTCCGCCTCACGCTGCCAGGCGGTCGCGTTCAGCAGGCCGGTCTTCGCGTCAAGTCTCGCCGCTGCTTTGAGCTGCTGGTGCATCAGGCTGCGCTGCAGCAGCACCACCGGCGGCAGCGCGACGGCCAGCAGCAGCGGGCTGAGCGCGCAGGCGATCGTGACCAGGATGCCAACGCAGGTCTCGGTCAGGTCGAGCAGCATGCGCTCGCGGTCCCAGAGCATGTCAGCCAGCTTGGCCGCCGGCTCGGCAAGCCATGCCGCGAAGGCGACCAGGCAGGTGTTGAGCACGGCGAACACGACCGCGCACAGCACCGCGACGGCAGCCTGCTGCGGCCGCAGGAACCACTCGTGCGGTGCGGGGTACGTCAGCCAGCCGCTCGCCTCGCCCTGCTGCGTGATCGGGCTGAGCCAGCGGAACAGGATCGACGCGCAGGCACCGGCCAGGCCAAGCGCCGCCGAGCTGAACACCCGCCGGTAGACGGGGGTGCGGCCGACCCGTAGGTAGAGCAGCATCCCGAGCACCGCTGGCGCGGCCAGCGCGTAGAACGGCGGCAGCAGCAGGGCTACCGGCAGCCACCACGCGGACAGCAGATCCCGGGAGACGCCGGTCGGCTGTCCGAGCCGCCTGGTCGCCTCGATGCAGATCGCCCCGCAGACCATGAGCGACGTGAAGAGCAACAGGTCCCCGGCGCGCAGCGGGGTCTGCCCGAGTTCCCAGCCCGCTAGCGCCAGGTAGGCGGCCAGTACGGACAGCACGTAACCGATCAGCGGCAGGGGCAGGGTGAGCAACGGCCAGTACCATGGCCAGCGGACGAGCCTCCCGAACTCGCGCTGGCGTTGCCTGATCGCTTCCTGGACTGCTGGCATGCCTCCGCCTGTCGCCACCTTGACGTCCCCGACGTCCCGCCGTCCCGTGCGACCCGCTTTCGCAGGCACTCTAAGTAACTCTAGGTAACACAATAGATGCTCCACGTGCGCGCCGTGTGGAGAACCTGCAATATTGGCCGTCGGTCGTGGCGGGAAAGTTGCCTGTCCCGTTCCGCCACGACCGGCGCCCCCCTCAGACCGTGGCGAGCATGCCGCCTTCGGCGGCCTCCTCCTGGTCCGGGTGACGCGACTCGGCCTGCCCGGTCAGCGGGCCGGCGGGGCCGTCGACAGGGGCGAGTCCCGCGTCCGGGCCGCCGCCGAACCCCTCGTCGCCCGGCAGGTTGCCGTACTCCTCGGGGCCGTCGGCATACTCCACGTCATCATCGAATTCGGGGTCCGGCGCCATCTGCTGCCGGGCAGCCTCGCCGTTGGCCATGGCACGCATCGCGGCCGGGGGGGTGTGCACACCGCGGTTGAAGTGCGACCAGCCGTACGACATGTCGTGCCCGACTGACTCCGCCTCGATCTCGAGCTCGATCCTGGTGTGCTGCTGGTCGTCCACCCAGGTCCGGGTGTGGAATTTGCCGCGCACGAGAATCATGTCCCCCTTATGCAGGGAGCCCACCACGTTCTCCGCGAGCTTGCGCCAGCACTTCACGTTGTACCAGGAGGTCTCACCGTCCTGCCACTCTCCGGTCGCGCGGTTCAGCGTGCGGGGCGTCGAGCCCACCCGGATCTTCGTCACCGGTGTCCCCGCCGACTTGGTAAGCCCCAGTTTCGGCTCCGCCGTCACGAATCCCGTCATCACGATGTAGTTGGTCTGGCTCATCGCAGTTCTCCTTAGATCTCGCTCCGCGGTTATCTCACCCATCCGGCGACCGCGAGCCAATGTCCACTTTCACGGTGCAGGACCGGGCAATCGCCAGGTAAGAGTGATGTGCGGCTTGTGGATAACTGGTCCGATTTGTCCACTGCCTGTGGACAACGAGTTGCGATCTTGAGCTCGATGCGCGATCATGCCCGCTCCCGCCCCACCGCTCGGTGGCGGACCCCGCGCGCGGGGCCGGGCGGAAAAGACTCGCGTCACAGGACGGCGGCGTGTTACGTTCCACATTCGTGCGACGGGTGTCAGTGGTCGGTACCTCCGGTTCCGGCAAGTCCACGGTGGCCCGCGAACTTGCCGCCATCATGGGCGTGCCACACATCGAGCTAGACGGGATCCACCACCAGTCGGAGTGGGAGCCGCTGCCGAAGGAAGAATTCCGGCGGATTGTCGCCGCGGCGGCAGCGGAGGGCGGCTGGGTGATCGACGGGAACTACGGCACCGTCCAGCCGCTCGTCTGGGCGCGGGCGGATGCGGTGGTCTGGCTCGATATACCTAAGCGCACCGTGATGCGGCAGGTGACGTGGCGGACGCTCCGCCGGGTGGCGGGCCGCGAAGTGCTGTGGAATGGCAACCGCGAGGGCTGGCGGAACTTCCTCAGCTGGAACCCCGAGCAGTCGGTCATCTCGTGGGCATGGCACAAGCATGCGGAGGACCGCGCCAGGTACGCGGCCGCGGCCACCGATCCCGCCAACGCCCACCTGCGCTTTGTCCGGCTAACCAGCCGGAATGATGTCAGCCGGTTCCTGGACGAAGCCCGCCGCGAGGCGGCGCGCGCCCAACCCGACCTCGCGTAGCGCGACGGCCTGGCTATGCCGCCACGAGCTCAGAAGGCTCGGCGATGACGTCCACCAGCGCGCCGTTCCGCATGACCGTGATGGCCAGCGGCCGGCCGATCGACTCAGAGAACATCAGCCGCTGCAGGTCCTGGGCGGTCGCGACCTCGTGGCCGCCGGCGGTCAACAGCAGGTCCCCGGCGCGCAGCCCGGCCCGGTCGGCCGGCCCGCCGACGACCACCGATGCCACCCGCAGCCCGGTGGCGCGGCCGCCGAGACGAGGCCGCCACGCGGGAGCGACCGGCGCTGGCGCCACGACGAGCCCGAGGTAGGCGCGGCGCACCCGTCCCTCGCGCATCAGCGCCGATACGATCCGCCGGGTCGTCGAGTTGACAGGGACGGCGAGCCCGAGCCCCACTCCGGCCACGGCGGTGTTGATGCCGACGACTCGCGCGCGGGCGTCGGCGAGCGCGCCGCCGGAATTGCCGGGGTTGAGCGCGGCGTCGGTCTGAATGACGTCCTCGATCAGCCCATGCTCGCCGGCGGGCATTGACCTGCCCAGCGCGCTGACCACGCCCGCGGTGACCGAGCCTGCCAGCCCGAGCGGATTGCCGACGGCCACCACAAGCTGCCCGACTGCGAGGTCGTCCGCCTCGCCGAGGTCGGCCGGCGCCGGCGTGTCGCCTGACGCGCGCAGCACCGCCAGGTCGGACAGCGGGTCCGCGCCGACAACCCGGAACGGCAACGAGGTCCCATCGGAGAACGCCGCCGTCCCCCCGGTGGCGCGGCCGACGACATGCGCGTTCGTGAGCAGGAACCCGTCCGTGGTGAACACGACCGCAGAGCCGAGGCTTTCCGCGGATCCGCGTCCCGCCCCCCCGGCCCTCGGTACCCGAAGGCTAGCCACCCTGGGCGTGAGCTGCTCCGCGACGCCCACCACGATCTGCGAGTAGGCGTCGAGAGGTTCCTTCTTGCTTGCCATAGCATTTGATTACATCATTACAGCGTAAAAAAGCAAACCTCCCGCCAGTCCTCTGACGGTCATGCCGCGAGTCTTGCGCACCAAGCCACCACTGCCTCCCGGGAGCACGCGCTATACCCGGAATGCCTGAACCTCGACTCGAGACATTCCGGGCAAGGACGTTACCGTGGAAGATCGTCCGCCGTGGGGGGCGGACGATCTTCCACACTGTCTGACCGACCGACGAGGACGCGACCGACGAGGTTGAAGTGACTGAGGCGCCGGGGCCGCGCGGCGCGGGGCACGGGGCCGCGCCGCTACTGCCTCCGTAGTCAATCGATATGCCCGGAATGCCTGAACCTCGACTCGAGACATTCCGGGCAAGGACGTTACCGTGGTAGATCGTCCGCCCTGGGGGGCGGACGATCTACCACGCTGTCTGACCGACCG
>DATMKQ010000220.1:0-5455 GCA_035571275.1 Trebonia sp.
GTCGGTTACGAGCGTCGCTACTGTGCGCTGGCCGCCGACGATCCCTGGGCTCGGCGCCGCTCCATCCGGCTCGACGAGGTAGCCCAGCGCACGGTGCTCATCGACCGGCGCACCGGGACCACCAGTCCGGACCTGTGGCCCCCCGAGGCGCGACCGCGGCTCCAGGAAACCCGTGACATCGACGACTGGCTGGCGGTGGTCGCGGCCGGCGGCGGCATCGGGATCACCCCCGAAGGCACCACCGCTCAGTACGGGCGCGATGGCGTGGTCTTCCGCCCGCTGCGGGACGCCCCACCCATCACCGTGCAGATGATCTGGCGGCGCCACGACCCGCATCCCTCCACCCACGCCGCGGTCGCCTTGCTGACCGAGCTCTACCGCCGTCCGTCCCGACCCAATCGCCCCCGCTGACCGGATCTGGACACCTGTGCACTCAGCGGAGAGCATGTATTCCTACATGTTCACATCCGCCACTTTCTGCGCTTTTGGAGCAGCTGATGCCGACCCACCTCCGAGTCCGGTTCTGGATCGAAACGGCCGCGGCCTGCGCGGCCGCGATTCTCGGCATCGTCACGGTCTTCTGGCGGGACTGGATCGAGACCGTGTTCGGCGTCGATCCCGACCACGGCAATGGCAGCGCCGAATGGATCGTAGTCGCCGTCCTGTTCGTGCTGGCCGCCGTGCTCAGTGTCGGCGCCCGGCTGGAGTGGCGGCGCGCAGCCACCACGCCGGCCTAGGCCAGCGGGCGGGAGGCGGTCGTGGCCACCATCCAGGATGTCAGCCCCACGCGGGCCAGCACGTCGCTGCCGACGCAGCGATTCGTGACCGGGCGGATGCTCTCGCTCGACAGTTCCGACGACGGGAAGCTCATAGTTGCCGGATCCCTGTCGAGCAACCTGTGGGTCTCCGAAGACGGCGGCCAGTCGTGGTCGCAACTCCAGTGGAGCCAGCCGGACGACGGTCAATTCGGAGTACCGGGTGCCATAGGCGGTTTCTGCGTGCCCTCGGTCGCCGTCGGACCGGATTCCGCCCGCTGGCTCGTGGACCGCAATCCCCGGTTCCTGGCCGACCTGACCGGCAACGGCCTCGCGGACATCGTGGGCTTCGGTGATGCCGGGGTCTACGTCGCCTTGGGGAACGGCGACGGGACGTTCACCTACAACCCGCAGCCGGTCATCCAGGATTTCGGTTACGACGCCGGATGGCGGATCGATAAGCACCCGCGCTTTCTGGCCGACCTGACCGGGAACGGGTGCGCCGACATCATCGGGTTCGGGGATGCCGGGGTGTATGTCGCCCTCAGCAACGGTGACGGGACGTTCACCTACGATCCGGTGCCGGTGATCGAGGATTTCGGGTACGTCGCGGGCGGATGGCGGGTCGATAAGCATCCCCGGTTCCTGGCCCCGCTGACCAGTCACGGCTGGTCCGACATTGTCGGCTTCGGGGACGCCGGGGTGTACGTGGCCCTCAGCAACGGCGACGGGACGTTCAGCTACCAGCCGCAGCCGGTGATCGAGGATTTCGGGTACGTCGCGGGCGGATGGCGGGTCGACGAGCACCCGCGGTTCCTGGCCCGGCTGACTCATCACCACCGGTGCGACATCGTCGGGTTCGGGGACGCCGGGGTGTACGTGGCCCTCAGCAACGGTGACGGGACGTTCGCGGTGCCGCAGTTCGTGCTCCCGCAGTTCGGTTTCGAGATCACCGTGCTCGCCATGGTGCAAAGCGATCGCCAGTCGCTGGACGCCGGCGTCTGGCGTTCGACCGACCGCGGCCAGACCTGGGCCCTCGCGCACATGTTTCCGCGTAACCCGGGTGCCGCACGCTTGCCTGCCGCGGGCCAGCTCGTGTGGGCGCCGGGGACGGCGAACCTGGTGTACGCCGCAGGCGGCAGCTCGCTGGCCATCAGCACGGATGGCGGTGCCACGTTCACCGACGTCATGCCCCAGCGCCTCGGCGGTTTCCAGGCCGTCAATCACGTCGCAGTCGCCCCGGCGCTGCCCGGCGATCTCCAGCCTCCGGTGGTGTACGCCCTGGCCAGCAGCCTGATCTTCGTCTCCTTCGACGCTGGCCTTACCTGGACCAAGGATGAAGGCACGGTCCCGCCCAACGCGGGCGATCCCGTCGGACTGTCCAACTCGCAGAACGAATGCGTCATGGTCGTGTCACCTCGCTCGCCGTTCGAGGTGTTCCTGACCGCCGACGCCAACCAGACCCCGCCCGCCATCTACCGCGGCGACTACTCGCAGTTCAGTCAGACCAGCCAATCGAGCTGGCAGTCCCTGCCCCTGCCGACATTGGGCCAGCAATACAGCGGCAACGTCTTCGTCGCGGCGACCCGGCCCGGCCAGGGCGAGGTGCTGTTCTACGGGCCGCAACGCTCGAAGGTGTTCGCGGCCTCGCTGGATCCTGCCTCCGCCTCCGATTGGGTCGAACTGGACAACGGCCAGCACGTGCACGTCGACCTGCATGGCATCTTCCTGTCCCGCGATTTCGCGGCGTCGTTCAGCGGCCGCCAATACCAGCCGTCCGCCGGGACCGCGTGGATCGCCGCCGACGGCGGCATATTCCGCAGCACCGACGGCGGGATGGACTTCCGCCCGGTTGGCGACATCAACACGCTGTCGTGCGTGAACATCGCCGGCGTTGCGCTCCCGGGACACGGACCCGTCATCTCGCTCAACACCGGCGACAACGACGGCTACGCCTCCACCGACGGTGGCCAGTCCTGGGTGCCCCAGGACTACGGCGGAGGCGACAACGACTGCTCGTTCGCCGACCCGCTGCGGCCGCAGTCGATGCTCCTGTTCACGCCGCGCTGGGACCAGACCGCCACGTCTGTAGGTGCCGGAGTGGGTCAGACGCTGGCTCTTTACGAAGCCGTGGTCGGCGAACTCCCGGACATCAGCAGTCCCGACATGCGGCACATGGTCATCGGGCCATCGCTGCGGGCGGGCAGTACCTTGTGGAACGCCAGCAGTGGGTACGGCTTGCGCGGCTCCCGCCCCATCGTGCCGAACGTGCCCGGCGACGACGCCAGCGAGCCCGGGGACTACGTCTTCATCCGCTTCTTCGGCAACTACAACACCTCGCAGCTCCAACGGCCCAACAACCTCGCCGTCCTGCTGCGGACCCAGCGTCTGCGCGATATCCACGCCCGCACCGACTGGGACACCCCGGGAGGCTGGCGGGTCGACAAGCACCCCCGGCTTCTGGCCGACCTCACCACCGACGGGCGCGCCGACATCGTGGGCTTCGGCGACGCCGGGGTCTGGACCGCGCTGAGCAATCCAGACGGGACCTTCGCCGATCCCCATTTCGTGCTGGCGGATCTGGGTTACGACTCCGGGTGGCGGGTCGACAAGCATCCGCGGCTCCTGGCCCCCATGTCCCATAACGGCTGGTCCGACGTCGTCGGCTTCGGCGACGCCGGAGTCTACGTGGCGTTCGGCAACGGCGACGGGACATTCACCTTCGATGCGGTCCCGAAGATCCCCGACTTCGGGTACGTGGCGGGCGGGTGGCGGGTCGATGAGCACCCGCGGTTCCTGGCCGACCTGACCGGCAACGGTCTCGCGGACATCGTGGGCTTCGGCAATGCCGGGGTGTACGTCGCGCTAAACAACGGCGACGGGACGTTCACCTACAACCCGCAGCCGGTGATCCAGGATTTCGGTTACGACGCCGGCTGGCGGGTCGACAAGCACCCGCGATTCCTGGCCGACCTGACCGGGAACGGGTGCTCCGACATCATCGGGTTCGGCGATGCCGGGGTGTACGTGGCGCTGAGCAACGGCAACGGGACCTTCACCTATAATCCGCAGCCGGTGATCCAGGATTTCGGGTACGTGGCGGGCGGGTGGCGGGTGGACAAGCATCCGCGGTTCCTGGCCCCGCTGACCAGCCACGGCTGGTCCGACATCGTCGGCTTCGGGGACGCGGGGGTGTACGTAGCGCTCAGCAATGGTGACGGCACGTTCAGCTATGATCCGCAGCCGGTGATCGACGCTCTCGGCTACGTGGCGGGCGGGTGGCGGGTGGATCGGCATCCGCGGCTCCTCGCCCCGCTGACCAGCAATGGCTGGTCCGACATCGTCGGGTTCGGCGAGGCCGGGGTGGTCGTGGCCTTGGGTGACGGCCAGGGCGGCTTCAGCTACAATCCGCAGCCGGTCATCACCGATTTCGGGTACGCGGCGGGCGGATGGCGGGTGGATAAGCACCCCCGGTTCCTGGCCGCTGTGACCAGCAACGGCTGGTCCGACGTGGTCGGGTTCGGGGACGCCGGGGTATTGATGGCGCCAAGCAACGGCGACGGGACCTTCACGCAGCCGGCGCTGTTCGTCATCCCGAACTTCGGGTACCGCGATGACGGCCCGGTCCAACAGCAAGGACCGTTCCTGCCCGATCCCAACATCGGCCTCGTGCAGGCCACCGGCGGGCACAGCGCAACCGTGTTCTACGTGGGCGGGAACCCAGCCAGCCAGCTCTGGAAGTGGACCGACGGCATGACCAGCTGGCAGCGACTGGTCCCCGGCGGAGGCGCTGGCCAGGCCCGCCGGTTCTTCGTCAACCCGTACGTTCCCAGCATGATCTACCTGCTCGATGCGGACCACATCTTGCGGTCCGATGACGGCGGCGCCAGCTGGCAGGTCGACGCGTGCCTGGAGCAGCAGCTCACCTGCGGGGGCCTCATCCCCGCCGATCGCGGTGAGGACGACGACGGCCAGGGCGATCACCTCGACGTCATCCTCACCGACATGCAATTTGATCCGTTCAACCCGGGCCGGCGCTTCGCCGTCGGGCTCGGCGGGGCCTTCGCTACCGTCGACGGCACCACCTGGACACGTCTCCTGGACACCGGCGCCCTGCGCGGGCGGCCCGCGAACTGTTATTTCGACTGGGTCTCACAGCCCTCGGACCCGGCGTTGTACGTCTCGTTTGCTGGGCGGAGCATCGTCAAGATCAGTGGACTGCCCTCGCTCGATACCCGGCCGCTCAACGTGAGGACCAAAGACGGCCAGCTCGGCCGCACCCGGGCCATGCCGGATAATCGGCTCCTGGTCGAGCTCACCGACGGGCGCTCGTTCGTCATCGACGCCGAGCGGCTGGAACCGCAGGGTGATGCCACCTACCTGATTACCTGACCGGCCCCGGCCGGGACCTGATCGCCGAAAGAAGGACATGGAGAGCATCGATCGGTTCGTCGCCGAACAACTGGCCGCCTGGGAGGTTCCGGGCTGCGCCGTCGCCGCCGTCCAGGATGGTCGGGTCGTGCTGGCCGCCGGGTGGGGGCAGCGTGACCTGGATACCAAGCTCCCGGTTACCGCGGACACGCTCTTCGCCATCGGGTCCACCACCAAGGCCTTCACCGCGGCCACGGTCGGCGCCCTGGTCGATGACGGCCTGCTGGAGTGGGAGCGTCCGCTCCGGGAGTACGTGCCGGAGATCCAGC
>DATMKQ010000221.1:0-2739 GCA_035571275.1 Trebonia sp.
TCGATGGTCGCGCTCCTCGACGCGCTCGAACGCCAGGGGATCGTCGCGCGCAGGCCCTCGGAACAAGACCGGCGACGCAACATCATCGCGCTCACCGACCACGGCTGGGAGGTATTCCGGCAGGCAGAGAGCCGGTACTCCGAGACCGAGCGGGACTTCACGGCGACGCTAGGCGACGCTGGAGCGGCCGGGCTCAGGCAAGCGCTGCGGACCGTGCTCAGCGAGAACGGCCACGCCTGAGCAGGCGCCCGGACAAGTCTTCATCAAGAAGCGGCAGTCACGCACCCCTACAGCGTGTCGCCGCAAGGCCCTCCCACCAGCCAGGAGATACCGATCAACGATCTAGATGCCGGCGCTGATGATCCAGGGCGCCGACGACCGTTGCGACCTGCCCTCAGCGGGCATTTCAGACTTGCGGGCCCTGGGGGTGGCCGTGGCCGTGGCCCGCGCAGTCCGGATTAGGCATGATCGGGCTCTCGTCCATGACTCCCAGGTTGATGATCTGTGACAGCACGGTCGGCGGGCCGTATTGGGCGTCGCCGCCGAACGTGTCGCCGTTGGTCATCTGCCCGAACTCCCAGACGCAGCCGCCGCCATGTTGTCCCGCGGCGCGACCGGAGGCGAGCGTCCAGTACGGGTAGAACCCGCCCGGCGCCTGCGGCGGCGGCACGACGCACGCCGCGGTGGCGGGGGGGCTGCACTCGCTGTTGGTCGCGGGGTTGTCGGTGAGGAACTGCATCTGCGGATAGGGCGCGCCGTGCACCGTGCTGGGCTGGGAGATGAGCAGCGGCGAGGGGAACATGCCGGGGTGGGTCGAGTCCGGCCAGTCCCGCCAGTATGACGTGCCGTCGTAGTCGAGGTCCGCGGCAAGGCAGCCGGTCGCCAAGTCCGGCGCTGAATTCAACGGGCCGTGAGTGTCACCCGCCGGGAAGCAGGGCCCGTCACCCGGCTCGGCGCTTGACGACGTGTCCGGTCCTGTCGTGTTCTCGTAGGGGCTGTTGCACTCGTTCCAGGACGGGTCGTTGTAGTTGCCTACCTGGATCTGGAAGGGCTCCGAAAGGCTGGTGCACGGCTCGAAGTGGCCGACCTCGTACGCGACGTTGATGTTCGCGACCGCCCAGCCGCCCTGATTGGCTGTGCTCGCGGTCGAGTACAACGGCCGGAAGCTCCACGGCGTGCCATCGCAGGTAGCGATCGACGTGCTGGCGAAGCCATTGGCGGCCGAGGCGAGCATGTATCCCGTTCGCCCTATGGTGAGGTCCTGGACGCTGGTCTCGAGCGCCCCCGCCGCCTTGTTGTCGAAGATGCGGATCTTCAGCTTGTCACCGGGGTTCATCAGCAAGGTGGACCGGTTGGGACTGAAGCTGGCCTCATCCTGGAGCTGAGGGCTCGGCGGCCCGGTGGGTACCCCGTTGGTCTGCACGAACGCGAAGTTGACCGGCTCGACGCAGTTGTTGTTGCAGGAGGTGAACCCGTTGGTGCATTCGAGGGAGTCGATCGTGAGCGCGGCGCACCAGTGCACATCGTCACAGCTCAGCGCGTCCGTGATGGGTGCGAACCCCGGCGGGTAGAACTGCAGCTCAAGGAAGGCGCTGCCGCCGCCGGGATAGCTTCCGCTCGGCGTGTTCGAGTCGCTGTCCGGCGTGCACGGTGTTTGCGGGTAGGAGTTAGGGTCGCACAGGTCCATCGAGTACCACAGCGATGGCATCAGCTCGAAGAAGTGCGTGACGTCCTTGAGCGGCCCGCGGACGGTCGGCCGGGCGCGCGGATCGCGCGGGAGCGTCTGTGTCCAGGTCACGGCGGTGGATGAGCCGGGCTGCGTCGAATAGAACTGGAGCGTTGGCTCATCGTGGCCGATGTAGTGGCCGTTGTCCCACAGGTGACCATCGGAGCTGCCGCCATGCACCTCGGCGCACACCATGCCGTCCGCCTTGGCCGGGCGCTGCACCGGACTGTAGCCGTTGCAGTCCAGGCCGCCTGTGGCCGCGGGCTTGATGGCGGCCGCCGCGGTGCCCCTGCTGGCGGTCACCTCATTGGCGTGTGCTGACGCCGGAACCTGGCCGGCGAGTACCCCCGTGACCAAGCCGGCGGCTAGGAAGCCGGCTATGAGCGGCATCTTATTCATTGACGGCTCCCTGGTAACTGCGGCCACTAAAGCAACAAGTCACTACGCCGATCGTCGCGCCAATCATAAAAGCGTGATGTGCCGGATGCAATAAGCGACAAGATCATTAGGAGTGGCCGAGGATTGCTACTTCATGAAGGTCTATTTGCGCTCCATCCACGACCTCGAGCCAATCCTCGACCTGTTCACCGCGCGCGGTCGCACCACGACCTCCATCGTGCACTCATCAGGCCTCTGAGCTAACCCCACGCACAGATCTCAAGAGTCACACCTGATGCTTTATTTTCGAAAAAAGATCATGGTAGCATATCTTGAGATGTATATCGATGGACTGCTATTCTGGTAATAATCCCCCACGGTCATGCCAGGAGGTGATCCAGGATGTGCGCCACAGCCGACCAAGTGCCCGGCAGTGCCGCCGACGCGCTGCGGATGGCGGGCGCTGGACTGGATTTCCTCAACTCGCCCGCCGCCGATGATCTGCAGACTGCCGCGATGGGTGAGGTGCTCACCTCGCTGAGCGATTTGCAGTCCAAGCTGACCGCCGCGCAGGCGGCGTTCTTGCGCCGGTTCGACGCCGCTGACGGGCACGACGACGACGGGTATGCGACCTC
>DATMKQ010000222.1:0-2401 GCA_035571275.1 Trebonia sp.
CTGACCAGCCAGGTCCCGCCCGCGTCCTGACCCAGATCAGGCGGCGAGACTCGCGCCGAGCGCGGCGAGGCCGTTGTGCCCGGGTCCGCGCGGGATGATCGGCCAGATGTCGGTGACCACGTCGTCGCGGACCACGTGGTAGGCGTCGTACCAGTTCACGGTCGTGGGTGAGTACCCGGGCACGAGCGCCACCGAGTCGCCGACGCGCAACGGCGAGCCCTCGGGCGCGGCGAAGATCCCGTGTTCCTCGTCGAACCGGAACGGCTTCAGCGCGTGGCCGACGAGCGAGACGTCGGACGGGGCGGCGACGGACTTGTTGCCCGCGTCGACGATCACCCTGTCGCTCTGCCGACTGATCACGCTGGCCTGGACCGTCAGCGAGTGCTCGAAGCCCGGCACCATCTGGCCGTGGTAGTTGTCCATGATCACGTACGTGCCGGCCTGGATCTCGGTGATGCCGGGGAACGCCGCGGTCCAGTTCCAGGTGGCGATCCCGCCCGCCGACCGGATCGGGCAGTCGATGCCGCTGTCCTCGATCAGCTCGGCGACGCCGGTGAAGAACGTCATGGCGTCGCGCTGCCGCTCGTGGCGCAGGTCATTGTCGATTGTCATCGAGCAGTGCCCTTCGTAGCCGGTCACGCCCTCGAAGCGCAGCCCGGGCAGGCTCGCGACGTGCCGGGCCAGCGCCAGCCCGTCCGGCGCGGTGTCCACGCCGCAGCGGTCCATGCCGGTGTCTACCTCGACGAGGATCCCGAGCGTTGCTCCGGCCTTGACGGCCGCCGCGGACAGCACGTCCGCGTTCGCCGCATCGTCCACGGCGACGTGGATGGTGTGGTCCCGGGCGAGGTCGGCGAGCAGCGCAATCTTGTCCGGGTGCGACACGGTGTTGACCACGAACAGGTCGTCCATGCCGGCGCCGGCCAGCACCGCGGCTTCCCACACCGTGGCCATCGACAGCCCGCCCGCCCCGGCCGCAACCTGCCGCCGGGCGATCTCCGGGCTCTTGTGCGTCTTGTAGTGCGGCCGGATCGTGGCCGCCCCCATCTCGCGGAGCGAGTTGGCCATGTGATCGATGTTGCGCTGAGCCGCGTCGATGTCCAGCACCAGCGCGGGCGTGACCAGCTCGTCGCGGCGCCGGCCGATCGCGTATCCGTACTGGCGCGCCACGCGCTCGCGCGCCTGGTCCAGCAGCGGCGCGTAATCCGGCATGGTCTACCTCCTGTGTCTCGCGGCTCTGTGTCACTGCGCGGTGTCATGGCGCTGCCTCACGGCCCTGTCTCACGGCACTGCGGGCCCCAGGCAGCGGATCACCCGGAGCGGCTCGGCGGCGGCGGCTGCGGCCCGGATCCGGAACGGCAGGCTGGCCGGCAGCGCGTACGTCTCGCCCCGGCGGATCGGCTGGCTGCCGAAGTCACCCTCGATCGCACCATCGCCCGCGGCCACGATCGCGACGCCGAACCGCCCGTCGGCGACCTCGATCTCGCCGGCGACCTCCAGCGCGGTCGCGTCGAAGTACGGCAGCACGTCGTCATTGAAGAGGCGCACTTCCCGCGAGCCGTGGCTGGTGCGGAGCAGCCGCGGCTGCTGCCCGGCCCGGGTGAGCGCCTGCCGGGCGTCCGCGCCGGTGTAGTCGATCATGTCGAGGGCGAGGTCCCAGCCGAGCCCCATGGTCGCGCCCGCGTCGTCGCCGCCGGTCTCCGGGATCACGATCTGGTCGGTGGGCTCCTGAACCTCGATGAACGAGATCCGCGGGCCGAGGTAGTGCGGCACGCCGCCGTGTGCCACGTACACCTCGCCGGGCCGGACCTCGGTCCGGTGCAGCGTGCTGCGGATCGCCGCGTTGTCGTGGCGGCGCACCGCGCCGGCGAACCAGTCCCGGTCGATGCCGGGCACGAACCCGATCCCCGCGTGCGCCGGCTCCGCCCCGTCCCCCGGCGTGTCCAGCAGGATCCACGCCTCGGTCTTGCCGAACGGGGAGCCGAGGTGGTGCCGCGCCCAGTCCCGCGTCGGGTGGGCGTGCAGCGGCACCGGGCCAGCCGGGGAGAGCAGCTTGACCAGGACGCCGGTGACCGCCCCCCAGCGCCCGGCGAAGTCAGCGCCGACCATCTCCTCGGGCAGCGCCTGCACGACCTCGCTGAGCGTGACCGTGCCGACGCCGTCCACGTCGACCGTTGACAGGCCCTGCGGGCGGCCGTCGGGGTCGTCGTTGCCAGCTTGGGTGCACGAGCCCACCCAGTCCTCGGACCACCAGTCGTCCGGGCGGTCGGGCAGGCCGCGGAAGCGCCGGGTGAGCGAGCCGCCCTCGTAGAACCGGTATAGCGGGTGGTAGGCGAGCGGCAGCGGCCGCCGGATCGCCTCCCTGAGCCGGTCGCGCCGGTCAGGTTCCACTACAGCTCCGCGT
>DATMKQ010000223.1:0-8462 GCA_035571275.1 Trebonia sp.
CTTGTACAGCCAGGTGCGCAGCGACGCGCGTTCCTCAGTGAACCCGCCGATGCCTTGCCAGGCGGCCAGCATCGTCTCCTGAACGGTGTCCTCGGCGTCCTGGAAGGATCCGAGCATCCGGTAGCAGTGCACCTGCAGCTCTCGCCGGTGGGACTCGGCCAGCTCCCGGAATGCCTCGCCATCCCCTGCCCGCGCCCGTGAGAGCAGATCGCCTGTCACCATCCAGCGCTCCTTCCTTCGGCACGACGCCGTACCTCCGCCCGGTGTATACACCGCCCACGCCGCGAACTGGGCGGCTCGCGGGCGCCCAGTTTCCGGGTGCCGCGGTGTATGCACTACCGATCGCCCGGACGATCTGCCCACCGGATCGCGCCGCAGCAGCCGGAAACGACCTTGGAGGGTTGACGATGGAATCGTCGGCATCGGCCGGGCGCGCGGCGTCCGCCGCTCTCGATCCGCGCCGCTGGCGGGCGCCGTGATTCGGCGATATCTAGCGAGAGGCTGGCCGACGGACCTGCCCCGACTGGTCCTTTTCTTGCAGGCAGGGAACGCGGTCAGCTTCTTCGGCTATGGGCTGATCATCGCGTTCGAGATCATCTACCTGCACCAGTTCCGCGGCATCGCAACAGCCACCGCCGGTTTGGTGCTTGCCACGATCCTGGGCACGGCCACCCTCGTGTCACCTCCCACGGGAGCGCTGCTCGATCACTTTCGGCCCAAGCCGATCCTGATCGCCGGCAATCTTGCGAGCGCGCTCGGCTATGCCGGCTTTGCTTTCGTCGACCGGCCGTGGCAGGCGTTCGCTTGCGCGGCCGTCGGCGGTGCCGGGATCGGCGCGGCCCGCGTCGCCAACCAGACGCTGCTCATCACCCTGGTAACGCCAGAGCAACGTGCTGCCTCGTTCGCGCTCGGGCGCGTCGCGTCCAACCTCGGTCTCGGCATCGGCGCCACGGTCGCGGGCTTCATCGTCTCCTCGGTACAGGACCTGCGATCGTTCCAGACCCTTTATGTCTTCGACGCGATCACCTACGCCGGTTTCGCGCTGTTCGTACTGGCGATGGTGCCGAATCCACGTGCCGCGCCGGCGTACCCCAGCGTCGGGGGACGAGGATTCCGGGCGGTCGCCCGCGATCGACTCTTCATGATCGTGATCGCCGTCAACATCGTCCTCATCATCCCCGGCTACGCGCTGTTCTCGAGTATCCTTCCGCCGTTTGCGATAGCGCATACCCCCGTCGGACCCGCTGGGATCGGGATCTTCAAGCTCAGCAACACGCTCTTCATCGTCATCGCCCAACTCCATGCGACGCGCGTCGTCAAGCGGATGCGCCGAGCAAAGGCATTCGCCGCGCTGTGCGCGGTCTGGGTGATCGCGCTCCTCGCCGTCTTGCCGGCGACGCTGATCCACTCGGAACTCGGGGCGACCGCGCTCCTGGCCGCGGTCGCAATCATGTTCGCGATCGGCGAGTGCATGCACGCCGTGGTCATCGGCCCACTCGTCGCCGACCTCGCTCCCGAGCATCTCCTCGGCCGCTACATCTCGGTGTTCGGCCTCATGGCGACCGCAGGCCTCGCGCTCGGCCCGGCCATCGGTGGCGAGGTGCTCGCGACCTCACCCGACGCCGTCTGGTGGGGCGGTGCCCTCGTCGCCGCGGTGATCGGAGCGGGCTTTCTCCTCTCTGGCGATCGCATCCCTGACCACCCGTTGGCCGCGACAGCGTCAAACGCTCCCGGCGACCCCGCGCCTGACGCCGCATGACGCTCGGCGGACTTCGAGAAGCGATCACGCCTGCTTCGAGCGGCAGCTCGCCAGCCCTCGGGGAAATACCCTTACGAGCGAACCCTCGCGCGCGGTGCCTTACCGGCAGGCAGCTACCGGTGAGGACCAGGCAGGAAGTAGCCCCCGTGACAACGCCTGACCCGTCTGTCGTCGCCGAAGTGCACCGCCGGCTGCGCGCGCAGCAGGGCAGGTTCGTTCCCAAGCCCGCGCTTCCGGCGCTCGACGAGGTCGTCGCGACCGTACTGTCGCAGCACACCTCGGACATCAACTCCGGGCGCGCGTTCGCCCGGCTGAAAGAGATCTTCCCGAACTGGGAGCAGGTCGCGGACGCGCCCACCGAGGACGTGGCCGACGCGATCCGCTCCGGCGGCATCGCCGACCAGAAGGCCCGGCGGATCAGGCAGATCCTGGCGGCCATCGAGGAGCGCGAGGGCCGGGTGAGCCTCGACCGGCTGGCCGAACTCGAGGACGCGGCCGCGACGGCCTACCTCGAATCGCTGCCCGGGGTCGGCCCGAAGACCGCGGCGTGCGTGCTCGTGTTCTCCCTCGGGCGGGACGCGTTCCCCGTCGACACCCACGTGCACCGCATCGCGATCCGGCTCGGGTGGATCCCGGCGAAGACAACCGCCGATGCTGCGCACCGCCTGCTCGCGCAGATCGTGCCGGCTCCCATCCGCTACGACCTGCACGTCGCGCTGGTCACTCATGGCCGGACAGTCTGCCGGGCGCAGCGGCCGCGCTGCGGCGAGTGCGTGCTGCGCGACCTGTGCGCCTTCGGCTCCGCCATCCGGCTGCCCTAATTACCGCCGGAGCAGATGCCTATTGTGACCGGTAATGTTAAGGGCCAAATCGCTTGTATTCAGCAGAAGTCCACGGCCGCAACGGCGCTGAAATCGCACGCTTGGTGCCGAGAAACCATAATTCCTGTACCGCGCATGACGGAACTGTCCGGTCACCACACGCCGGGCGCCGTAGTCATCGCAATTACCGCAGTACACGTACCGGACGAGCAGGCTAATACCGGGTCATCGGCTTCAGCGCACCCGCCGGGCACTTTTGGTAGGCCATTAAACCGATGGTGCTTTTTATGCCCGAAAGTTCCCAGTCCTTACATGAAATTTCAGGCTTAAAGATGCCGCTCGCGGCGTACGGTGGTTGCGTTTAAAGAGCACATTCAGGGAGGGTCGGCGATGAGGCTGACTGGCGGGTCGCCCGGGCGAATCCTTTACGGACCATCGTTCATCTGGCGGAAGAAGGGACTGCTGGCCGGCCTGGTCGGCCTGGTCACTACTGCCTTAGTCGGCACCACAGTCGTCGGCGTTCCGGCGGCGTCGGCGAGCAGCACCGAGACCGTCATCGTCACCGCGAGCGGGCTGCTGAGCCCGGTTGCCGCCGTGGGTGACGTGCTTGGCAGCGTACTGACCAGGTTTCACATCATCAACGGGGTCGAGGCCTCGATCCCGACCGTGCTCGAACCGCTGCTGGCGGCGCTGCCGGGCATCACCGTGACGCCCGACGTCCCGGTCAGCGTGCAGTCGACCGTCGAGTCGACGGGACCGCACACGCCGTCCGATGCGTTCTTGCAGCAGACTGGCGCCACGCAGTTGTTCGCAAACGGCGACACCGGCCAGGGCGTAACCGTAGCCGTGCTCGACACCGGAATCGACGACCTGCCTGACTTTGCCGGGCGCCTGATCGGCGGGGTCGACCTGACCGGGGGGAGCAACCCGTTCCAGGACAGCTTTGGTCATGGCACGTTCGTGGCCGGGCTGATCGCCGGGAACGGCGCCTCCTCTGGCGGGCAGTACGAGGGCGAGGCACCGGGCGCCGACCTCGTGTCAGTCAAGGTGGCCGGCGCGACCGGCCAGACCGACCTGGCGACGGTGATCGAGGGCGTGCAGTGGGCGGTTGATAACCAGATCGCATACAACATCAGGGTTCTCAATATGTCCCTGGGCTTCCAGCCCTTCGAGTCCACCGTCGTTAACCCGCTCGACCAGGCGGTAGAGGCGGCGTGGAACTCGGGCATCGCGGTGGTGGCCTCGGCCGGCAACGCCGGGCCATCCAATGGGACCATTCTGTCGCCCGGGGACGATCCCCTGGTGATCACCGTGGGCTCGCTGGACGACATGGCCCAGCCAGTGGTCGCCAACGATGAGATGACGAACTTCAGCAGCGCCGGGCCCACGTCGCCGGACGGCTGGGCAAAGCCCGACCTGGTGACCTCCGGGCGCTCGGTCGTCAGCCTGGCCGCACCTGGCTCGACGATCTACAACGAAAACCCCTCGGCCCGCATCGGCTCGGGCAACTTCGTCGGTTCCGGCACATCGTTCAGCACGGCCATCACGAGCGGTGCGGCGGCCTTGATCCTGGCCGGCAACCCTTCGCTCACACCCGATCAGCTCAAGGCCCGGCTGCTCGGCACGACCAGCCCTGGCCCGGTCGGGAATCCCTTCGTAGACGGGCATGGAGCCCTGAACGCGAACGCCGCGGCCACCGCGGGCCCGATGAACCTCGGCCAGTCCGTCGTTGGCTCGGTGCTGACCCTGCTCGGCGCCACGGTTTCGCTCGCACCCGTGACCAGCTTGGCCGACACCTGGAACGCGAGCCTCTGGTCGGGCGTCTCATGGCCGCAGGGCTCTGTCAGCAGCAAGTCGTGGAACGGTACGGCGTGGAACGGCTCGGCCTGGAACGGCTTTGCGTGGTCCAGCAAAGCCTGGAATGACGGCGGCTGGGCAAGCGCGGCTTGGGACGGCTCCGTGTGGGCGGGCGCGGCGTGGGACGGCACCGCGTGGCAGGGATCCGTATGGGCAGGCGCCGCCTGGAACGGCAGCGCCTGGAGCTCATCGGAATGGAATTAAGGGGTGGTCGCGACGTAGCGCGTCCATGAAACTGCCACGCCCTGCGCGGGCGATCGTGGCCGCCTCCATCGCGGGCGGCGTCGGCGCGCTGATCGTTGCGGGCATACGCCAGTCCGGCTGCGCGCCGGTCAGCGAGAGCCAATACTTCGTGGCCGCCGTCCTCGGCGTGCTGCTCCTGGGAAGCTGGCTATGGCCGGTGATCGTGTTCCGGGGCGGCGAGTCCGAGGCGGCCCAGGTGGATGAGTGCTTCTTCGTCATCCTCGCCCTGCTCGTGCCGCCGGTCCTCACCCTCGGCACCCTCGCGATGGCGACGACCCTGGCACAGGCCATCCGCCGCCGCCCGCTGGTGAAGTCGGCCTTCAACGCCGGGCAGGTTCTGGTGTCCGCGGGGCTGGGCCTGGCCGTGAGCCGCGGCATAGCCGTGCCGACGGGCTCGATCGGCGTCGCCCAGGTCGGTGCCGTCGTGGCGGGAGTGGCCGTATTTCTGATCGTCAATGAGACGCTGGTCAGCGGCGTGATGGCCTCGATCGGAATGACCTGGCAGGAGTTCACCAGCGACCTGATGATCCAGCTCACCCTGGCTGGTGGCGGAGCGTTAACCGGCGTCGTGCTAGCGCTCGCCGTACGAGCCCACCACTGGGCGATCGTGCTGGCAATTCCGCTGCTGATCCTCGGACGCTGGCTCATCGGCGCGAGGTACGCTGCGCTGTACGATCGCGCGAGGACCGAAGGGCTGTACGAGGTCACGCTGGAGGCCAACCGCCAGCTTCGGCAGCAGCCGGTCCTGGACACGATCCTGGAGTCCGTCCGGCGGCTGCTCCGCAGCCCGCAGGCGACCCTGACGTCTGCAGATCCGGCGCCCGGTGAGCTCTCGGCAGCCATCACGATCGCGGGAGAGCAGCAGTGGCTGGTGGCGGCCGGCCGACGGCGCGATGAGCCGTTCGACGACGCCGACCATGGCCTGCTGCGCGCGCTCGCCGCCGTCGGCAACGCGGCCCTCAGCAACGCTGAGCTGTACCAGCAGGTCCACGTCGAGCGCGAACGGCTGTCGTCCATCACTCTCAACATCGGCGAAGGCGTCTGCGCGATTGACGCGGACGGCAGGCTCACGTTCGTGAACCCGGCGGCGGTCGACCTGATCGAACTGCCGCAACTGAACATCACCAGCGACCAGGCCGCGGAACCTGCGGTAGCCGCACCGGATTTCCTGCTCGTTCCGGCTCACGAGGCCATGCGCACGGGCCGCACGATCCGCGAGGACGACGCCCGTTTCCGGGGCAAGGACGGCGCGACCATACCGGTCACCTATACGGCGTCGGCGGTCATGGGTGAGGCCGGCCCCTCGGGCGCGGTCATCGCGTTTCGCGACATCACCGAGCGCAAGGCATTCGAGGACGAGCTTCACCATCACGCCTTCTACGACGGCCTCACCGGGCTGGCCAATCGCCGGCTGCTGGTCGAGCGGCTCGAACAGGCGTTGCGCCGGTCGGAACTCGACCGCAAGACGCACGCGCTGATCTTCATCGACGTCGACCGGTTCAAGAGCATCAACGACAGCCTCGGCCACGTGACCGGCGACGAGTTTCTGGTCGCGATCGGCAACAGGATGAAGGGCGTGGTGCGTGGCAACGACCTGATCGCCCGCTTCGGCGGCGACGAGTTCGTGGTGCTGCTCGAGGACGTGGCAGGACAGGACGAGGCGGTCATCGCGGCGCGGCGCATCTGCGCCGCGGTGCAGCAGCCCATGGTGCTGTCGGGAGGCTACGAAATGGTCGCCACCGTGTCGGTCGGGATCGCGATGACCGACCCCGGCAAGACAACCGACGACCTGCTGCGCGACGCTGACGTGGCCATGTACGAGGCCAAGGCCAGGGGCGGGGGCGGCGTCTACCGGGTGTTCGACCAGCGGTCCATGGGAACCCGGTCCGCCGAACGGATCCAGATCGAGGCCGATCTGCGCAAGGGCCTGGAGCGGGGCGAGCTCGAGGTGCATTATCAGCCGTTCTACTCCCTGGACGGGGAGCAGATCGTGGGCGCCGAGGCGCTCGTGCGGTGGCGTCATCCGGTCAACGGCCTGATCGCCCCCATGCGCTTCATCCCGATCGCGGAGGAGACCGGGCTGATACTGCCGGTCGGCCGGTACGTCCTGGAGCAGGCCTGCGCCCAGGTGCGCTCGATCAGGGACCGGCTCGGTGTGGACTTCCCGCTCAACGTCAATCTCTCGCCGCGGCAGTTCCAGGAGAACGGGCTGCTGTCGCAGGTCGCGGCGGCCCTCGACGCGTGCGGGTTGCCGTCTACGTCGCTGACGTTCGAGATCACAGAGTCCATGGTGATGGAGGACCTCTCCGGCGCTCGCGACGTGATGAAGAAGCTCAACCGGCTGGGCGTGCGCCTGGCGATCGACGACTTCGGCACCGGCCACTCCTCGCTCGCCTACCTCAAGCAGTTCCCGGTGCACGAGGTGAAGGTCGACCGCGCCTTCGTCAAGGGCGTCGCGGAGAGCCGGGTCGACTCGGCGATCGTCCGGGCCGTCATCGAGCTCGCCAACGCCATCGGCATAGCCGCGGTGGCCGAAGGCGTCGAGACCTCCGACCAGGTGACAGGCCTGCGGATGCTCGGCTGCCGGATCGCGCAGGGTTACTTCTTCTCGCATCCGCTGCCGCCCAACGAGTTCTACGAGCTCCTGAAGCGGCACTTCGCTCGTGCAGCCGCGGGCTGAGCCGAGGATGTATTCGTGCATATCAGTATAAATCTGAGTGTGCCCTGAGAACAGCAAGAACCGCCGCGTGCGCAGTCAAGCAGGATTGGCGGGGGATCTTCCGCGGGGTATGACCCGTCGTGAAACGCTTACGTCGTCCCCCGTCTCACCCCAGGGAGCACGCGATGAGCACGACCGAGGACCGCAGCGCCGGCACGAGTGGGATGCCAGGTACCGGGAGCGTCGACATGAAGCTCGAGGTGCTCATCATTCCCGTGTCCGACGCCGACCGCTCGAAGGAGTTCTACGCCAGACTCGGGTGGCGGCTGGACGCCGATGTCGCCGGCGACGAATTCCGCCTGATCCAGTTCACGCCGCCGGGCTCGGGGTGCTCGGTCCAGTTCGGCACGAACCTCACGTCGGCCCCGCCGGGCTCTTTCGAGGGCACGCTCATGGCCGTCTCCGACATCCAGGCCGCGCACGACGATCTGGCCGGCCGCGGCGTCGAGGTCAGCCCGGTGTTCCACTGCGCGATGGGCAGCGTATGCCGGGTCCGCGACGGCGACGGGGTGTGGGAACGGGTTGGCGGGCCCGCACCCGATCACAAGAGCTACGGCTCGTTCGCCACGTTCAGCGACCCGGACGGGAACAGCTGGGTGTTCCAGGAGATCACGACGCGGTTCCCCGGCCGGGTCGACGCCACCGAGACCGCATTCGCCAATACCGCGGACCTGGCGAACGCGATGCGGCGCGCGGAGGCAGCGCACGGCGAGCACGAGAAGCGCATCGGCGCGGCCGACCCGGACTGGCCGGACTGGTATGCCTCGTACATGGTGGCCGAGCAGGCCGGGACGGAGCTGCCCCAATGAGCGACTATGACGTGATCGTCTTCGGCGGCGGGGCGCCGGGTGAGCACTGCGCCGCGGCCCTGGCTGCGCGCGGGCTGCGTGTCGCCGTCGTCGAGCGAGAACTGGTCGGCGGCGAATGCTCCTACTGGGCGTGTATCCCGTCGAAGTCGCTGCTGCGGCCGGGCGAAGCCGTGCAGGGCGCGCGTGACGTGGGCGCGACCGCGCAGGTCGACGTCCAGGCCGCGCTGGCCTGGCGCGACTTCATGGTGTCGGAT
>DATMKQ010000224.1:0-6807 GCA_035571275.1 Trebonia sp.
GCTCCCGGGGCGGCGCTGTCCAAGGCATGCTCGACCCGGCTGGTTACCGCGGCCGGGCCCACGATGCCGACAGGAAGGTCATGCGGTCTCGGCGCATGAAAGGCGCTGAGGGTCAGCGCGACGAAGAGCGCGGCGAAGGCCGCGCTGGCCACGATGAAGCCTGCGAGCGCCCGGTACTGGGCCGGATACCTGCGGGCTCGATCTGGGCGCCTTGCCGCCACCTGCGTCCTCCCCTGAATTGCCAACGGGTGTTGGCACAACACTAAGCACAGTGGCTGCCGTCGCCCCGTGGGTGCAGCGCTACCTGACCCGCCGCCGCATCGTCGTCGGCCAGACGACGCTGACTGTCCAGCCGCCAGCCTGGCCGCCCGCCAGAGTGAATGCGCGTTCGAAGTACAGGAATCCTAAACGCTAGAACTTGGTATTGTGCACGAATTTGTGGACGAAACGTGCTGCGGCGGACCGAAACGGGACAGCTCAGCGAGCATGTTCGCCAGGTCACCAGACGAGCGGGATCAGGCTCTTGCAGTGCAAGGCATAAGAGCGGTACTTATCCCCGAGCGCTGACAGCAAGGCGGTCTCTTCGATGTTAATCCGCCATGCGATGATCGCTACCCACGCCATAACGAACACAGCCACGGTGACCCAGTTCGCAGCCGTCACTGCGATCCCGACCTCGGCCAGCAACCCCCCGGCATAGCTAGGGTGGCGCAGCAAATGGTACGGGCCATTCCTGACCACCGGCTGGTCAGGGCTAACCTTGATGACAGCGGTGAAATACCGGCCCAGCGCTGCCCTACTTTGCAATTCAAAGTCAAGACCTGCCTCAGCGATGCGGCTGTTGCCAACACGCTGCCAAGGCACGCGACAGCAGCCGACGCGCGGGGACATCTGCGGAATCGCAGCCGAGATCACGGTCACGGATGGACGACCCTGGACAGTCCGCTCTTTGCTACGGATCAAAGGTCCTCCGTCGCCTGCATTCATGCTGCCGCGCGCTTCCGGTCCTCGATCGCCGGCGCTCCCTGCGGTCCGGGTCGGCTTGCCGCCGGATCACTCGTGATCCTCGCCGTCCTCCTTGCTGTGACATGATCTCGGCCGCGGGACAGCAGCCACGAGGAGGAGGGGGAGGGTGCAGGAACCACAGATCAAGCGGCTGTTCTGTGACGAACTCCTTGCTCAGTCGGGCACCGCGTGCAATCGTCGCAGGTGTCTGTAGCTGGCCTAACGCGGGCAACGCCCCTCTGACGAACCCCTTGGCGATCATGGGGGGTTCGGCGCCTGAGGGGAATGACGCATCAGGTACAGGCGCGCCGCAACTGCTAGGAAAAGTCTTTTGACGGTGTGCCAGGGTTTTTCTGCCAGAAGGCTTCACAGTGCTCAGCGTCGAGGTCGACGGTCCAGACCCGGTCCGCTTGCCCGTCCGGGCGAAGACGGAGGGTGTATACCGCGAGGTTGTCGAACCGGTCGCCACCGGGCGCTGTTCCGGTCTCGTGGATCAGGCAGATGGCCGTGCGGTCATCGGCGTAGATGCAACGGCCGTCTTGGTGAAAGGTGCCGCCTAGGGACATCGCGAACTCCGTGAGCATGAGCGCCAGGTCGTCCTTG
This sequence comes from Trebonia sp., assembly GCA_035571275.1. Lineage (GTDB taxonomy): Bacteria > Actinomycetota > Actinomycetes > Streptosporangiales > Streptosporangiaceae > Trebonia. The sequence continues at coordinate 1,609 of DATMKQ010000224.1, forward strand.
CCGCGGGCGCGGTGCCAGGGCCCGGCGCCCGGGCCATTTTCCAGCACGATATCGTCGGCGTAGAGGTCGAAATTGGGCCCGTAGTTACCTTGCCGGACCGCATCGAGTACGACCTGGGCGCGATCGAAGTTGGGATGGTTGCTCATTTGTACCTCCAGTGTCGTGGAGTCCGAGCAGCGTATCCCTCGGAACCCGAGCCCATTCTGACCAAAACCGCACAGCCCCCGGAATTTGAGGGATTAATCTAGCGGCCCGGCCTGGATCACCAGGAACGCACGTCCGCGATTCTTGTGGGAATAACTCCCGGTCGCTTCCGCGGAGACCGACCAGCCATTTCTGGCACGGGAGTTCGGATGCGAAAGAATCTCGTAACAACAGTCAGCGCCTGGCAGGTGGAATTGTCGCGGAGACCGTGTGAAGACCGCATGGAGGTTCCTTCCGACTGCCAGCATGCGGGTGGAGGGGATCTGTCCTGTCCGCTGTGATGAAATGGTGCGCAGGCGACAAGCTCCCCGCGCAGCGACACGTTACCCGGGCCACATGCGCGGTGCGGGGACGGCGGTAGTGACGGCCAGGAAGGCAGTGTCATGTCCAGCGCGCAGTTGTATGACACCATCGGAGCCACCTACACCGTGACGCGGCGCACCGAGCCGCGGATCGCCGCGCGGGTCTGGGCCGCGCTCGGCGATGCGCGGACCGTGCTAAATGTCGGGGCTGGCACCGGCTCCTACGAGCCCTCCGACCGCGACGTCACCGCGGTGGAACCGTCGGCGCTCATGCGTGCGCAGCGTCCCGCCGGCGCGGCGCCGTGCGTGGCTGCCACCGCGGAGAGCCTTCCGTTCGGGGACCAGTCCTTCGACGCCGCGATGGCTTTCTCCACCGTTCATCACTGGCAGGACCCGATTGCGGGCCTGCGCGAGATGCGGCGCGTGGCTCGCCGCGTGGTGGTGTTCACGTTCGACACCAGTGACACCGGATGGCGTCGTCGGTTCTGGCTGACTCGCGACTACCTGCCCGAGTTCGCGGACCTCCTTGTCGGCCGGCCTTCGCTGACCGAGCTGGCCCGCGCGATCGGAGCCCGGATTGAGCCCGTGCTCATTCCGTGGGACTGCGCGGACGGCTTCTTCGAAGCCTACTGGCGCCGGCCCGAGGCGTACCTGGACGATCATGTCCGTCGCGGAATATCGGTGTGGGCCAGAGTCGGGCCGGACGCCGAGCAGCGGGCAGTGCGCAGCCTTGGCGATGACCTCGCATCCGGTCGGTGGGCCGAACGCAACCGCGACCTCGTCGATCTCGAGGCGGCAGAGCTTGGCCTTCGCCTGCTTATCGCCTGAACCCGCCACAGCTGGGTACCACTCCGCTGCCCGAAGCCACGGGGCGTTTCTCCGGCATCGCCTTCCTGTGGTTCATGATGGCGCTCAGGACGCTCCTCGACCGCCCAGCTGACGACGTTCCGCTTCGCCCATCCCCAGACCGCGAAGTCTTCCCAGGCCCGGTAGAGCGTCTCGGCTGAGCCATCACCCGGGCTCAGTCGTGCCCTCAGGCACCCAGCGACCACCAGCACTCGAGAAACCAGCCGGCCTCTCGCCGCCGTCGGGGTCAGGGCCGGTTCGCGCGCCACGGTCGAGCGTACGGAGCGCGGCCAGGTCGTCGGCGACGAGCGAGAAGTCGAAGATGTTGATGTTCTCTTTGATCCGCGATGGGGTGACCGATTTCGGAATGACGACGTTTCCCAGTTCGATGTGCCAGCGCAGGACGATCTGCGCCGGGGTCTTGCCGTACCTGCGCGAAAGCGCGGTGATCATCGGGTCCGCCAGGATGTCCCCCTGGGCCAGCGGACTCCACGCCTCGGTCACGATGCCGTGCGCCCGGTCGAACGCGCGCATCTGCTCCTGCTGGAAACGCGGGTGCAACTCGACCTGATTGACGGCCGGCACGATCTTGTGCTGGTCGAGGAGGGGTTGCAGATGCCACGGCTGGAAGTTCGACACACCAATCGCCCGGGCCCGCCCGCTCGCGTAAATCTCTTCGAACGCCTTCCAAGTCTCGAGGTAGGCGGACTTCGCCGGTACCGGCCAATGGATCAGATAGAGGTCTACATAGTCGAGTCCGAGCCGGCGCAGGCTCGCCTCGAAGGCACGGAACGTCGACTCGTATCCCTGGTCGTCGTTCCACAGCTTGGTGGTGATAAACAGCTGCTCGCGCGGCAGGCCGCAGCGAGCGACCGCCGTGCCCACTGCCGTCTCGTTGCCGTACAAGGAGGCGGTGTCGATGCCTCGATAACCTGCCTCGATTGCGGAAAGCACCGCCGACACGGTCTCGTCTCCCGGAATCCGGAACACGCCGAATCCGATTTGCGGTATCTCGACTCCGTTGTTCAATGCCATCGCTGGAACATCAGCCATGGCTACCACTCCTCGTCGCCTCGTCGCGGCCGGACAACTGCTCCACCAGCCGCAACAGCGTGCCGCTGTCGGGCCCGCTGTGGCCTTGTGCCACGAGCGCGCCCATCAACTGAGTCACGACCGACCCGACGGGAATCACTGCGCCGGCTTCACGTGCCGTTCTGTCGGCCTCGCCACCGGCCGCGGTGACGGGCGGAATGGTACTCAAGTCGATCCCACCACCCCTCACCACTAACGGCACAAGCCAAAGCCGCTCCTCACCGAGGGCCATGCCTGAAACCCTCGCGCACCAACTCCGTCCGTGTCGGTGCCAATGTTGCTCAGCGGAAGCTGACATGGCCCGGGCCTCCCGGTCTAACCGAAGGTGAAACAGTAAGCCTGGGCACCTGGATCGAGGAAGGCGATCTCGAAGGTGCGGTCGGTAATGCGGCCGGGCTGGCGGATGAGCTGGTACACCCGCTGCTGCGTGACCGTGCCGTTGCCGTCGCCGTCGACGTCGGTTCCGTGGGCCTCACCAGGTGGCTGTCCGTCGATGAGGACGCGGCATCGCACAGGGCTTCCTGGTGCTGCCGGTCCCATGACGAGGTTGAGGTCGCGGGCGTGGAAGTGGCAGGCGATCTGCCCGTTCGCCGTGTTGAGCGTGGTGGCCTCCTCCTCCATGGTCCAGTCCCCCGCTAGAGCCCACTGGTTAAGCCCTAGCCGCTCCGGGATGGTGTAGACGTGCGGCTTGCCTGGCACGGCGCCGCCGGGGGAGGCGAAGTTCTCGGTGCGCTCGTAGCCGGTGTAGTTTTCCGGTGATCGCAGGCTGGCCCAGTTGGCCGGGACTTCCAGGCCGCGGGCGTCGACCGAGACCAGGTCGGTACCTGCGTCGGCGGATCCGGCCTCGGCCAGCAGCTGCTGGATAACCATTTCCGACCGATCGTATTCGCCTTCGCCGAAGTGATGATGCCGGATATGTCCCTGCGCGTCCACGAAGTAGAGGGCGGGCCAGTAGTTGTTGCCGAAGGCACGCCATATCGCGTAATCATTATCGGTCGCGACCGGGTAGGTGACCATCATGTCCCGAGCGGCCTGCCGGACGTTATCGGCATTGTGCTCGAACGAGAACTCGGGTGTGTGGACGCCGATCACCACCAGCCCGTGGCCGGTGTATTTCCCGGCCCAGGCGCGGAGGTAGGGAAGCTGGCGTAGCCAGTTGATGCAGGTATAGGTCCAGAAATCGACCAGGACCACCTTCCCGCGCAGGCCTGCCGGCGTCAGCGGCGCCGAATTGAGCCACCCGGTCGCGCCGCCAAACGACGGCAGCTCACCCTCCACGGGCAGCCGGGCCGAGGCCACGTGCAGCCCGGCGGGCGCGCGCCAGTGTGCGTTCATAACATTGCCCTCCTGTGGCTGGTTGCCCCGGCCTGGGGCCGACCGGTTCCTCGCGTGTGCCGCCCGTCGGCGCCCCGGTGGTGCGCGCCGCCCGTCGGTATCTGCCTAGCGCAACGTCCGGAACGCCGCCCGCATCTCGGCGGAGAACAGGTCCGGCTGTTCCCAGGCGGCGAAGTGACCGCCCCGGTCGAGCTTGTTGAAGTGGATGAGGTTGTGGGGATACGCGCGCTCGGCCCAGCTGCGCGGGGCTTCATAGAGCTCGTCAGGGAAGACGCTGATGGCATACGGGATCGTGATGTTCTTGGCGTTGAAGAAGTCCGCCTTGTTCTCCCAGTACAGACGAGCCGAGGAAACCCCGGTGTTCATCAGCCAGTACAGCGTGATGTTGTCGAGGAGGTCGTCTCGGGTGAGGTCGCTGTCCAGGTGTCCCTGCAGGACTTGCTCGACGAGCCCGGGCTGGCCGGTACCGTCGCCGTGGTCCAGCATGAACGCGGCGAGGTCGACGGGGGAGTCCGCCAGCCCGTACAACGTCTGCGGGCGCGTCGCCATGATGAGTGCGTAGGCCACGTGCTTGGCGTAGAAGTTGCTCAGCTGCTCATACGCGCGTAGCTCCTCGGCCGAGAGACCGGATGGCGGCGGGTCGCCGCGCTCAAACCCCTTGGTGATGTCGGCTGGCGCGGTCCCGGGCATGTTGGAGTGAATGCCGAGCAGCTCCGGTGCTGCCTGTTCACCCATCGCCTGCGTGACGGCCGCACCCCAGTCGCCGCCCTGCGCGACGAACCGGGTGTATCCGAGGCGCTTCATCAGCACGACCCAGGCACGTGCGATGCGGGTCGGGTCCCACCCGGTGGTAGTCGGCTTGGCGGAGAACCCGTGGCCCGGGAGAGAGGGAATCACCAGATGGAACGCGTCGTCCGCGCTCGCGCCATGCGCCGTCGGATTGGTGAGCGGGTCGATGATCTTCAGCTGCTCGATGATCGAGCCGGGCCACCCGTGCGTGACGATGAGCGGCAGCGCGTCCTGGTGCTGGGAGCGGACGTGGATGAAATGAATGTCGAGCCCGTCGATTTCGGTGATGAATTGCGGCAGGGCGTTCAGTTTCTTCTCGCACTTGCGCCAGTCGTAATCCGTCTCCCAGTAGCGCGCGAGATCCTGCATCATCGCGAGCCGCACGCCCTGCGAGTCGTCGGTGACCGTCTCGCGCTCAGGCCACCTGGTCGCGTTTACGCGTCTGCGCAGCTCCGCGACCTCCTCCTCCGGAACATCGACGCGGAAGGGACGGACTTCAGTTTCGCTGGACATAGGATCTGCTCCCTTTCCCTGGACGGGCTGACATGGCGGCAGAAGGGATGGACCGGCCGGCGTTCGCCCGACGTTGCCGGGCGACGCCCTCCCGCGCCAGCGGCACACGCTGGTATTT
>DATMKQ010000225.1:0-12417 GCA_035571275.1 Trebonia sp.
CCTCGCGCAAGCTGGGCTTCTCCGCGAAGTACACGATGAGCGTGGCGCAGCGGCTGTACGAGAACGGCTACATCACCTATATGCGCACCGACTCGATCACGCTGTCCCAGACCGCGATCGACGCCGCCCGCCAGCAGGCCCGTGAGCTCTACGGCAGCGAGTACGTGCCGGACGCGCCGCGCACCTACGTAAGCAAGGTGAAGAACGCCCAGGAGGCGCACGAGGCGATCCGCCCGGCGGGCGACAGGTTCCGCACGCCGCAGCAGGTTGCCGCCACCGGCCTCAAGAGCGATGAGCTGCGCCTGTACGACCTCGTCTGGAAGCGCACGGTCGCCTGCCAGATGAAGGACGCCACCGGCGAGTCGGTGTCCGTCAAGGTCGCGGGCACCTCAACTGCGGGCGAGCGGGCCGAGTTCGGCGCGACCGGCAAGATCATCAACTTCTACGGGTTCCTCAAGGCCTACGTCGAAAGCACCGACGAGCAAAACGGTGACAGGGACGACCAGGAGCGCCGCCTCCCGCCGTTGGCTGAGCGCGACCCGCTTACGGTCCTTGACCTGCACCAGGCCGAGCACGCGACCCGGCCGCCGGCCAGGTACACCGAGGCCAGCCTGGTGAAGGAGCTTGAGGACAGGGAGATCGGCCGCCCGTCCACTTACGCGTCGATCATCGGGACGATCCTGGACCGCGGCTACGTGTTCAAGAAGGGCACGGCGCTCGTGCCGAGCTTCCTCGCGTTCGCCGTGGTCACGCTGCTCGAACGGCACTTCGGGCAGCTGGTGGACTATGAGTTCACCGCCCGGATGGAAGACGCGCTCGACGAGATCGCCCGTGGCGAAGCCGAGCGCGTGCCGTGGCTGCGGCGGTTCTACTTCGGCGACGGGAGCAGTGACCGGAGTAATGGGGCGCGGACAGACGGCCCGGTTCGTTCAGAAAAATCTGATCCTGGATTGAAGGCACTGGTCAGCGACATCGGGGACATCGACGCGCGAGACGTCAGCTCGTTCCCGCTGGCGGGCACGGACATCGTGGTCCGCGTCGGCCGGTATGGCCCGTACCTGGAGCGGAACGGTCAGCGAGCCAACGTGCCCCCCGACATGGCTCCCGACGAGCTGACCCCGGAGAAGGCAGAAGAGCTTTTTGATCAGCCGAACGGAGAGGTGCTGCTCGGCAAGGATCCAGTGACCGGACACGAGTTGGTGGCCAGGGCCGGGCGGTACGGCCCTTACGTGACCGAACAGCTCCCCGAGGACTCCAAGGACAAGCCGCGCACCGCGTCGCTGCTGAAGTCGATGAGCCTGGACACCGTGACGCTCGACGACGCGCTGAGGCTGCTCACCCTGCCGCGGGTGCTCGGCGAGCTTGACGGCGTGCCGGTCACCGTGCAGAACGGTCGCTACGGTCCGTATGTCAAACATGGCTCGGAGAGCCGATCGCTGGCGACCGAGGACGAGATGTTCACGGTCACGCTCGCCGAGGCCAAGGACCTGCTCGCGCAGCCCAAGGCCCGGGGGCGGGGCGCCGGATCCGCGGCCCCGCCGCTTCGCGACATGGGCGCGGACCCGGCGACAGGCAAGCCGATGCTGGTCAAGGACGGGCGCTTCGGACCGTACGTGACCGACGGTGAAACGAACGCTTCGCTGCGCAAGAGCGACGAGGTGGCGACGCTGACCGCGCAGCGGGCGGCGGAACTGCTCGCCGACCGCCGGGGCGCGGCGCCGTCACCGCGTCCCAAGCGGACAGCGTCTCCTAAAGCGTCTCCTAAAGCGCCTAAAGCGAAGACGACGGCGAAGAAGGCGCCAACCGCGCGTAAAAAACCCGAAACCCAAGGAAAGTAAAATCACGATCAAGCAGTCCTGATCAGGCATGCCTCCCGCTGTCGATAACCTTACGCCGTGAACTTCCGCGCCACGCCCCGCACTGACAGCCCTGGGGACGGGCCGCCGGGCCTTCGGGCCAGGCGCTCCCGCCCGGGGGACGGAGTGCTGTCCATCAAGCCTTTCCGCAGGCTGTGGATCGCGCTATCCCTGTCCAGCCTGGGCGACTGGCTGTCCATTCTGGCGCTGACCGCGCTGGCGTCGAACCTGACCAAGGGCGCAGTGGCGCAGAGCTCCGCCGTTGGCGGGGTGTGGGTGGCCACCCTGCTGCCCGCGCTGCTGCTCGGCCCGATCGCCGGGGCCCTCGCCGACCGGCTCGACCGCCGGGTGACGATGATCGTCGGCGACGTGGTCCGCGGTCTGCTGTTCCTCTCGATCCCGCTGTTCCCGAACCTGACGTGGATCTTCGTTGCCAAGTTCCTGGCCGGGGTCGCGTCTCAGTTCTGGAACCCGGCGGCCTCGGCCAGCGTGCCCAACCTGGTGCCGAGGGAAAAGCTGGAGCGAGCCAACCAGCTCAGCCAGCTCATGACGTACGGCACCGCGCCGCTCGCGGCGGGTGTGTTCGCCGTGTTGTCCCTGGTCGCCCACGGGCTAGGGCATGTCGCACCGGTCTTCAGGACCAACAACGTCGACCTGGCGCTGTACTTTAACGGCGCGTCGTACTTCGTCTCCGCTATCACCGTCTACTTCCTCCGCCAGATCGCCAAGCGGTCCACCAGCGGGCCTATCTCGGTCCCGTCCACCGCCAAGGCCATCTGGGACGGCTGGCGGTTCATCAGGAAGACGCCGGTGGTGCGCGGGCTGGTGATCGGGATGCTCGGCGCGTTCTCGGCGGCGGGCGTGATCGTGGGGCTCGGCTACACCTACATCACGCAGACCCTGCACGGCGGGTCGGCCGGGTGGGGCCTGGTCTTCGCCGCGATCTTCGTCGGCATGGCGATCGGCATGGGGTTCGGCACCCGGCCGTTCGGTGACTTCTCCCGGCGTCGGCTCTTCGGGCTGTCGCTGACGGCATCCGCGGTGCCCCTCGCGCTGATCGGCCTGGTGCCGAACCTGATCTTCGTGGTCTTCATGGTTATCGCCCTCGGCATGTTCTCCGGAATCGCCTATCCCACGGGCTTCACCCTCGTCGGGCTCGAGGTTGACGATGACACCCGCGGCCGGGTGTTCGCCTTCTTCCAGTCGACGATCCAGGTGATCCTGCTTACGGTCATCGCGTCCGTGCCGTTCATCGCCGGCGGCTTCACCGCGATCATCAAAGCGATCACCGGATCCCAGAACGTGCGATTCGCCCATGTCACCTACGCGTCGGCCGGGCAGAACGCGGTGCTGCTGCTCTCCGCGGTACTTGTCGCGTTCGTGGGCATCAAGTCCTACCGGGACATGGACGACAGGAAGGGCGTGCCGCTGCGCGAGGACCTGCTGGCGGCGATCAGGGGTGAGGAGTTCACGCCGTCGCCCGCCGGGGTGGCCAGGGCCAACGGCCACGCGCCGCTGCGGCATCCTGGGCTGTTCCTCGCCTTCGAGGGCGGTGAGGGGGCGGGCAAGACCACGCAGGCCCGGCTGATCGCGATCTGGCTCCGCGAGCAGGGCTACGACGTGGTGACCACGCATGAGCCGGGCGCGACGAAGGTCGGGATGCGGCTGCGCGCGCTGCTGCTCGACACGGCCCACACCGGCATGTCGCCGCATGCCGAAGCGCTGATGTACGCGGCGGACCGCGCCGAGCACGTCGCCTCCGTGATCGAGCCGGCGCTCGCCCGGGGCGGCATCGTGATCACCGACCGCTACATCGACTCGTCGCTGGCCTACCAGGGCACCGGCCGCGGGCTGCCCACCACCGAGATCGCGCAGCTGAACAACTGGGCGACCGGTGGCCGGATGCCGGACCTCACGATCCTGCTCGACATGCCGCCCGAGGCTGGCCTCGGGCGGCGCACGCGTTCGGCCGACCGGCTGGAGGCGGAGCCGCTGGAATTCCACCGGCGGGTGCGGTCCGGGTTCCTCGCGCTGGCCCGGGCCGAGCCGTCCAGGTACCTGGTTCTGGACGGCACCCGACCGGCCGCCGAGGTCACCAGGGAGATCAAGGACCGGGTCAGGGAGATCCTGCCGGACCCCGTGCCCCACGTGTCCGAGGCCAACACCGGCTCGTTCCCGGCCATCAAGGACTCCATCAGCGACGGCGGGATCAGGGACACCGGGATCAGGGACACCGGGATCAGGGATACCGGATGAGCGTCTTCGATGAACTCGCCGGCCAGGAGGCTGTCGTCGCCCAGTTGCAGGATGCGCTCGCTGGCGGGATGACGCACGCGTGGCTGTTCACCGGGCCGCCCGGGTCTGGCCGGTCGGTGGCGGCGCGGGCCTTCGCCGCCGCGCTGCTGTGCCCGTACGGCGGCTGCGGGACCTGCCCGAGCTGCAGGCAGGTGCGCGCGGGCACGCACGCTGACCTGCTGCTCGTCCGGCCTGACGGGCTGTCATACGGAGTGCGGCACACCAGGGAACTCGTGCTGCGCGCCGCGGGTGCCCCGTCCGGCGGCCGCTGGCTCGTCGTGCTGTTCGAGGACGCGGACCGGTGCACGGAACAGGCCGCCAACGCGCTGCTCAAGGCCATCGAGGAACCCGCGAAGCGGACGGTATGGCTGCTCTGCGCGCCTAGCGCCGAAGACCTGGTCACCACGATCAGGTCTAGGTGCCGGGTGATGACGCTGCGCGTTCCGCCGTCGTCGGCGGTGGCGCACGTGCTGGTGGAGCGGGACGGGGTCGAGCCTTCCCGCGCGCTCGACGCGGCGCGAGCCGCTCAAGGCCACATTGGCCGGGCGCGGCGGCTGGCCACCGACTCCGACGCCGCGGCGCGCCGCGCCGCCGTGCTCAAGGTGCCTGTTCAGGCGACCTCGCTCGGCCCCGCCCTCGCCGCGGCCGCCGCGCTCGTGAAGACCGCGGAGGACGAGGCCAAGTCGGTCACCGAGCAACTCGACGAGCCGGAACGCGAGGCCCTGCGCAAGGCGTTCGGCGAGGGCTCGACCGGCAAGGGCGTGGCGAAGGCGATGCGCGGCATGGCCGGGGCCCTCAAGGATCTCGAGGACAGGCAGAAGTCGCGTGCCACCCGGGTCAAGCGGGACACGCTGGACGGCGCCCTGCTCGAGCTGGCCGCCTTCTACCGCGACGTGCTCATGGTCCAGTACGGCGCGGACGTGGAACTTGCGAACACCGACCGCGTCGACGACGTGCGGCGACTGGCCGCCCTGTCCGGGCCGGAGGCCACGCTGCGCCGTCTCGAGTCCATCATGCGCTGCCGGGAGCGGCTGACCCTCAACGTGGCCCCGCTGCTCGCCGTCGAGGAGATGGCGATCTCCCTCTCCCAGTCCCAGTCCCAGTGATAGGGATTGGCCCCAAACTGGTCAGCGGGGGCTGTCGCGGCTTAGGCTGCATCGGTGGGCATGATGATGGCGGTAAGTTTCGAGCGGTACGGGCGTCTCTACTACCTGGACCCCGGGGAGTACCAGCCGAAAATCGGGGACAAGGTGCTGGTGCCCACGGACGGCGGTCCTGAGGTCGCCGAGTGCGTCTGGGCGCCGCAGTGGGTGTCTGAGGAGGTTGGTGGCCTGCCGGTCTGCGCCGGCCTGGCCGGCCAGGACGACCTCGCCAGGGACGAAGAGAACCGGCGCCGCCGAGCCGAGGGCAGGCTGGCCGCCAAGCGCCTCATCCGCGAGCACGAGCTGCCGATGAAGGTGACCGCGGTCGACTACGTGTCGGTCGGCAACGTGTTCACCGTCTACTTCAGCGCGCCGCACCGGGTGGACTTCCGCGCGCTGGTCAGGGACCTCGCGGCGCGGCTGCGGGCGCGGGTGGAACTGCGCCAGATCGGCCCCCGCGACGAGGCGCGGCTCCAGGGCGGCATCGGTCCCTGCGGCCGGGACCTGTGCTGCGCGACCTTTCTCAAGGACTTCGAGCCGGTTTCGGTCCGGATGGCCAAAGACCAGGAGCTTCCGGTCAACCCGTTGCGAATCGCGGGGGCGTGCGGGCGTCTGATGTGCTGCCTGAAGTACGAGCACCCGCTCTACCAGGACTTCAAGAAGGACGCGCCGCGCACGGGCACGCAGGTGGACACGCCGGAGGGTTCCGGTACGGTCGTTGGCCACAACGTTCCCTCTGACACCGTTGTCGTCAAGCTCACCGCCGACGGGCGTGCCTGCGCCTGCCCCCGCGCGAGCGTCTGCGGGTCCCGCAAGGCTTACGAATCGATGCACGGGAACGCGAAACCCGCCCAGCAGTGACCCGATGCGGATTTAATTGCGTCTTCCGATGTCATAGCACCGCAGGAAGCGAACGATGCACGTGTTGAAGCGTTCGGCGGTTTGGCTCGTACTCCTCGTGGTGGCCGCGTGCGCGATCGGCTGCACGTCGAATGCTCCCGCCGAGTCGCACTCCCCGGCCGCGTCCGCGCCTTCGGGCGCTTCGGGCGCTTCCGGCGCCGCGGGCGCCGTGGGCGATGCCACGGCGGGCCAGCCGGTCGGCCCGGCGCCCGCGACGCTGGCGCAGTACTACGCGCAGCGGCTGGACTGGAAACCGTGTGACACGTACTTCGACTGCGCCCGGCTGCTGGTGCCGTTCGACTACGCCCGCCCGGCCTGGCGCCGGTTCTCGCTGCCCGTGGTCAAGCTGCCCGCTGCGGACCCGGCCAGCCGCATCGGGGCGCTGGTGATCAATCCAGGCGGCCCGGGCGGTTCGGGCGTCCAGTACGCGCTCGGCGCCCGCACCGGCGAGTTCACCTCGGCCGTTCTCGACCGGTTCGACATCGTCGGGTTCGACCCGCGCGGCGTTGGCGGCAGCGAGCCCGCCGTGCGCTGCATGAGCGGCCCGCAACTCGACACGTACCTGGCGACGGACGCCACGCCGGCCACCGCCGCGCAGTTCGCGACGCTGGTGTCGGAGAGCAAGCTGTACGCCTCACAGTGCGCGCGCAACGCCGCCGACCTGCTGCCCTACGTGGGCACTGTCAACGTCGCCAAGGATATGGATGTGCTGCGCGCCGCACTAGGCGAACCCGACCTCACATACCTCGGCAAGTCATACGGAACGGTGCTCGGCGCTTCCTATGCCCAACAGTTCCCGTCCAAGGTGCGGGCCCTGGTGCTGGACGGCGCCGTGAACCCGACGCTGACGGGCCTGCAGGTCGACGTGGCGCAGGCGCAAGGGTTCGAGTCGGCGTTCGGCCAGTTCGCGGCCTGGTGCGTAACGCAGTCTGGGTGCCCGCTCGGGCGCACCGTAGCCGGGGCCGTGCCTAAGGTCGCCGGCCTGCTCGCGGCGGCGAACGAGCACCCGCTTGGCAACCTGCTCGACGACGGCCAGCCCGCCAACGGCGCCATGTTGCTCACCGGCATCGCCTCCGCGCTGTACTTGCGCGCGGAGTGGCCGCTGCTGAAAAGCGCGCTGTCCGGGGCGTTCGCCTCCGACGACGGCACCCTGCTCGTCGAGCTGGCGAACGCGCTGATGGAGCGCAACCCCAACGGGACGTACAGCAACCTGTCCGACGTGGAGATGTCGGTGGACTGCGTCGACCGGCCGTGGCCGAAGTCGCTTGCGGCATGGCGTGCCGCCGCCGCGGCGGCGGCACGCTCGGCGCCCCTGTTCGGCGCGTCCCTGGTCTGGGGATCGCTGCCCTGCGCGTACTGGCCGATCGCGCCTACGGTGCCCCAGGGCCGGGCCGCCGGGGCACGGCCGATCCTCGTCGTCGGCGACCTGCACGACCCCGCCACGCCGTACGAGTGGGCCGTGGGGCTGGCCCACGACCTCGCCTCCGGCTGCTGCTGGGCTGGAACGGCGAGGGGCACACCTCCTACATGGAGGGCAGCACGTGCGTGGACGACACCGTCGACGCCTACCTCATCTCGCTGCGGACTCCGCGCTCGGGCAACGTCTGCCCGTAACGCTTTTCCCTCCCAGAGGACTGAACGGCGCAGCTGCGTCCAAAACAAGCCATTCCTCATGGGAGGAGTAACTCGTGAAGGTACTCAGCCGTCCGGTATTGGGCCGTCTGATATCTGGCCGTCCGGTATTCGGCCGTCCGGTATTGGGCCGTCTCGTGCCCGGCCTCGCGTTGGCCCTCACGGTGGCGGCGTTCGCCGCCCCCGCGGCGAACGCGAGCACTGTCTCGCACCGCGACTTTCCACGCGGCGCCCGCGGCGCGGTCTTCGTGCAAACCGACAACACAGCGGGCAACGCGGTGGTCGCCTACGACCGCGCGCCCGATGGCTCGCTGACGCTCGCCGGCACTTACCCGACCGGCGGACTGGGCGGGGTGCTCACCGGCTCGGTGGTCGATCACCTCGCCTCGCAGGGCTCTTTGCTGTACGACCGGGAGCACGCGCTGCTGTACGCCGTCAACGCGGGCAGTGACACCGTGTCGGTCTTCGCCGTGTACGGCGACCACCTGGCGTTGCGCCAGGTGGTCTGGTCGGGCGGCACGTTCCCCGTCAGCCTGACCGTGCACGGGGACTACGTATACGTTCTGAATGCTCTTGGCGGTGGATCCCTCTACGGTTACCGGGTGGACGGCGGGCGGCTGGCGCCGATCCGTGGCTCCGCGCGCGGGCTCAACCTCACTCCGGTCACGGGACCGAGCCAGTTCACGAACACACCAGGTCAGGTCGCGTTCACCCCGGACGGGTCGGCGCTGCTCGTCACCACGAAGATGAACGGCAACGACATCGACGTGTTCTCCGTCGGGCGCGACGGCCAGCTTTCGCGCTCACCAGTGGTGAACTCAGAGCCGGGTGCGGTGCCGTTCGCCATCAACTTCGGCCGGGCGGGGGAAGTGCTGATCGCCGAGGCCGGACCGAACGCGCTCGCCACGTTCGCGTTGTCCAGTGACGGCGTGTTGACCCAGCTTGACGTCGCTCTCACTGGCCAGTCGGCGACCTGCTGGGTGGCCCGCGCCGGACGGTACTTCTTCACGTCCAACGCGGGGAGCGCGTCGGTGAGCGGCTACGCGGTCGGGTCTGACGGGAGCCTGACGCCTCTCGGCAACACGGGGACCAACGCCGGCACGGTGGACGCGGCTTCCGCGGCGCACGGCCGGTTCTTGTACGTGCAGACCGGCGGGGCCGGCGTCGTCGACGAGTACAGCGTCGGCGCTGGCGGTGCGCTCACCGAGACCGGCTCGGTCACCGTGGCCGGCGCGGTCGGCGGGGAAGGAATCGCGGCATCTTGACCTTGCCTGCGGGGTCGGCTGCGAGGGGGCATTGTGTACGCTTCGCAGCCGGTCCTCGTGTTTGACGGTACGCTGCCTCCGATGGAATCTGACGCGGACTTGCTCCGCCGCCTCCGCGGAGGGGACGAGCAGGCCTTCGTCGCCCTCGTGGAGCGCTACAACGGTTCCATGTTGCGGCTGGCGCTGTCGTTCGTGCCGAGCCGCGCGGTGGCCGAAGAGGTCGTCCAGGACACCTGGCTGGCGGTGCTGCGCGGCCTGTCGGCGTTCGAGGGCCGTTCGTCGCTGCAGACCTGGATGTTCACCATCCTTGTCAACCGCGCCCGAACGACGGGGGCGCGCGAGCAGCGCACCATCCCCGTCGCTGACGCCGGGCCCGTGGTCGACGCCTCGCGCTTCGGCCCGGACGGTGCCTGGTCCGCACCGCCCGAGCACTGGATCGAGGAGGCCGAGGACAGGATCGAAGCCGGTAAGCTCACCCACCTGCTCCGGTCCGCGATGGACGGGCTGCCGCCTCGCCAGCGCGAGGTCGTGCTGCTCCGCGACGTCCAGGAAATGAGCAGCGCGGACGTCTGCTCGATCCTCGCGATCAGCGAGGCCAACCAGCGGGTCTTGCTGCACCGCGGCCGGGGCAAACTGCGTCAGGTGCTCGAAACGCAACTAGGCTCAGGGAGGTCGCTATGAAGCTGGCCTTCCGTCGTGATCTCGTCTGTCAGCAGGCGGTCGAGCTGGTGAGCGACTACCTGGAAGGTGCGCTCCGGCGGTCGGCTCGCCGCCGCTTCGAGCGGCACCTGGTCGGCTGCCCGCACTGCACCGAGTACCTCGCGCAGATCAGGGAGACGATCCGGCTGGCCGGCCGCGTGACACCCGAGGACCTTACCCCGCAGATGCGAGACGACCTCACCGACCTCTACCGCCGCTGGCGCAACGAAGGCTAACTGCCTGTCCGCGCTCAGCGCGGGGTTTCACCGCGCCTTCACCGCCTGGTTCATCTGTGACTGCTAGTGTGCGGGGACGCACCGAGTGCAGGGGATTAGCAGGAACGCGCAGGATGCCTGGGAAGCGAGACGGTTAGGAGAGAAGACTTGGCGTTCCACATTCTCAAAGCCGCGCTCTTGGGCGTTACCGCCCTCGCGACGACGACTGCCCTAGGTCCGCGAGCTCCGTCCGGCGGCGTCCCGGTCTACAACAAGGATGTCTGCGGCACCAACTGGGTCAAGGTCCACATCCCCAACGACAGCTACTTCAACTTCTACAACGCGCCGACCGGACAGGCGCGGACCTGCATCAAGGTCGAGCAGCACCACCTCGACTTCCAGATCTCGAGCATCAGCATGAGGCGGCCCTGGGGCTACCCGAACGTCTCCTCGGGGTGGGAATCCGACATATACAGCTGCTCTGGCGTCAAGGGTGCCTGCCTGAAGTACCCGGTGCAAGAGAAATACGACGGCATGCCAGTGACCAGCGTGGCCACGTGGCTCAATACCGGCGTCTACAACGTGGCGTACGACATCTGGTTCAACAAGACTGACGCCCATCCCTCCCAGGACAATGGCACCGAGATCATGATCTGGATCGCGCACCCGGGCATCAACGTCTGGGACATCTCCCGGCGGGTCACGATCGACGGCATCCACTGGGCGGTCATGACGTGGACGGCACATAACTCCCGGGCGAAGAAGTCATGGCACTACGTCGCCTACGTCGCGGTACACCAGCGGTCGGCCCTGTTCGGGCTGCAGCTGAACCCCTTCTTCCGCAACGCCATCGCCAACCGTGAACTCTCCAGGAATTGGTGGCTGACAGGCATCGACTTCGGCTTCGAGCTAGTCAGGGGTGGCCTGTACAACAACGTGCACTTCTACAAGGTGACCGGCGTTAGATAGCCCCGGATGCGGACGCCTTCGATGACCTGGCCAGGCAGTGGGCGGCCCGGCGCACCGTGCCCGGGCCGGGCGGGCGGCGCTGTCAGCCAGCGCTTCGCTGAAGTTGCCACGCTGCCTCGAGTGCATCCTCGATGGCACCAGCGTCGCCTCTGGCGAGATCAGCGACGACCATCATGTGCTTGATGTACCGGGCCGGCACACTGAAGGTCTCGGGGAACTGCCGCAGGACCGAGGCGCGGTAGTCGAAATCGGCGCGAATCACCAAATGCGCGCCGTCAAGCTGGCGGGCGACGAGCCTGCCGTGATACCGCCACTGGGCCAGCCCGTCCGCCGTAGTGCGGCGTACACCTTCCAGCGCCCCGGCCAGCCGGTCTACCTCGCCTATCTGCAGCACTGCCGCCTTCCGTGCTTGTCTGTGCCCACAACCACCAGATAAGCATCGCAGCCCTTACCGGAAGTCGTCGATGCCTGCGCCCTCGTCCCGTTCCGAGCCGTAGGCGGCAAGGTAGCCCCAGCAGTCGGGTCAGCTGCCGTCGGTGTCGGTGATGCCATACGCGCCGGCGAGCAGGCGAGAGGAGATGATCGAGCCAGCCCAGCGTTCAGCATCGCCTGCCCGGGCGGCCGCGGCAACGCCCCTGGCGACGTAGGCAGGTGAGACGTAGGCGGGTGATTCGGAGATCGCGAAACCGGGAGTCCTGGCACAGGCCTCGCGCCAGGTGGCCTCGGTGACACCGAAGTTTTCCAGCATCCTTTCCGAGCGCAGCCAGCGCCACACCAGTCGTGCTCCCACAGCGGCTTGTCCCACTCCATGTACAGGTCGCCGCCGAAGATGTCGTCGACCAGCACGTCGAGACGCCCGTGCTCACCGTCGATGCCGGAGACCAAAGCGTCTACCCGGCTGGGATCCTCGTGATCAACGACACTGACGGCGCCCGCCCCGCCTGCAGCGCGGATCAAGTCGCCGGTCTCCTCGATCGTCTCCGGCCTGCCGAGTTCCGAAGGACCGGAGGTCCTGTTGCTGCGGCCGGTCGCATAGACGAAGAACCCAGCCCGGGCCAGCTCGATGGCGATTGCCCGGCCCGCACCCCGGGTGGCACCCGCCACCAGGGCAACGCGCATGCCGTCAACCGCAACAGGCACCAGATCAGTACACACCCCAAGGGGCACGGCGGCGTCCTCCGACGGCGGGCAAGCAGCTTGCCTGGGCCCGGCACGTGGCGGTGGCAGCGAGGGCATCGTTCCCTGTGATGATCACGGCAGTTCACTTGCGGGGAAAACGTGCCCGCCTGGCCACCATCCACCGATCGCCCTGGCCACTTGACTCACCTCGACTTTGCCGAGGCCCCTGGCCCCCCACGTACCCCGGGAGTTCCCCACCCACCCCAGAAGCTCTCCGCCCACCCCCAGGAGCTACCCCCCCCAGAAACCCACCTCAGAAGCTCCC
>DATMKQ010000226.1:0-2279 GCA_035571275.1 Trebonia sp.
GCCGAGCAGGTCGCCAGTGCGCACCACTTCGCCGCGGCCGACGCCGTCATCCTCTTCGCCCGCGCGACGACGGCATCGGGGCAGGGTCAGTACGAACGCGCCTTCGCCCATCTCGCACGACTGCACGACCCGAGCGACTCAGCCCACCACCCCGTCCACGGGCTATGGTCACTCGCCAGCCTCGCCGGAGCCGCGGCGATGTGCGGCGAGACCGACGCCGCGCGCCGAATTCTCACCGCCCTGCGACCAGACGTCCGCGTCACCCGCTCACCAGCAGGGCAGGTAAACCTCACCTACGCCAGGGCCGTACTCGCCAGCGAGAACGAAATCGAGACCAGGCTGCGTGAGGCGATCCGGTCGGACATGGCCACGTGGCCGATCGAACGCAACCGTCTCCTGCTGACCTACGGCACCTGGTTGCGACGCCGCCGACGAGCCCGCGAGTCACGCGACTACCTGCGCGAAGCACGCGACGGCTTCGAACGGCTAGGTGCCAGGCCGTGGGCCGAACGCGCCCGTGAAGAACTACGCGCCGCCGGCGAGCGCAGCAACCTGCCAGTGGCGGACGCGTGGGACGCTCTGTCCCCGCAGGAGATACAGATCGCCTCCATGGTCATCCAGGGCCTCACCAACCGCGAGGTCGGCGAGCGGCTGTTTATCTCGCACCGAACGGTCGGATCCCACCTCTATCGCATGTTCCCGAAGCTAGGTATCAGCTCAAGGTCGGAGCTACTACGACTGGCCGCTGAACGAGAGCGCGCCTAAACCCGCCTTCACCGTGCGCTGCATGTCGGTGCCCAAGGCGATGCCGAACAGATTCGCGGAGCCCGCGGGCCCGGGAACTTTTGCCGCCTTGGGCCCTGGTCTTTCTCCGCGATCTGGGTGACGGACATTGTCAACGGCACCCGATTTTGGCCCACGGGCGCGCCCGGGGTCAGTATTCGGCGTCGCGCTCCTCGCGCTGGCCGTTACCAGCGAATCTGCTTTCTGTGATTGCCGCCGGGACAGGGGCAAAGGATCAACCCTGATTCCGGCTGCCGTGATTCGCCGTTACGCTCCATCCTTGATCGCGTCAATTGGCATCTGCCGCGGGTACGGGGGTGGATTCGCCAGGGATGAACGGGCGGTCGTCGGGCGCGGCCCGGCGTGCGGCCAGGACCTCGCGAGCGGTGCGGCCGAGGGGGATGCGCAGGGGAAGCTGGGGCGCCTGGGCCGCGTCGGCGATCCCGGCTGCGACCTCTTCCGGCGTTATCATCTGGCGGGCGCGCGCGCCGCCCTGGGTGCGCAGGTGGGCGTAGGGGTCTCCGGGCAGGGTGTAGGTGGTGACGTGGTCAAGCGCACCGGAGCTGACGGCGCCCGGTTCGAGCAGCGCGGCCTCGATCCCCAGCGGGCCCGCCTCGATGACGAGGGCCTCAACTAGTGCCTCGAGGGCCCACTTGGTCGCGGCGTAGGCTCCTTGGCGCGGTTGCGCGATGCGGCCCGCCACGCTCGACACGAACAGCAGCCGCCCGCGGCCGCGGGCGCGCATCCCCGGCAGGACCGCCTGCGCCACCCGCAGGGCACCGATCGTGTTGAGGTCCAGCAGCCGCGCGAAAGCCGTGGGAGGCGTCGCCTCCACGGCGGCGTAGAAGATCTCCCCGGCGTTGGAGACTAGGACGTCGACCGGTCCGGCCTCCCGGACCGCCCGGGCAATGGTCTCCGGGTCGGTGACGTCGAGCGTGAGCCGCCGGTCCACCCGGAGGCCGGCGAGGGTGCGCGGGTCCCGCGCGGTGGCGATCACGCGGTGGCCGCGGCGGGCGAACTCTGCCGCGGTCGCGCGGCCGATGCCCTTAGATGCTCCTGTGATCAGTACGGATGCCATGATGACCTCCCGGGTTCGGGACTTGCCAAGTTTGACTTCCAAACCATCAACGCCCACGCTAGACCATGTCGGTTTGATATGCAAACCATCGTGCGTACACTTCGAACATGGACACTCAGCACGGCCGCCCCTGCTCGCTCGCCACGGCGCTGGAGCTGGTCGGAGACCGCTGGGCGCTGCTGGCGGTCCGCGAAGTGATGTTCGGCAACCACCGGTTCAGCGAGATCGCGCGCAACACCGCAGCTCCCCGGGACCGCCTCGCGGCGCGCCTGAAGGACCTCGTCGCGGCGGGAATCCTCGAGCGCCGCCAATACCAGGCCAGCCCGCCGTGGCACGACTACCACCTCACCGCCGCGGGCCGGGAACTCCTGCCCGTGATGCACGCGCTGCGCGCCTGGGGCGACAAGTGGGCCGTCGG
>DATMKQ010000227.1:0-12716 GCA_035571275.1 Trebonia sp.
GACGAAGCGGTGCTCGGTCCCCAGCTGCTCGCTCGCCGCCTTCGCCTCTTCCGCGTTCCCGAGCCGCATGAACGCGACCGCCGCGTTTCCCCGGCCGATCCGCTGCCGCACCTGCGGCGGCATCGACCGGTAGCCGAGCACGAGGCCGGTACGGGAGCTCTCGCATGCGTCGGTGAGGCGGTCGAGCAGGTCATCGCGGAGCCGGTCCGCGCCTAGCAGGAAGACGGTGTGCTCCCATGGCGCCCGGCCGGGCCCGGCTGGGAGCCGTCCGATGAGCTGGGTGAGCGCGGCGACCGTGAAACCGCCGAGCAGCCGCGCCGCCTGGGGGCTCGCCCGCCGGTCAACCCCCACGACCCGCAGCCGGGGCCTGGCCGCGGACGACAGCGTGCTGCCCGTGTCCGCCAGGACGCGAAGCTGTGCCTCGAGTCCGACCGCGCGGTCCAGGATCACGCGATCGGCGGCACCGGAACCGAACAGCGCGGTGACCGCGCCGATCTCCCGCTCGGTGAGCAGCCCGGCCGCCACGTCCGCCCACGGGTCACCGACCTGGGCGAGCGCGCGCAGCGCCGCGGCGATCCGCCCGATCGCGGCGGGACCGGCTTCGGCGGTGCCTGCTCCGGCGGTGCCGGCTCCGTCAAGCGCACCGGTGATCCGGTCGAGGATGGCGGCGTCGATCGCCAGATCGCGCGCGAAACCGCGCTCCTCGGCCAGGCTGACGGCGAGGGCGAGCGCATCGGCCAGTTCTTCTCCGGTGAGGGAGGCCGCGATGTCCAGCTGGGGGAGGTCGCCCGGCAGCACCCAGACGGCCGGTGCGGCGGTCTCCGCGCCCCCTGAGTCCCTGGCGCCCGCTGGACCCCTGGCGACCGCGGGACCGGCCGCCGCCGCGCGGTCGGCGAGGGCGACGAGGTCGGCGGCCACGGCCCCGCCGGACAGGTCGATGACCGTGACCTCGCCGCCAGCAGCCAGTCGGTGCGCGCCGGCCATCGTCAGCAGTGCCGACCAGCCCGCCAGTGTGCCGCCCGCAACGTCCACCCGGTCGATGCCGTCCGGGACGCCGAGGCAGTACCAGCGTTTCTGCCGCGCGAAGGCGGTGTTCCGCAGCCGCCACTCGGCCGCGGTGGCTGCGTACGCCGCCTGCCGGTCGAAGAACCGGCGCTCGTGGCTGGCGCGGAACCGCTCGACCCGCGTCAGTTCGGCCGCTGCCAGGCCGCGCAGCACCCGCTCCCCCCGCCAGATCACCCAGCAGCTCGCCGCCGCGGCCAGCAGGCAGGCGACGATGGCCGGCGCCGCAACCGTCAAGGGCAGCCAGCCGGCCGCCGTGCCCGCCGCCAGACCCAGCGCCACCGCCGCGCCACCGGCGGCGATGAACTTCGGCGGACGGTTGATGAGTTTCTCCTCCCGCCGCTGCGCCGCGAGCCAGTCGGAAGACAGTAGTGGCCGTTCGGCTGGCGCGGGCCGGGTCGGCGGCGCTCCGGGGTCCTGGACCGGGGTCGCGAACTGCCAGCCCAGGTACAGTCGGCCGACTGGCGGGGGCGGCGTCCCCGGCCGCGGTCCCGGTGCGGGAGTCACGACCTTCCGCCCGGCATGGCCGTCCCGCCCGGCAGGCCTGTTGGCACCTCATCTGGCAACCAGGCCGGCATCTCGTCATCTGGCAACCGGGCAGGCACCTCGCGTGACCGCCGCTGGGAGCTCCCCGCCGGCGGCGGCCGGGCCGGAGTCCTGTGCGCGAGCGTCTCGGACATCACCTCCGGCGGTCGACCAGGGTACGCAGGTGGCAGCCGGGCCGGGATCATGTCCGCGAGCCCGAGCTGTCGGCGTCGCGGGGCTGCCACGACGAGCGAGAACTGCCAGGGTTTCCGGGAACGGGGCTTCGGGGCGAGGGTCAGGACCGCGGCAGCGGAGCCGGCCAGCTCCGTCGAGGTCGCCGGGGAGGCGGCCCCGATCAGGACGGCCAGGCCCGCGGGAGCGCCGTCGCGGATCAGCGTCGCGAACGCTTGTGCTGGCAGCGATTCGGCAACTGACACCCAGACGAGGGCGTCGCCGTCAACCCCGATGCGCCGCAACTCGGCTGCGAGCGCCGCGAGGCTGGCGCAGGCCTGCTCTGCGAGCCGCGGCGAGCGGGCGGGCAGCAGCGCCGCCGAGCGTTCGCTGACCACGCGGATCAGGTCGATGTCCGCGTCCGGCGACCCGGCGTCCGCGGAATCCGCGGGGGCGCCGCCGCTAAGCCGCAGCGGCGTTCCGGTCGCGGCGCACGCTGCCGAGACGGCCCGTGCGATCGCCGCGTCGTTGCCGGGATCGATGATGATCAGCGGCTTGCGGCGCCTGAGGGCGGCGTGCACTACCTGAAGGCAGGTTACGGTTACCTCCGTGGCCACCGAGCCGATGACCACGGCACCGCCGGCGATCTCGGCCCAGCGCAGCTCCGCGACGGCGCCCGTGTCCCGGGCCACGCCAAGGGCGCAGCCGTTCCTGGTGAGCACCGCCCCGGTGCGGATCATCCTGGCGGCGCGGGCGCCGCGGAGCGCCGCGAGCGCCCCGGGCCTCGGCGGGAGCGCCGGCTGGCCGGCCCGCGGCCGGCCAAGCCAGCCGATCGCGGCGGCCTGCGCGGCGGCGGCAATCAGCGCCACCGGGAGCTGCCTCGGCAGCCAGTCGCCGGGCCGGGCGAACCCGGCGGATGGATGGCCGAGCCGGGCGAGCGCGTGGCCGTGCCCGAAGTACGAAAGAACCTGGGCCGGCCCGGCAGCGAAGCCCGCGATGACGTGACCAGGCCCGGCGGCGAGGCCCCAGAACAGCCCGACCGCGGCCGGGGCGAGCAGCCACGACCGTCGCCATCGGCTGACTCGCCCAATCATGACGAACAGGACCGCGAAAACGAGGGTTAGCTGCGCGAGCAATAGCTGGATCAGCAAAGCGAGTACGGCGAAGGCGGCTATTGCCTGCCCGCGGCGCGGGAGCCTCCGCGGGACCTCGACTATCATTACTCTAGGTTGTCAGATATATACCCTCCGTGTCGATATCTTCCAATGCGGCCTCCATCCGATCGCGCCTTGAGTTCCCCTTGTGTTCGCAACGTGACCGGTTGTTAGCGCACCCGTCGGCCACGGTCGTAGCTCTGGCGTTATTCTTGGCCACAGAAGCGCCGCACGGGGGACAACTTGCGGCACGGGCAGGCAGTTAATCAAGGGAATTTCGTTCAGCGAACTACCTGCCGAGACCGTTGCAACCTAGCACCACTAAAAATGCTGGCCAGCCAAGCCAGAACTATCAACGTAAAGACTGGCGAACACGAGCGGTGACGCTCACGCTACACGGGGGGATTTCTGTGATGCAGTTCGGAGGCAGAAAGCGGTTCGCGATGGTCGGCGTCGCCGTCGTCGCGGCTCTGGGCCTGGCCGCATGTAGTTCATCGCCCGCGACCACCACACCGGCGGGGGGCGCTACCACACCCGCCGCCACCACGACGGCGACCGGCACGCTCAACGGAAGCGGGTCGACGTTCCAGCTCACCTTCCAGCAGGCGGCCATCTCGGCCTTCAAGTCGGTAGACTCAGGGATCAAGGTCAACTACAGCGGCGTCGGTTCCGGTACGGGCCGCTCGAACCTGGCGGCGGGCACGGTCAACTTCGCCGGCTCCGACTCGCCCATCCCGTCCTCCGAGCAGGCCGACTTCAACGGCAAGACCGTTCTGTACTTCCCGGTCCTGATGGGCCCGATCGCCCTGGCCTACAACCTGTCCGGCGTCAGCAACCTCAAGCTGACACCGAAGGTCGTCGCCGAGATCTTCCAGGGCACGATCAAGACCTGGAATGACCCGGCTATCAAGGACCTCAACTCCGGCGTATCCCTGCCGTCCACGGCGATCACCACCGCGGTCCGCTCGGACTCCTCGGGCACGACGCAGAACTTCACGCTGTTCCTGGAGGACGCCGTGGGGTCCGCGTGGACGCTCGGCAGCAGTTCGACGATCAAGTGGCCGTCGACCGCGCGCGCGGCCAGCGGGAACGGCGGAGTCGCATCGGTCATCAAGTCCACGTCTGGCGCCATCGGCTATGTGGACTACACGGACGCGAAGGCCTCCGGGCTGTCCATGGCCGAGGTGCAGAACAAGGACGGCGCTTATGTGGCGCCCTCGGTGTCCGCCGCGTCCGTGGCGGGCGACGGGGTCACCGTCGCGTCTAACCTGACCTTCGCCGCGGTCTGGGCGAGCGGCGCGGCCGCCTACCCGATCACGTACCAGAGCTGGGTCCTGGTGTACGAGAAGCAGCCCAACGCCAACGACGCGGCCATGCTCAAGGCCTACCTCGGCTACCTGCTGGGTGCCGGACAGCAGTTGCTGCCCACGCTTTACTACGCGCCGCTGCCCTCAAGCATCGCCGCGAAGGCCGTCGCGCAAATCAGCAAGATCACGTCGTAGCGAAGGACCGGTGCCTGCCCGGCGGCTACTCCGCGATATGCGGGCCGCCGGGCAGCGCGTCGCCCGCGTGGATGACAACGCGGAACTGGTCTGGCTTCAGGGCGATGGTGGTCAGCCCGGCCGGCTTTCCCGTCTCGCTGTCGTCGAACCTGATGGTCACCGCGTAGGCCGGCTGGCCGGGAAGCAGCCGCAGGCTGCGGGCGACCGACGGCTGTGGTGGCGCGAGTTCAAGGTCGACGGCCCGCGCGGTCACGGGCGCGACACCCGGGCGCGCGCCAAGGGGCATGCGCAAGACCGCCTGGAAGGTATCGACGTCGTCGGCCGCCGGGTCGCCGAGCGGGCCCGCCACCTCCCCGGGGACGTAGGTCGTCGAGACGGCGGCGGGCTCCGCGTCGACCGCCCAGACACAGCGGATGATCCGCACATGGGTCTCGCCGCCGACGCCGAGCGTCCATGCCACGTCCTGCGGCGCCTCGCGCTGCGACACATGCCGTGTCTGGCAGGTGATCTCGGCGCCCATCGGGTCAAGCCGGGTGCTGAGCCCGCCCACCCCTTCCACCGGGATCAGGTACTCGGCGGGACTGGCGCGGTAAAGCTGCCCGTCGGGGAGCCTCCGGATCAGTGCGCGGCGGGCCAGCTCGCCGATGGCCACGTCGATCTCGGCCATGCTGACGTTGTACCTGCGGGCGAGCGCGCTGCGCCTAGGCAACTGCCAGCCCGGCTCGCGGTGCACGAGCGCGGCTGCCATCCGGTCGGCGAGCACACCACCCGGAGCCCGCTGAAGGGGGACGTCTGACTCGACGGCGACTAGCTTGCGCTGGCCCTGCTGGCCCTGCTGGCCCTGCTGACGCGGCGTGCTTGCGGGGTGATCGCCGGCGCCATGGCCTGGTTGCGCTCCCGCCAGGCCAGCGGCGGTACCCGTCTCATCAGGCGCGGGGCCGCCCCCTGGCGACGGCTCCTGACCGTAGCGTCCCCCGGAGCCGGCCGTCATCCGCCCTGCGGGAGGATCGCCAGCCCGTAACCGCGCGCGGGTGCCCCGGTACCGCCACCGCCTCGCCCGGCTGGCTCTGCTTCCCACATGCCTGACATGCCTCCAGCCTGCTTAGCGGTGGCCTGCCACCGCAGCGATAAGAGTGCGGATTGCCCGGCTCGTACCCAAACGCCCAGCATTCCCGCCCAAGTAGGACATATGGCTAGGCCCGCCCCGCCGTTCGCCTCATTGATAATCAGCAGAGGTAAACTCCAGCTGAATTGCAATTAAATAACAGGAATCTTCTAAACGTCATGTAGGTAAAATCATGCATTCGAACCGGCGGGCGCGACGGTTGGCGCGTGGTGGTTCGCGCGCGGCGGTGATCGTCGCCTCGCCCCGCTCGCCGGGCCGGGATCGAGCGGGCATTCTTCACCCGTAAGGCCTCTACGCTCGGCAATCTCCGATTTAGTATCCGACGTCCGCCCAGGAAACGAAATAACAAATCTCCGCGAATGGATCGTGAAAAGTTCGTTAACTCGCGAATGGAAGCCATTCTCTGGGCAAGGTCGGAAACCAATCCGGTCAATTCGGTCAGGATCAGATAAAGACACCCCGTTAACCAGATGTTAACCTCACGGACGCCTCAGGTCCACTCGATGTTCGTCCGCAGCTACTTTGGTCACCTAGGAATGTACAGGTTGCCAGGGTTTGCGGGCGCATCCGATGCCCACGCCGGTAATTACGAGCGGTAAAAGCGCTCATTCTACAAGGAGAATTTTCTGATGCAGTTCCGAGGCAGAAAGCACGTCGTGGCGGTCGGCGGCGTCGTCGCCGCAGCTGTGGCGCTGGCCGCATGTTCCTCGTCGTCCCCGTCGTCCTCGTCGGCGAGCGGCACGATCAACGCGAGCGGATCCTCGTTCCAGAACACTTTCCAGCAGGCCGCCATCTCGGCCTTCAAGTCGGTCGACTCCGGCATCACGGTCAACTACGCGAGCGTCGGGTCGGGCACCGGCCGGTCCAACCTCGCCGCGGGCACGGTCCTGATGGCCGGCTCCGACTCCCCCATCCCGTCGTCCGACCTGTCGACCTTCAAGGGCAAGACGGTGCTGTACTTCCCGGTGGTTATCGGCCCGATCAGCCTGGCCTACAACCTGCCCGGCATCGCCACCCTGAAGCTGTCCCCGACGGTTATCGCCAAGATCTTCCAGGGCCAGATCACGACGTGGAATGACCCGGCGATCACGGCCCTCAACCCCGGCGTCACCCTGCCGTCGACGGCGATCACCACCGCCGTCCGCTCCGACTCCTCCGGCACCACGCAGAACTTCACGCTGTTCCTGCAGAACGCCGCGCCCAGCGTCTGGACGCTCGGCAGCTCCTCCACCATCAAGTGGCCGTCCACCGCCCGGGCCGGCGCCCAGAACGGCGGCGTGGCCTCGATCGTCAAGTCGACCTCCGGCGCTATCGGCTACGTCGACTACACCGACGCGGTGGCCTCCGGCTTGAAGAGCGCGGAGGTGCAGAACAAGGCCGGCGACTTCGTCGCCCCGACCGCGGCCGCGGCCTCCACGGACGCGGCGGACGCCACGATCGCGTCGAACCTCACGTTCGAGGCGGCCTGGGCCAGCAGCAACGCCGCCGCGTACCCGGTCACTTACCAGTCGTGGGACCTTGTGTACGCTAAGCAGCCGAACGCCAACGACGCGACGATCCTCAAGGCCTACCTCGGCTATCTGCTCGGGGCCGGACAGAAGCTCCTTCCCGCTCTGTACTACGCTCCGCTACCGTCGGGCCTGGACCAGAAGGCCGTGGCACAGCTGAGCCAGATCACCGGGTAAAGGAATAACTCCATGACACAGGCTCCGCTCTCTATAACTGGCCTGTCCTCATGAGCACGACCGTTAAGACGGGCCCAGCCATTCCGGCCGGGCCCGTCCGCGGCCTGTCGCTCCGAAGGCCGCTGGGAGACCGCGCCTTCGCGCTGCTCGCGCTTGCCGCCGGCTTGGTGGTGCTCGTCATCCTGGTGCTGATCGCGGTCACCATGACCCAGCAGTCCACCTCGTGGTTCTCCTCGGAGGGGTGGTCGGGGGTCTTCTCCACCGACTGGGATCCGGCGCACGGCAAGTTGGGCGCGATGGCCTTCGTGTACGGCACCGTCATCACGTCGATAATCGCCATCGCGATCTCGTTCCCGGTCAGCGTGGGCGTCGCCCTGCTCCTCACCGAGGTTGTGCCGCGCCGCGTGGCACAGCCGATCGTATACGTGATCGACCTGCTCGCCGTTGTTCCTTCGGTGGTCTGGGGCCTGTGGGGTTTCCTCATCCTCGTGCCATGGCTGCAGACCATCTACGCGCACATCGCCTCGGCGGTCAACGGCATCTGGATTCTCGGCAACCTGTTCGGGTTCCTGAACGGCAACTACGTCAGCGGCGCCTCGTTCTTCACCTGCGGCCTCATCCTGGCGATCATGATCACCCCGATCGTGACCTCCCTGTCACGTGAGGTGATCGCGACGGTTCCGGCCACCGACAAAGAGGGCGCGTACGCGCTCGGCGCTACCCGGTGGGAGATGATCCGCGGCTCCGTCTGGCCGCACAGCCAGACCGGCATCGTAGGGGCCACGCTGCTCGGCCTCGGCCGGGCCATGGGCGAGACGATCGCGGCGGCGCTGGTCATCGGCTCCTCACCGACGATCACGTCGCACCTGTTCACCCCCGGCTACTCCATGCCCTCGGTCATCGCGAACCAGTTCGGCGAGTCCTCGGGGGTCTTCCGCGCGGCGCTCATCGGCATGGGCGTACTGCTGTTCCTGCTTACGATCATCGTCAACCTAGTCGCCCGCGCGGTCGTCGAGCGGAACGCGCGGCGGATGAGGGGGACCGCCTGATGGCCGTCACCACCCAGCAGAGCGTTGACCTGCGCGAGCCGAGCGGCTGGCGACGCGCCAAGAACCAGATCGTGACCGGCGGCATGTGGTTCGCGTTCCTCTGCATGCTCGTCCCGCTCGGCTTCGTCCTCGTCACGGTGATCGCCAAGGGCGCTTCGACGATCAGCTGGCAGTTCCTGACCAACGGCACGATCCCGCCGAACATCCTGCCCGCGAGTATCGGCGGCATGGGCGCCGCGGTCGTCGGCACGCTCGTGATCACCGGCCTGGCTTCGGTCATCGCCATCCCGCTGGGCATACTCGGCGCCATCTACATCAGCGAGTACGGCACCAACAACCCGCTGGCCGCGTTCATCTCCTTCCTGGCCGACGTGATGACCGGTGTCCCGTCCATCGTGATGGGCCTGTTCATCTTCACGATCTGGGTGCTGCATTACGGCTACTCGGGGCTGGCCGGAGCGTTCGCGCTGGCCTGCCTGATGCTGCCGATCGTGATCCGGTCGGCTTACGAGATGCTCCGGCTGGTACCGAACGAGTTGCGGGAGGCGAGCTACGCGCTCGGCGCCACCAAGTCCCGGGTGACGCTCACCGTGGTGCTGCCGGCCGCGATCGGCGGCATCGTCAGCGGGGCGCTGCTCGCCGTCGCGCGCGCGGCGGGTGAGACGGCACCGTTGCTGTTCACGATCCTCACGGTGGAGTCCACCAACGCGAACGTGTTCAGCGGCGCGAACACCGCGCTCTCGACGCAGATCTTCGTGAACGCGACGCAGCCCTACGTCGGCGCGCAGGACCGTGCCTGGGGATCTGCCCTGACGCTGATCGCGATCGCGTTCATCCTCATGATCGCGGCCCGTCTTACCACCGCACGTTTCACCAGGTACTCTCGGTAGAGGGATGATTGATGATGGAACAACCTGAGCAGGAAATCACCACCACCCGCCTGCCGAAACTTGAGACCACCGCCAAGGCACCCGCCCGCCAGGACACTCCCGCTTCGATGATCTTCGACGTGCGGAACGTCTCGATCTACTACGGGGCCTTCAAGGCGGTCACGGACGTCTCCTTGCCGATCTACGAGAACGAGGTCACCGCGCTCATCGGTTCCTCGGGCAGCGGCAAGTCCACCGTGCTCCGCTCGCTCAACCGGATGAACGACCTCGTGCCCGGTGCCCGGGTGGACGGTGAGATGTACTACCGCGGTACCCCGCTGTACGACAAGGCCGTCTCCCCAGCCGCGGTCCGCCGCCGGATCGGCATGGTCTTCCAGAAGCCGAACCCGTTCCCCAAGTCGATCTACGACAACGTCGCGTACGGCCCGCGGATCAGCGGCCAGCGGAACAAGGCAAAGCTCGATGAGATCGTCGAGCGGTCGCTGCGCGCCGCGGCGCTGTGGGACGAGGTGAAGAACCGGCTCAAGCAGTCCGGGCTCGCCCTCTCAGGCGGCCAGGCGCAGCGGCTCTGCATCGCGCGGACCATCGCGGTCGAGCCGGACGTGGTGCTGATGGACGAGCCGGCCTCGGCGCTCGACCCCATCGCGACGCTCGCGATCGAGGACCTGATCCGCGAGCTGAAGCGGAACTACACGATCGTCATCGTGACGCACAACATGCAGCAGGCCACCCGGGTCAGCGACCGCACCGCGTTCTTCTCCGTCCTGACCGACAGCAAGAACGACACGAGAACCGGCGTTCTGGTCGAATACGGCCTCACCCAGCAGATCTTCGAGGACCCGCACGACAGCCGCACCCAGGCTTACGTGACCGGCCGGATGGGGTAAGCGCAAGCCGTCTACTCGCCCTGCCCCAGGCCGGCCGAGCCTGCTAGGTAGATCACGCGACGGGCGATGTTCACGGCGTGCGCGCCGAGCCGCTCGTAGTTCCGTGCTACCAGGGCCATCTCCATCGCGACGGGCAGCGACGTCGCCCCGGAGGCGAGCTCGGCGATCAGGCTCGCGTGCAGTTCGTCCATCCCCTCGTCCCGATCGGCGAGGGCGATCGCGGCGGCCCGGTCCCGCTGGTACCAGGAATCCGCGGCCTGCCGCCACATGCCGGAGGCCAGGTCGCCCATCCGCTCGACCAGCGCCCGGATGCGCGGGGACAGGTCGTCACCGAGGCTGTGCGTGGCCCGCGCGGCGATCTGCACCACCAGATCGTGCGAGCGCTCGAGCTCTGGCACGATGCGCAGCACCGACAGCAGGAACCGCAGGTCGGACGCCACCGGCGACTGCAGCACGATCTCCCGGTTGACGAGCTCCTCGATCTCGACGTACAGCGCGTCGATGGCCTGGTCGCGCTCGGCCAGCGTGACGAACACCTCGTCATCGCCGTTCAGCAGCGCGTCGGTGGCCCCGGGGAGGTCCTCGGCGACCATCGCGAAGAGCTCGATGACCTTGGCCTCGATGTCCTCAAGCTCGTTCTCGAACTCCTGGCGGTGCTCGGTCATGAAAAAAGCCTAACGGCCTCCGGCGAGAATTCCGCCGGAGGCCGTTACATGTTCACCGACTAGACCGCGAACTCGACCTTGGTGATGTGGCCGATGTCAGCGGAAACGGACTGCTCGAGGCGCACGCCGCCCGGCGCGAGCACGCGGAGCGTCCAGTCGCCCGGCGCGGCGAAGAACCGGAAGCCGCCGTCCTCGCCGAGCGGCACCTCGGCGACAAACTCGTCACCGGTACCGAGCAGCCGGGCGTAGCCCGTGCTGACCGGGGCGCCGCCGCTGACCACGTGGCCCTCGACGATCGCCTCCTTGCCCGCCTTGTCCTTGGTAATCGTGACGCCGCCGGCCGGCGCGCCACAGCTGTCGTTGCTCACTTGCCCTCACCCAGTTCGATCGGCACGCCCACCAGCGAGCCGTATTCGGTCCACGAGCCGTCGTAGTTCTTCACGTTCGGCAGGCCGAGGATCTCGTGCAGCACGAACCAGGTGTGCGCGGAGCGCTCACCGATCCGGCAGTACGCGATCGTGTCCTTGCCGAAGTCGATGCCGGCTTCCTCCTTGTACAGGGAGGTGAGGTCCGCCTCGGACTTGAACGTGCCGTCCTCGTTCGCGGCCTTGGACCACGGGACGTTCTTCGCGGTCGGGATGTGCCCGCCGCGCTGCGCCTGCTCCTGGGGCAGGTGCGCCGGGGCGAGCAGCCGCCCGGCGAACTCGTCGGGGGAACGCACGTCCACGAGGTTCCGCTTGCCGATCGCGTCGATCACCTCGTCGCGCTTGGCGCGCAGCGCGGCATCCTGCTCGGCGGCGGTGTAGCTGGTCTTCGCGCGGGACGGGACGTCCGTGGACAGCTCGCGCGAGTCGAGCTCCCACTTCTTGCGCCCGCCGTCGAGCAGCAGCACGTTCTGGTGACCGTACAGCTTGAAGTACCAGTACGCGTACGCGGCGAACCAGTTGTTGTTGCCGCCGTAGAGCACGACGGTGTCGTCGTTGGAGATGCCCCGCTCGGACAGCAGCGTCTCGAAGCCCACCTTGTCCACGAAGTCGCGGCGGACCGGGTCCTGCAGGTCCTTCTTCCAGTCGATTTTGATCGCGCTCGGGATATGACCCTTGTCGTAGGCGCTGGTGTCTTCGTCTACCTCGACGATGACGACGCCGGGGGCGCCAATGCGGGCCTCGACCCAGTCGGCGTCGACTAGGACGTCGGAACGGCTCATGGTTGAGAAACCTCCTTGTGCGGCCCGCCTCAGTCGGCTGGCCGGATTCTTTGGATGAGTAGGTACATCTGGCAACCAAGGCAGTAGTCGAAGGCGGCGTTCAGGAACGCCGCGGCGAGAGCGAACGCGGCGAAGACGATCCCTATCACCGGCACGCCGGCCGCGAAGCCGATCGTGCCGATTCCAGCGAACACCATGCCGACGCCCTGAGCGAAGCGGGGCGGCGCTTCGGGCTCTGTCTTGGCGGCTGGCCCGAGCCGTGGCCGGACCAGGTGGCGGTAGATCAGCCCGTAGGGGGCGTAGCGCAGGCCTGCCAGCGCTCCTACCGCGAAAACCAGCGTCTGGGCGAGAAGAAGCCAGCCGGCGGCGAGATGCGAAGCGCCGGCGGTGACCAGGACAACGGCGAGCACCACCGAGGTAATCACCGCGCCGAAGCGCGGTCCGCGTGCGTCAATAGCCATGATCATGCTCCCAGATGCAGGTGAGATGGTCCTTTCTCGGCCTGCCGCGCTCGTAGCGCGCCGTCAGGCTGCGCTGTGTGCCGAGACAGGAAGCGAACGCGGACACATCGCGGTCGCCACCCGGCAGAAATCGACAGCACGCCGCTTGGTGAGCAGCATGTTCCTGGAAGACACGTACCAGATGCTATTCACCTCCAGCGGTGCTGTCACATTCCACCCCAGATCCGGAGCTATTGTCGTCTGATTTGATGGGAAATTCAAGAGCCGGTACCGGCGCCAAGGAGCGCGCCAACGGCAGCGAAGAGTTCGGGCTTGCGCGGCCGCCCGGAGGC
>DATMKQ010000228.1:0-11257 GCA_035571275.1 Trebonia sp.
GGGGGCGGAGGCGGGGTCCGGGTCCGGGTCCGCGGGGGCGGGGTCGGGGGCTGGGCGGATTGTTAGTTCTACCGGTTTGCCGGCGGTGCCGGCCAGCAGGGGCCACGGGCCGTGGACTGGGTCGACGGGGCGGCCGTCTACCTCGAGGATCTCGTCGCCGGGGCGGACGGCTACGCCCGGCGCCGCGAGCGGGGAGCGGGCCCGGGGGTCGGAGGACTCGCCTGGCAGCACCCGCTCCACCAGCCACTGACCGTCAGGGGAACGGGCCACGTCGGCGCCCAGCAGCGCCGCGGCGCCGTCGCGTGCCGCGGACGACCGGGTCGCGAAGGCCCCGGATGGGTAGACATACGCGTGCGAGGTGCCTAGTTCCGCGAACACCTCCCAGAGCAGGTCGGCGAACTCGGCCGACGTGCCGATCCGGGACAGCAGGAACCGGTAGCTGTCGAGGATCCCGTCCCAGTCCACGTCCGACATCCCCGGGGTCCAGAAGTCCCGGCGCACCAAGCGGCCGGCGTCGGCGTAGGCGTGCGCCCACAGCGCGGCCGGGTCGGCGAGGAACCGCGCTCGCGACAGGTCGACCGGTATGACGTCGTCCGATGAGCCGTTGTCGGCCTTGCGGTCCGCGGGAACGACCCGCAGCTCAGAACCGTCCCGCAGCACCAGACGTGAGCCGTCGCCGCTGACCGCGTACCAGTTGACCTCGCCGGCCAGCGTGGTCACCTCGCGCTTGCGCAGGTCGAAGCGCTCGAGCGCGGGCCGCGGGCGGTCCTCGTCCAGGTCGGCCGTGCCCTCGCCGAGAATCCCTGACAGCCGCGAGCGCAGCCAGATCAGGCCGCCCTTGACAGCGGCCAGGCCGTAGTACCGCGCCTCGTCCACCGGGACGCTGACCACACGGGAGGCGATGCCGTCGGTGTCGACGGTAACCGCGGTTCGTTCTGAAGACGAATCTTTGGAATTATCTCCGCCGTTCGCCGGCCGTCCGCCTGGCCGCGGACCGAACGGGGACAGCGTGTCCGCCGCGAGCGGGACCAGGTACGGCCGGCTGCCGAACGGGAACGACAGGTCGAACGAATGCGCGTCGTAGATCGGGTCGAACGTGCGCCGGGACAGGAACGCCAGGTACAGGCCGTCAGCGGTGAACGCCGGGTCGCTGTCGGCGAACCGCCCGTCGGTGACGTCGACCGTGAAGTGGTCGGCGACCCGGGCCATCTTGATCCGGCTCAGCGGCCGCGGCCCCGGCTGCGACCAGGCCAGCCACGCCGAGTCCGGCGACCAGGACATGTCGAAGAGGTCGCCGTCGTCGCCCGCCGCCAGTTCGGTGACCTGCCCGGACTCGACGTCGACGAGCAGCAGCCTGCCGTCGTGCGATCCGGCCGCCACCGTAGCCCCGTCAGGGGAAGGTGCCAGCCTGGCGACGTCGCCCAGTTCACCCCCGGCGATCCGAACGGGTCCCCGCTGCTCCCCTGACACGACCGCTATCTCCAGCCCGTCGGCGCCGTCGGCGTCGGTCACCCAGACGACCTTCCCCGTCGTGCCGAGGATGCAGGGCAACCGGGCATGGGCGGCGGCGTCCACGGACAGGGCGCGCGCCGGCCCGTCGGCGTGCGTCAGCCAGTGCACGGTGCCGCGGACCGTGACGACGCTCGCCTGGCCGGTCTCGTCGCAGTCCAGGTCGCTCAGGTTGTCGGCCGCGGTGATCAGCTTCGGGGCGCGGACCGCCGACGGCGAGCTGAGCTCGACGTCCAGCTTGCGCGGCGCCTCGCTGTCGAGGCTGTCCAGGATCCAGATGTCACCGGCCACGTGGTAGACGATCCGCGTGCCGTCCGTGGCCGGGTTGCGGGCGTAGAAGCCGTCATGGTCGGTGTGGCGGCGCAGGCCAGTGCCGTCAATCGCGCACGAGTAGATGTTGCCGGTGCCCTCGTGGTCGGCGAAGAAGACAAGCCGGTCACCGAGCAGCATCGGGGCGGCGAACTGCCCGTCCAGGTGACTGAGGACCCGCGTGAAGAGCGGGTCTTCCCCGCTGGCGACCCACAGCCGGCCCGCCGTCCCGCCCCGGTAGCGCTTCCAGAAGGCGGGCTCACCCGCCATCCGCCCGGTCAGCAGCGCCGTGGCTGTCTCGCCGATGGCGAGGTCGTTGACCTGGCCGAACGGCAGCCGGCGCGGGGGCGCGTCGAGTGGCACCGCGTAGGCCCAGCTGTGCTGGTTGCCCGGCTGACCCGCGGCGGAGACCGCGAGGACCTCCCCGTCCCTGGTCCAGCCGACCGACCGCGTGCGCGGGTCGCCCCAGTACGTGCGACGCGTCGCGGCGCCGCCATCGGTGGCGGCGGTGTAGACCTCGGGTCCGCCGTCCCGCGAGCCTGTCCAGGCGATCGCCGTGCCATCCGGCGAGAACCGCGGATGGCTCGCCTGGCCGCCGTTGGACGTCAGCCGCCACGCACGGCCGCCGGCGGCGGGGGCGAGCCAGACATCGTCTTCGGCGACGAACGCGAGGAGATCACCGTGAATATGCGGGAAACGGAGGTAACCGGGTGATGTCACGCGGATCATCCTATGGGGACTGGCTGAAGGCCCAGCGCCAGCTCACAGCCAGCCTCGTTCCTCCGCCAAGCGCAACGCCTCGGTGCGGTTGCGGGCGCCGGTCTTCTGGATGCAGGCGGACAGGTAGTTACGAACCGTGCCTTCTGACAGGTAGAGCGCGGCGGCGATCTCGGCGATCGCGGCGCCATCGCGGCTGGCCGCCAGCACGTCCCGCTCGCGGGGGGTGAGCGGGCTGGCGCCCTCGCTCAGCGCGGCGGCCGCGAGGTCCGGGTCGATGACCTTCTGACCGTCCCTGACCTGGCGGATCGTCTGCGCGAGCTTGTCCGCGGGCGAGTCCTTCACGATGAACGCGGACACCCCGGACTCCATCGCGCGCCGGAGGTAACCGGGACGACCGAACGTGGTGAGGATGACGATCTTGGTGTCCGGGCTGGTCTGCCGCAGCGCCGCCGCGGCGGCCAGGCCGTCCATGCCGGGCATCTCGATGTCAAGCAGCGCGACATCGGGGCTGGCGGCCAGCGCGGCCTTGACCACCTCGTCGCCGCGGCCCACCTGCGCCACCACCTCAATGTCGTCCTCGAACGACAGCAGCGCGGCGAGGGCCTCGCGGATCATCGCTTGGTCCTCGGCGAGCAGTACCCTGATCACCTCGCCACGGTAGCGCTGCTTGTCACGGGTACGGTCGCCTTGAGGCAGAACCCGCCGCCGGTTGTTCCTGGCCCGATCTCCAGGTCGCCGCCGACCGCGGTCAGCCGCTCGGTCATGCCGCGCAGCCCGGTCCCACTGGGGCTGGGACAGGCGCAGCCGTGGCCGTCGTCCCGGACGACCAGTGACTGTGCGCCCGGTTTGCGGGCGAGGCTGATGTAACAGTTCCTCGAGCCAGAGTGGCGGACCACGTTGGTGACCGCCTCGCGCAGGCACCAGGCAAGCGCCGCCTCCGCGACCGCGTCGAAGGTGCCGGACAGCAGCGTGAGCTCAGCGTCGTCGTGCGGCGTGATCCCCGCCGCCTCGAGCGCGGTGCGCCCTGTGATGATCTCGACCGCCAGCGTCGGGCGCCGGTAGCCGCTGATGGCCTCTCTGATGTCGTGCAAGGTCTGCCTGCTGACGGCGGCGACCTGCTCGACCTCGTCGCGCACCCGGTCTTTTTCCTGACTTGGCGGCAGCCGTGTCAGCAGCCGGGCGGCGAGCTCGGACTTGAGGGTGATCATCGACAGCGACTGCCCGGTCAGGTCGTGCATGTCGCGGGCCAGCCGCAGCCGCTCCTCGTTCGCCGCGAGCCCGGCGACCTCTTCACGCGCCTGGCGCAGTTCGTTCATCAGCGAGACCTGCCTGCGCAGGCCGACCATGGCTAGGCCGACCACGACGGTCGGCAGCAGGTTGAGCAAGAAGTCGGTCCGGTCGACGTGCCCGGTCAGGGAGAAGATCAGGTAGCACACGCCGCACCCGATGACGGCCCGAACCGCCCAGCGGCGGTCAGGAACGAGCAGGCCGGCCGCGGAGGACACGAAGATCCACAGCGTGCTGGCCCCGCTGCCGCCGTAGATCGCGCAGCCCGCCACGGCCAGCGCGGCCATCACACCGAGCCCGGCCAGCGCGCGTTCCGGGGGATGCGGCCAGCTCGGCACGTAGATCAGGTAAACGGCGCAGAACACCACGACGATCCCGAGCCCGCCGCCGATATACAGCGCGCTGTGGTGGTGCTCGAACAGGCCGGCGACCGGCTGGATCAGGTAAAGGAGCCAAACCGCGGTGAACAGCGTGCCAAGGACACGCGCGGCCCTGCTGCTGTCAGCAGGGCCGAAGCGCTTGTTGGTCAGGGGATCGGGCATGACCGTGCTTCTTTCAGACCGTCTCCGCCGTGGCCCGCACGGACAGCCAGGCCAGGCCGCTGAAGATCGCCAGCCACGCGATCATGCCGACGACCAGCCAGGCCGATACCGAGACGCCCGCCACGACGTCGGTGGCTATCTTGATCGCCTCGCCAGTGGGCGTCCACGCGGCGATGCTCTTCAGCACCCCGCCCAGTGGGAAGAAGATCCCCCCGAGGATGAGGAACAGGAAGTAGACAAGCATCGCGATCGGCTGCGCCTGGTCGGGCTGGTAGCGGTAGCCGATGGCCACGGCGAGCGCCGTGAAAAGTATCGCGCCGAGCCAGACGACGGCCGCGATCGCGATCCACTCCCCGGCCGGCAGGTGCACGCCGCCGTAGAACCGGCCGAGCAGCAGCACGATGATGACCGACGGCACCGTGATCGCCATCGCTGCGGCGAGCTTGCCGATCACGTAGGAGTTCGGCGGCAGCGGGGTGAGCCGGAGCTGGCGGATCCAGCCATCCTTGCGCTCCTGCGAGATGCGGATCGCGTTGCCCATCAGCGCGCCGCTGAACGAGCCGAACGTCGCCATGGCGATCATGTAGTAGGCGGCGAAGTCGACACCGTAGACGGTGGTCTTGGTGCTCTTGCCGATCGCCAGGTAGAGCACGATCGGGATCGCCAGCGTGGTCATCATGTAGCGCCGGTTGCGGCGCAGCCGGATGATCTCGGTCCGCGCCAGCAGCATTGTGCCGTTCATGTCTGTCACGCCTCCTGTGGCTGGACGCTCGTGGGGACGGGGTCGCTGGCGCGGTCGTCTTCGGCGGTGATGGCGAGGAACGCCTGCTCCAGACCCAGGCTGCCGACCTCGAGCTCGCGCGGCCGATACCCGGCGTCGATCAGCGCGTACAGCGTGGCGTCCGAGTCGGACGACTGGATCTGCACCACGTCGCCGCGCATGTCCACGCTGACGATGCCGGGCAGCGCGAGCAGGAACGGCTCGTTCACGTTGTCGAGCCGGAAGCTCATGTGCTTGGCCCCGGCGCGCGCCTTGATCTCCGCCGGGGTGCCGTCCGCCAGCAGCCGGCCCCGGTTGATCACCAGGATCCGGTCCGCCGCCTGGTCGGCCTCTTCCAGGTAGTGGGTGGCGAACAGCAGCGTCTTGCCCTCCGCCACCTCTTCCTTCATGCTCGCCCAGAACCGCCGCCTGGTCTCCACGTCCATCGCCGTGGTCGGCTCGTCCAGCACGACCAGGTCGCATTCGCCGGCGATCGCCAGGGCGAACCTGACCCGCTGCGTCTGACCGCCGGACAGCCGGTCGACCCGCTGGTCGGCGATCGACTCGATGCCCGCGCGGCGCATCGTGGTGGCGATCGGCACGGGCCGCGGCTGCAGCCCGGCCACGAGCGTCACCAGCTCGAGCACGGTTACCTCGGGCATCAGCCCGCCCGATTGCAGCATCGCGCCTACCCGCCCGGATTTCACCGCGTGGTAGGGGTCGCTGCCGAACATCCGGATCTTCCCCGATGTGGGCTTGCGGAGCGCGAGCAGCATGTCGAGTGAGGTGGATTTGCCGGCCCCGTTCGGGCCGAGCAGGGCGACGGTCTCCCCCGCGCGCAGGTCGAGGCTGAGTCCGTCGACCGCCCTCAGGCTCCCGTAGTGCTTGCTTACGTTTTCGAACGAGACGACCGGCCCCGTTCCGGTGTGGCTCATCAATGATCCTTTATGTAGGTGTGTGTGGCTGCGACATGCGTCCCCCATATACCACCAGCCGCCGGGCGCGGCCGGTAGTGCGATCCAGCAGAATTCGCCCATGACAGTTGTCATGGGCCACGGCTCGCGGTCGGGTCGTTACCGGCCGACCGCGTAGCCCTGCATGCCGCGCGGGTTGGCGGCGGCGTACAGCATCCCGCCGCGAAGCGCCACCGCGCTGATCCGGCCCAGCGACCATGGGGGCTGGGCGATGACCTCGTGCCCGCGGTCGCGCAGTTCCCGCATGGTCGGCTCGCCCACCCGGTCTTCCACGTCCAGCACCTTCGGGTACGACTCGCGCGGGTAGAACGAGGACGGCATGTGCCGGGAGTGGAACGCCGGGAAGTCGATCGCCTGCTGCAGGTTCATCCCGAAGTGCACGTGGCTGAGGAAGAAGCCGAGCGTCCACTGGTCCTGCTGGTCCCCGCCCGGCGTGCCGAACGCCAGGTACGGCTCCCCGTCACGCAACGCCAGCGTCGGCGTCAGCGTGGTGCGCGGCCGTTTGCCCGGCGCCAGCGTGGCGGGCAGACCCGGGGTGAGCGTGAACATCTGCGCCCGGGTGCCGAGGCAGAAGCCCAGATCCGGGATGACCGGCGAGGACTGCAGCCAGCCGCCGCTCGGCGTGGCGGTGACAACGTTGCCCCACCGGTCGGCCACGTCGAGGTGGCACGTGTCACCGCGGCGTGTTCGCGCTTGGGTGGCGCGCCCCAAAGGCTCGCCGGTGGCCGGGTCAAGGCCGGGGTCGCCGCTCCCCCGCACGCCGTTGCCACTACTGTTTTTTTCCGCTCCGAACGCTGCGGTGGCGAATGCCGGCAGCTTCGGTTCTCTGTCGCCTGGCCGGCCTGGCCGCAGGTCCGCTGACGCGGTGTGGTTGACAAGCTTGCGGCGCTCGTCGTTGTAGTTCTGTGAGAGCAGTTCGTCTAGCGGTACGTCGGTGAAGGCGGGGTCGCCGTACCAGGCCTCGCGGTCGGCGAACGCGAGCTTGGCGCATTCGGTCACGGTGTGGATGTACTCGGCGCCGCCGGGTTCAAGCTCGCCCAGGTCGAAGCCGCTGAGCAGGGCAAGCTGCTGGAGGAAGACCGGCCCCTGGCCCCATGGCCGCGTCTTGCAGACGGTCAGCCCCTGGTAGTCGTAAGTGGCGGGTTCCTCGAGGCGCGCGTGCCAGCCGCTCATGTCCTGCCCGGTCAGCAGGCCGCGGTGCCGCTCCCCCGTGACGTCCATCACCTCGGTCTGCGCGAACCTGCTGATCGCGTCCGCGACGAACCCCTCGTACCAGGCCTGCCGGGCGGCCTCGAGCTGCGCCTCGCGGCCGCCGCCGGCCGCCTCGGCCTCGGTGAGGATCCTGCGATAGGTGGCGGCCAGCGCGGGGTTGGCGAACTTGCTGCCCGGCGCCGGGATGCCGCCGCCGGGCAGGTAGACCTCGGCCGAACTCGTCCAGTGCTCGCGGAACAGGCCGGCCACGCTGGCGATGCCCCAGCTGATCGCGGGCACGAGCGGGTACCCGTCCTGTGCGTAGCCGATCGCGTACCCCAGCACGTCGCGCAGCGGCAGCCGCCCGTACTCGCGCAGCAGCAAGAGCCACGCCCCGAACGCCCCTGGCACGCACGCGGCGAGCAGCCCGCTGCCCGGCACGAGGTCGAGCCCGAGGTCCCGGTAGGCCTGTGGGGTGGCCTTCGCCGGGGCGGTGCCCTGCCCGCAGACCACGAACGTCTCGCCGCGCCTCGCGTCGTAGCCGATCACCGGCACCTCGCCGCCCGGGCCGCACAGGTGCGGCTCGACCACCTGAAGCACGAAACCGGCGGCCGCCGCGGCGTCGAACGCGTTGCCGCCCTTCTCCAGGACCGCCATGCCCGCGGCCGAGGCGAGCCAGTGCGTGGACGCCACCATGCCGAACGTGCCAGCGAGCTCCGGCCTGGTAGTGAACTGCGGGATGTCCGCCATGCGCTGCTCCGTCCGTGCCGAAGGTCCTTGCACACTGTAGCGTTCTGTCGCATGGACGAGCTTGCTGCCCGGGTGCGGGCGATATGTGACCTGAACGTCGCGGAGGTGCGCGAATACGCAGGCCGGCACGAGTACGACGGCATTCCGCAGGACCTTTCCGCGGCCGGCGTGGCGGCCGGGCTGGCCGGGCTGGCGCAGGCCCGGCAGGACGGCGACGCGCAGGCCGATCCGCACGACGAGGCGCACCTGCGCGCGTTCGAGGCCCTGCAGTGGGTGGTCTACCGGGACCTCGAACTGCACCGGCGCAACCCGCTGATCCACCTCAGCGAGCTTGACCTGGCCTGTTACGACAAGGAGTACGCGCCGCTCGAGGCGCGCGAGGCGGCCCGCGCGGAGCACCTGGCGGCGTGGCCGCGGGTGATCGACGCGGCGGTTTCCGTGCTCGACCAGGTGCCGGCGCCGGTGGCGGAGTCGCTGCTCGGCGGGATCCGCGGGCTGGCGGGCGGCGTCCCCGCGGACGCTTCGCCGCAAGCCAGGGACGCGGCCCTGGCCGCGCACGCGAGGCTGGTCGCCCACGTCGAGGGGGCGGCCGCGTCCGGCTCGCCGGACGCGGCCCTGGGACCGGCCGCGCTGGCCGCGCTGCTCGGCACCGCCGAGGCGCTGGAGGTCGACCTAGGGGCGCTGGCGCTCCGGGCGGACGCGGAGCGGGACCGGCTGACCGAGCGGCTCGCGGAATCCGCCGCCAAGGTGGATCCGGGCACGCCCGCGCTCGACGTGGCGCGCGAACTGGTGCGCGACCATCCGGACGGGGCCGGCGTCATCGAGGCGGCCACGTACTGGACGCAGCGCGCGATCGACTTCACCCGCGAGCGAGACCTGATGCCGTACCACGACGGGGTATGCCTGGTCGGCGAGGCGCCCGAGTCACGGCGCTGGTCGATGGCGATGATCTCCACCAACGCGCCGGGCGAGCCCGACGCGCCGTCGTGGTACTACATCACGCCGCCGGACCCGACCTGGCCGCAGGCCGAGATCGAGGAGTGGCTCGAGGTGTTCAGCGCGACCACGCTGCCTGCCATCACCGTGCACGAGGTGGCGCCCGGGCACTTCTCCCATCATCAGGCGCTGCGCCGGGCGCCTGGCCAGGTGCGCAGGAACCTGGCCTCCAGCGCGTTCGTCGAGGGCTGGGCGCACTACGCCGAGGAACTATGCGTGGAGGAAGGGTTCCTCGCCGACGACCCCCGGTTCGCGATCGGCGTCTGGCTCGAGGCGCTGGTCCGGGTGACGCGGCTGGCCTGCGCCCTGGGCGTGCACACCGCGGGGATGACGGTCGCCGAGGCGGCACGGCGGTTCGAGGCCGACACCCACCTCACCGGGTCGGCGGCGCTTTCCGAGGCGCGCCGCGCGACGTTCGACCCGACGTACGGCCGGTACACCTGGGGCAAGCTGGAGATCATGGCGCTGCGCGATCAGGCGCGGGCCGCCTGGGGTACCGGGTTCACCCTGAAGCGGTTCCACTCGGCCCTGATGGAGCTCGGCTGCCCGCCGCTCGGCCTGATCGGTGCCGCGGTCGAGAAATGACGACTCAGCGCCCGGCCGCATCTGGCCCTCAGGGCAACTTCAGCCCCGCTGGTAACAGCGCTGCCCGCTTGTCTTGCGTCGGCGTGCTATCACTCCTGTGCTGAGATCAAGATAGAACGTACTGCTGAGGGTTTGACCGGCTGTAGCCGGTCAAACCCTCAGCAGTATCGAAAACTGCGCCTATCCTAGGCGGATGATCTTGGTAACTGGGACATGTGAGGCGTCCGGGGCGAGAGCCGACGTGTTAAGTGGCCGCCTCCTCTGCGAAGACTCCCGTTGGGACGCGCGGGCACCCGTACCGGGCGCTTTGGGCGCGGGCGGTACGGGTGCTCGCGGATCGGGCGGGCGGGGTCGGGCGCCCGTCGGAGGGCGGCGCCGTTACAGGGTGGCGCCGGTGGGGGTGGGGATGGGGTGGGACGGGGTGGGCGGCGCTGGGCGGGGGCGGCGCAGGCGCCAGGCTCGGTCGCCTAGCAAGGACAAGGCGGCCGGGAGCAGGACGCCGCGGACGATCGTCGCGTCGATGAGGACCGCGACGGCGGTGCCGAGGCCCAGGACCTTCAGGTCCACGAGCGGCATGGTGACGAAGATCGAGAACAGCGCCACCATGATCAGCGCGGCGCTGGTGACCACCCCGGCGCTGGAGGAGATGCCCCCGACGACCGCCTCCTTCGGGGATGAACCACGCGCCCACAGCTCGCGGATCCGGCTCAGGATAAACACGTGGTAGTCCATGCTGATCCCGAACAGGAACACGAACATCATCAGCGGCACCCAGTAGATGATCCCGCCGAAGGAGGTGTACCCGAGCAGCCCCTGCAGCCGGCCGTCCTGGAAGATCAGCGTGATCAGGCCGTAGGCCGCTCCCACGGACAGCAGGTTCAGCAGGATCGACACCAGCGGGATGACAGCCGACCGGAACGCGATGAACAGCAGCACGAACGCCAGCGCCGCCACGAAGCCGAACACTGCGGGCAGACTCGCGTGCAGTTGGTGCACGTCGTCGTACATCCCGGCGGTATCCCCTGTGACCGCGTAGGTTACCCCGGGCACCTGGCCAAGCGTGCTTGGCAGGATGTGATCGCGCAGCGTTAGCAGCGCGTTATCCGAGGCCGAATTGGCTCCGGTGCCGGCTAGCGGCACGTCGACCAGCAGCACGCGCCCGCCGCCGAGCTCGGTCGCGGTCACCGGCTCATGGATCGGTCCGCCGACGGCCGCTTGGGCGCGGATCGCGCCGACGGCGGCGAGGACCTGGGGACCGGTGGCGTCCTGCCCGCTCACCACGACCTCGGCCGGCGCCGGTGCCTGCGGGAACGCCCGCTGGATGGCGTCCATCGTGGTGATCACCGATGCGCCCTTCGGCGCGTCGACGGCGGGCTCGCCGAGCCGCAGGCCGAGCGCGGGCGCGGCCAGCGCGAGAAGCGCGATCGTCGCGACGGCGCCCCAGGCTAGCGGCCTGGCGACCACCCGGCGGGCCAGCGCCGCCCAGAGCCGGGACGGCCGGGCCGCGGCCCGCCTGCGGCCAAGGAACGGGATCCGGCCGGCGTCCGCCTTCGGCCCCAGCCAGGCCAGCAGCGCGGGCAGCACGGTCAGCGAGCCGGCTACGGCGATGCCCACCACGGCGATCGTGCCGAGCG
>DATMKQ010000229.1:0-5116 GCA_035571275.1 Trebonia sp.
CAGGGCGGGCTGCCGGTCGGGATGAGCGGCCGGGCGGTCGCGCTGATGTCCGGCGGCATCGACTCGCCGGTGGCCGCGTACCGCATGATGCGGCGCGGGCTGCGCTGCTACTTCCTGCATTTCTCCGGGATGCCGCTGACCGGTCCCGAATCGATCTACAAGGCCTACGCGCTGGTTCGCGGGCTCGACAGGTTCCAGGGCGGCTCGCGGTTGTTCGTGGTGCCGTTCGGGAAGGCACAGCAGGCGCTGGCCAACTCGGGTGCCGACCGGCTCCAGGTAGTGGCGCAGCGGCGGCTGATGCTCAAGACCGCGGAGTCGCTGGCCCGGCGCCTCGGCGGGTCCGCGCTGATCACCGGCGACTCCCTCGGGCAGGTCTCCAGCCAGACGCTGCCGAACATCACCGCGCTCGACGACGCGGTCACCCTGCCGATCCTGCGGCCGCTGGTCGGCTGGGACAAGACCGAGATCATGGCCGAGGCGCGGCGGATCCGCACGCTCGACATCTCCGAACTGCCCGACCAGGACTGCTGCACGCTGCTAACCCCGCGCCGGGTGGAGACCCGGGCGCGGATCGGCGACCTGCGCCGCATCGAAGGGCGC
The DNA here is from genome assembly GCA_035571275.1 of Trebonia sp. Classification (GTDB taxonomy): domain Bacteria; phylum Actinomycetota; class Actinomycetes; order Streptosporangiales; family Streptosporangiaceae; genus Trebonia. The sequence continues at coordinate 601 of DATMKQ010000229.1, forward strand.
CTCGAAGCCGATGAACTGGCCGAGCAGCTAGCCGCGGCCGCCCAGGAGTACCGGCCGGAGTAGCCGGCGGAGGTCGTCGGCTAGGCCATCGCGGGGGTCAGCGTCGGCTGCGACGAAGGGGTCGGCGCGGGGGCGGGCGCGCGGCGGGGCGCTACGGCCGGTGCGGGGGTCAGCGTGCGGCCCACCAGCGGCGACAGGTGCAGCGCGACGCTCGCCAGTTCCCGCAGGTCGGATTCGATGAGCGCCTGCGGTCCGTCGCACAGAGCGGTCTCAGGGTGCGGGTGCACATCGACGATGATGCCGTCGGCGCCGACCGCGATGGCGGCCCGCGACAGCGGCAGGACGAGGTCCCTGCGGCCGCCCGAATGTGACGGGTCGACGATCACCGGCAGGTGTGACAGGCGCTGCGCCACCGGGACGGCGCTGATGTCGAGTGTGTTGCGGGTCGCCTTCTCGAACGTCCTGATGCCGCGCTCGCACAGCACGATGTCGAGGTTGCCGCGCTGCGCGATGTACTCGGCTGCCATCAGCCACTCCTCGATCGTGGCGCTCATCCCGCGCTTGAGCATGACCGGCTTGCCCGCGCCGCCGACGGCCTGAAGCAGCGGGAAGTTCTGCATGTTGCGGGTCCCGACCTGCAGCATGTCGGCGTATTGCGCGACCAGTTCGACGTCGCTCGGGTCCACGACCTCGGTCACGATGGGCAGCCCGGTCTCTTCCCTGACATCGGCCAGAATCCGCAGGCCCTTTTCGCCAAGGCCCTGGAACGCGTACGGAGAGGACCTCGGCTTGTAGGCGCCGCCGCGCAGCAGCGATGCGCCGGCGGCCTTCGCCATCACCGCGGACTGCAGGGTCTGCTCGGGTGTCTCCACCGCGCACGGCCCAGCGATCACGGTGAGCGTGTCCGGCCCGATCGGCACGCCCGCCACCCTGATCACAGAACGCTCGCGGCGGTGTTCTCGGCTCACCAGCTTGTACGGGACAGAGATCCGGACGACGTCCGAGACTCCCGGCTGCGCGGGCAGGTTCAGCGTGCTGAAGGTGTCGATGTCGCCGCTCAGCCCGATGATGGTCCTGGACACGCTGCGGCTGACGAACGCTTCGCCACCCGCCTCACGCACCAGGCTCACCACATTGTCAGCGTCTGCCTCGGTCGCATCCGTGGCCATTACGACTACCATCTGACCCGCCTCCGATCTGCCCATTGGTCTGCTGGTTTTGCGCTCATGAAAAAAGCCCCTGGCCTGCCGGCCCGGGGCTTTCCTGGTGGTCGCTTGCGTCAGCGCAACGTCTGGCGGGCGACCGGCTTCCCGAGCCGACTGCCAAACCAGAACCAGAACTGCGTGCGCATGAACCGCACTATACAGCACGCCAGGGCGACTCCTGAAGCTTGTTCAACCGGTGCCCGGCCAGGTGCTCTCGGTCAGGCGCTCTCGGTCAGGCGTTTCCGGTTAGCTCGTCTCGCAGCTTTTTCAGCGTGGCGATGTCGCTGGCGTGCGCGGCCTTTCCGCCCGGCGTCTCGGCGACGAACGGAACCCCGGCGAGCGACGGGTGCGCGAGCAGTTCGCGGAACGCCTCGGTCCCGATGGCACCGGTGCCGATGGCCGCGTGCCTATCCCGCCGCGACCCGCAGCCGAGGACGGAATCATTGGCGTGCACCAGCCGGACCCGGCCTGGTCCCGCCGCCCGCTCCACGTCAGCGAGGGCCGCGGGCACGCCGCCGGGCGCGGTCAGGTCGTGTCCGGCGGCGAACAGGTGGCAGGTGTCCAGGCACACGCCGGCCTTCGGATGGCGCCGTAGGGCATCGAGGTACGGGGCCAGGTCAAGAGCGTGGGCGCAGAGCATCTGCCCCTGCCCGGCCATCGGCTCGAGCAGCAGGTCAGGATCGTCGTCGCCGAGCTTGTCGAGCAGCGGGAGCACGAGTTCGGCCACTTGTCGCAGCGCGGACTCCCTCGGGTTGTCGCACCGGCCGTCGGAGCGGTCATCAGAGCGGCCGTCAGAGCGGCCGTCCGACACCCACCCCACTGCCGAACCAGTGTGCACCACCACCCCCACGGCGCCGATCTCGCCGCCCCGTCGCAGCGCGTGGCCGAGCGCCTCCGCCGACCTCCCGGCGACCACCGGGTCGGCCGAACCGAGGTTGATCAAGTACGGCGCGTGCACGAACACCGGGACCGGAGAATCCCGCAGCACGGCGTCCTGCCCGGGATCGCCGTCCCCCCGAGCCCACCCGCGGGGGTTGGAGACGAAGACCTGGATGACTTCCGCGCCGACCGCCTCGGCATAGGCGACCGCGCCGGCGCCGAGCCCGCCGGTCACGGTCGCGTGCGACCCGATCGGCCCGGGACGCGGCGCGGGTCGGGGCCCGGGACGCGGCGCGAGACGTGACTCGGGACGCGGCCCAGGACGCGGCTCAGCAGCTGACGCAGGACGGGCAGACACGGAAGCGAAGTCTAGAGCCCGCCGTAGTACACGGTGATCATGCTGCCAGACGGCGCCGAGCCGGTCGGGTTAGTGCCGAAGACCGTGTTCCCAGGGCCGAACCGGTCGCCCTGCACCTGGAAGCCCAGCCGCTCGAGCTGCCGCTGTGCCACCCCGAACCGTTCGCCTTGCACCGAAGGGATCGCGACCTGCGGCGGCCCGTTCGAGACTTTCACGGTGATGGCCTCGCCCGGCGCGACGGGGGAGCCGGGTGCGGGGGACTGGCCCACGATGATGCCCTGCGGCTCGTTGCTCGCCACTGGCACCGGGTTGAGCTTGACGTTGTTCTGCCCCGCCCAGCCCTGGATGGCGTTGATGCTCTGGCCGACCAGGTTCGGCAGCGGTATGCCGGTGACGACGTCCACGTAGACGACGCGAGTGGCTGGCCACGACGTTCCGGCGGCCGGGGTCGTGCCGTTCACGGTCCCCACGGCCACGCCGTTGGCGCCCACGTCCATCGGCGTGCTGCTTACCGTGAACCCGTCCTTGCGCAGCAGCGCGATCGCACCGCTCAGCGACTGCCCGGTCACCGGCGGGATCACGATCATCCGCGGGCCGTTGGAGACCGTGACGACGATCGTCGCGCCCTTCACGGCGCGCCCGGACGGCGAGGTGCTGATCACGTCACCCTTCGGCACGCTGTTATCGGTAACGGGCGTGGCCAGCCGCACGGTGAACCCGTCGGTTTCAAGCGCGTGGGCCGCGGCCGCCTCGGACATGCCGTCCACGGTGGGCAATGGCGTGTACCGTCCCGACATCAGCCACCAGCCCCCGGCGCTCAGCACTATCAGCGCGACCAGCCCGACGGCCAGGAGTGCCAGGCGCCTGCTGAACAGCCAGCGCTGCAGGAACGGCTCGCCGGAGTGGTAGCCGCCCCCATCGTGGTACCCGCCGTGACTGCCGTCGTGCGGGGTCTCGGCCAGGTAGCCCCCGGCGACGACCATCGTGTGCCCCCCGCCAGCACCGCCCGCACCGAACGCGCCGGGCTGACCGGCGTACGCGCCGGTGCCCGGCTGCCCGGGATACCCGCCCGAGTAGTCGGTGATCGGTCTTGCCCAGGCGCCAGTGATCGCGTCGCTCTCGTCACCGTTGGGTAGCGCCCGCACGGCCTGCAGGAACGCGCCCGCGTCGGTCGGCCGCAGCCGTGGGTCGCGGCTGGTGGCGGAGCGGATCAGCCGGTCAACGGCGGGCGGGATGCCCGCGACGAAACTCGAGACCGGCGGGACGTCGGAGTTAACGTGCTTGTACGCCACGGCGAGCGGCGATTCACCGGTATGCGGCTGCCGGCCGGTGAGCATCTCCCACAGCAGCACGCCTGCCGCGTACACGTCGGTGCGCACATCGGTGACCCCGCCGGTCACCTGTTCTGGCGCGATGTAGGCGACCGTCCCGATGATCGTCCCCTGCCGGGTGTTCCCGGCGGCGGCCTGCGCCCTGGCCAGCCCGAAGTCCACGACCTTGACCCCGCCGTCCGCCGTGATCAGCACGTTCTCCGGCTTGACGTCCCTGTGCACGATTCCGGCTTGGTGCGCGGCCGCGAGAGCGGACAGGATCGGGTCCATGATGTCGAGCGCCTCGGCGTAGCCGAACCACCCGCGCTCCCTGATCAGGCTGCGCAGCGTCCGCCCCGGCACGTATTCCATGGCCAGGTACAGGTACTGCCCGTCGGAACCTTGGTCGAAGACCGCGACGATGCTGGGGTGGGACAGTCGCGCCACCGACTTCGCCTCGCCGATGAACCTGCTCACGAAGTCCGCGTCCCGCGCCAGTTCGGCGTGCATCACCTTAAGCGCCACCTGCCGGTCCAGCCGGGTGTCGGTGGCGAGATACACGGTGGCCATACCGCCGTGCGCGATGCGGGACCGAACGTGATACCGGCGATCGAGCATCCGGCCGATGAGCACGTCGGCAAGGGCAGATTCCATCGCGGACGATCCTACGTCGCGCGCCGCGGATCTTTGCGCTGTTAATCATTTTGTCAGGCTGTCCTTGCCCCGCCAGCCCGCCGCCCCGCCCTCCAGGCCACCCGCCCAGC
>DATMKQ010000230.1:0-29338 GCA_035571275.1 Trebonia sp.
AGATCGCCAAGCCGGCGATCGTCGAGCTGGTCAACCAGAACTTCGACCTGCGGCCCGGCGCCATCCTGCGCGACCTGGACCTGCGCCGGCCCATCTACAAGGAGACCGCGGCCTACGGCCACTTCGGGCGCTCCGGTGACAGCTTCACCTGGGAGCGGACCGACAAGGCCGACCAGCTGCGCACCCAGGCGGGCCTGGCCTGACGGCCACGGCCTAGGGCTCGCGTCCCGCAGACGCTCGCCCGTAAGTCGTGCCCGGCCGGCGCCCAGCGCGGGCCGGGCACGCGCCATCCATCGCTTAGGGCAAAATAGCTACCCATCCGCGCCCGATATGTCCGGTATGGGGGGCGCGGATATGCCCTATCTATGACGCAACAGCCATCTCGGATCGTGAAATGCCACCTGTCAGGGCACACTTCCGCGAGTCGGCAGCGACGCGGGGCCAGCAGCGAGCGGGGCCGGCAGCGAGCGGGGCCAGCAGAGCGAGCGCCGGCAGAGCGAGCGCCGGCAGAGCGAGCGGGGCCGGCGGGCAAGCCGGGCCGGCACAGCGAACGATTGCAGCCGGTCCGCTACAGGGTGTAGTCGTACGGTCGTTGTCTTTTCTAACGAGGGCGGAAAATTTGTGGCGCGGCGCAACTATCGCCGCGCCAGTTTGGCGGTAGGCGCATTGTTAGCGCTCAGTGGCCGTGTAATTCTCACCGGAAGAGTGACTACCCCGCACGCTTGACCGCGCCGAAGCGGTCAGAAAGGGGCCGACCGGTGTTCGCGGCAGTGACCAGATCGCCGGGCGATATCGTCATGGACGATATACCCGAGCCTGGTCCGCCACGCGCCGGGCGCGTCGTCGTGCGACCCGAGACTGTTGGAATCCGCGGGTCGGACCTTCATCTCTTTTCCGGTCATACCGGCGCGTTGTCGGACGTGCGGGATTTCCTTCCCAGAATTCAGGGGCACGAGATCTCCGCCGTCATCGACGAACTCGGTCTAGCGGCGCCGCCGCACCTCGAACCCGGCCCGCGGGTGACGGTCATGCCAGCGACCAGGTGCGGGCACTGCTACCCGGGCCGGAGCGGCCGGTCGAACGTCCGCGTCCAGGACGTGAAGGCGAACGCCGCGTTGGGGTGGGCCGCCGTGCTCGCCGCGACGGCCGCTGGCCTGGAGGTTATGGTCGCCGACCCGGAAGCGCACCGCCGCCAGATCGCGCGAGGCATCGGCGCGGACGAGGCCCTCACGGCGGTCGCCGAGGTGGTCAGCCGCGCGCTGCAGATTCAGATTACGGTCAGCGGAGGAGGGGCTGAAACGTGATGAAAACGTATTCCGGCGCCGGGCTTACCTTACCGCAGCTTGGCGATAATCTCAGCAAAACACTCGATGGCTTCTAGAACATAGACTACATCGCACGCAATCCAAAGGCAGTGCAAAGACGCACCGTTTACTTGTGAACGACATGCTCTTCGTCTGGCCTCCGGGCAGCGAGCCTACCCCGCTGGCAACGTGACGTCCCGGACCGTTCGGAATCAAATTCGCTGTTAGCCACGAGAAGGCAGAACTCATGAATAGATACTCCCGTCGGCGACCGCGGCTCGCGGCCGCGGCTGTCGCGGTCATCGCGATCGGCGGTGTGATCGCCGGGTGCAGCAGCAATAACAGCAACAGCAGCTCCACTACGGCGCCAACCAGCTCCGCCACCAGCAGCGCCCCGGCGACCTCCAGCGCGAGCCCCTCCACCAGCGCGGCCGCGGTCAGCACCTCGTCGTGCGGCACCAAGCCTGGCGTGGCGGCCACCGGCACGCCGATCCCGCTCGGCGGCATCGTGACCGACCAGTCGGGCACCAGCTTCACCGACATCTCGAACATGGCCGCCGCCTACTTCGCCTGCGTGAACGCGAACGGTGGCATCAACGGCCACCCGATCAAGTACTACATCGAGACCGAGCAGACGAACGCGACGCAGATCGCGTCCGAGGCCAAGCAGCTCGTGCAGAGTGACCACGTGGTCGGCATCGTTGGCAACACGTCGATCATCGAGTGCTCCGTCGACAGCAGCTACTGGCAGGCGCAGGGCTTCAACATCATCGACTCGGGCATCGCGCCCGAGTGCTACTCCACGCCGAACAGCGCGGCGGTCAACATGGGGCCGCGGTACAGCTCGGACGGCGCGGTGCAGTACGCGCTGACGCAGCACCCCAGCAAGATCGTCTTCGACCAGTCGAACGTGCCCGGCACGACGTACATCGCGGCCGGCCCGAACGCGCTGGCCAAGGCGGCGGGCGTGCCGATCACCGATGACGCCACGAACGTGCCGGTTTCCGACGCGAACTCGGTGGCGATCCAGCTAGTGGACCAGGCCGGCAAGGACGGCGCGGTGGTGCTGAACTTCACCCCGCCCGACGCGCTCGTCATCCTGGAGGCCGCGCAGAAGCTCAACATCGAGGGCAACGTCAAGGAGTGGGGCTGCTCCACGCCGTGCAACACCGACTTCCTCGCGAAGTCGCTCGGGTCGAAGTGGAACGGCAAGTTCTTCGTCAACGCCGAGCTGACCCCGCCTGACCCGACCACCTCGCCGGCGATGAGCCTGTACCGGGGGATCCTCAGCCAGTACGGCAAGGCCGTCTCCGGCGGCATCGGCTCGTTCAGCCAGATGGGCTTCACCGAGGCCGAACTCATGGTCAAGGCCCTAGAGTCGGTCACGGGCACCTACACGGTGGCCAGCGTCAACGCGGCGGTCAAAGCCCTGAAGAACGTCGACACCGGCATGCTCTGCCAGCAGTGGACGTACGGCAGCTACAGCATGCACATTCCCAACAACGAGGACTACACCGTCACGCCGGACAATGGAGAGATGGTGATAGCACCGAACGGAGGGTGCACGCAGATCTCCGCGGTCGACCCGCAGATCGCGCAGTACCGATCCGAGGCCGGAACCGCGCCGTCGGACCCGACGTCGTCATCGTGACGGAACAGGTAAATGCCAAGCTGGTCTGAATTCGAGCCCTTCATCGTGAGCGGTCTCGCCCTGGGCGGGGTGTATGCCCTGTCCGGGGTGGGGCTGGTCGTCCTGTACCGCGCCACCGGCGTGCTTTACCTCGCCTTTGGCGCGGTCGGGGCGATGGGGGCCTTCCTCACGTATGCCATGATCCAGGCGTCGTTGCCTGACTGGCTGGCGTGGATCGTCTGCATCCTGTTCGGCGGCGTGATCACGCTGATTTACGGGATGATCTTCGGCCCGCCGCTCGCCCGGCGCGATCCGCTGGTCCGCGCGGTGGCGACGCTCGGTTTGACCCTGATCCTGTTCGGGGCGATGGACCTGCTGTGGCCGCCGACAGGCGGCGAGGTGCGCTCGATCTCGCTGCCGACCGACAACGGCGGGTTCACGGTCGCCGGGCTGCAGGTCGACTGGACCCAGCTCATCGGGCTGTGCGCCGGCGTCGTGCTGACCGTGGGCACCGCGGCATTCCTGCGGTACACAAAGCTGGGCACGGCGATGCGGGCCATGGCCAACGACCGGGAGATCACCGCGACGCTCGGAGTACCCGTGCGCCGGGTCGAGGCGGCGGCCTGGTTCGGCTGCGGCATCCTGGCCGGCATCGCCGGCCTGCTGCTCGCCGACCTGGTGCAGCTCGACCCCACCACGCTGACGTTCCTGGTGATCTCGTCGCTGGCCGCCGCGCTGATCGCGCGGCTGCGGTCGATCGCGGTGACGTTCGTGGCGGCGATCGTGATCGGCGTGGTGCACGACTTGCTGACCCCGATCACCTCGCTCACCAACTACCGCGACATGACGCCGTTCGTGCTCGCGGCCATCGCGCTGCTGTGGGTGTCGCGGCACCGCACGGTCATGACGCGGTCCCGCGAGGAGGCATAGTGGCCGGGGTAAGGACGAAGGACGCCGCCGCCGCGACGATAGCGGGGCAGCGGGTGCGCCTGCTGCGCCGCCCGGAACGGCCCGTGCACCTGTCGGTCACCGTGGTCCTCGTGCTGTTCGTGCTGTTCGCGCTTCCGCAGCTGATGAGCGGCTACTACACGGGGTACGCGACGCTGGTCGCGATCTACTCGATCGTGACGCTGGGGCTCGGCCTGCTGGTCGGCCGGGTCGGCCTGTACTCCCTCGGCCAGGGCGCCATCTTGCAGATCGGCGCCTGGACGGGCGCCCGGCTGCTGTTCGCGACCAGCCAGCCGTTCCCGATCGTGGTCATCGAGGCCGGGTTGGTCACGATGGCCATCGGCACCGTGATCGGGCTGCCGGCGCTGCGATTGCGCGGGCTGTACCTGGCGCTGATCACGCTGATGCTCGCGGGCGCCATCACGGTGGTGCTGGCCACGGTGAACTTCCCCAACGGCGGCGGCGGTTTCACCGGTTACAACGGCACCTCGGTGCACATCCCGCCGATCCGGCGTCCGTCGATCGCTGGCAGCGAGACCGCGTACTTCAGGTACGCCGTGGTGGTCGCGCTGCTCATGTTCATCCTGGTATACGTGCACCTGCGGACCAGGCCCGGCCGGGCCTGGGCGGCGATCAGGCAGAGTGAGCCCGCCGCGCTCGCCGCCGGCATTAACACGACGTTCTACAAGCTCTGGGCGTGGGCGCTGGCCGCGTTCATCACCGGCATCGCCGGCGCCGTCCTCGCCAGTCAGTCGCAGTACCTGTACTCGATCAACTTCACCACCCAGGACTCCATCATCCTGCTCGCGGTGGCGCTGATGGGCGGCGTGTACAACCTGTGGGGCGCGGTGATCGCCGCGCTGCTGATGCAGTTGCTGCCGGCCTGGCTGCAGAATCTTGGCGTGTCGTACGCCTGGCTCACGATCTTGTTCGGGGTTGGCGTGCTGCAGGTGCTCACCACCGCTCCGGCGGGCATCGCTGACCAGTTCCCGAAGGATATGAAGAGGCTCGGCCGCCTGATCTGGCGTCTGGTTCGAAAACCGCGCGCCGCGCGTGCGGCGAGTGGAGGAACGACGTGATCGAGGTCGAGAACCTGACCGTCAAGTACGGCGGCGTCACCTCTCTGGACGGCATGAACCTCGTCTTCGAGAAGGGCACCTGCGGTCTCATCGGGCCGAACGGCGCGGGCAAGACCACGTTCTTCAACGTGCTGTCCGGCTTCGTCCGGCCCGCTTCTGGCGCGGTGCGGGCGTTCGGCACGAACTTGCTCACGATGGCGCACTACCGCCGGGCACGGTGGGGGGTGCGCCGTACCTTCCAGACCGAGCAGGCCATCGAGGAACTGTCGGTGTACGACAACGTGGCGATGGTGACCTCCCCGCTGCGCGGTGCCGCGCGCCGGGCCGACGTGCTCGCCGCGATCGAGTACGTCGGCATGGATGCCTCGCCCGGCGCGCGGGTGGGCACGCTCGGCGCCGGCCAGCGCCGTCTCGTGGAGGTCGCGCGCGCGGTGGCGGGCAAGCCGCGGCTGATCCTGCTCGACGAGCCGGCCGCCGGGCTGCCCGAGGAGGAGACCGAGCACCTGAGCCGGGTGATCCGCGGCATCCCCGAGCACACCGGGGCGCTGACGATCCTGGTCGACCACGACATGTCGCTGGTCTCCGCCGTGTGCGAGACGACGGCCGTGCTCGACTTCGGCAAGCTGATCGCGTCCGGCCCGACCGCGGACGTGCTGCGAGACGAACACGTCATGCGGGCCTACCTGGGAACGGCGGAGGTGTGATGTCCGTATTGACCCTGGACGGCCTCACGGTCGAGCGCGGCGGCCGGGCGGTCGTCAAGAACGTGACGATCACCGTCCCCGCCGGGCAGGTGACCGCGCTCCTCGGCCCGAACGGCGCGGGCAAGTCCTCGATGGTCCTCGCCGTCGGCGGGGTGCTGCGCCCGCGGCCTGGTTCGGTCTCGATGAACGGCACCGAACTCGCCGGCCGGCGGCCCGAGAAGATACGCGCCGCCGGCGTGGCGATCGTGCCGGAAGGACGTCGGCTGCTGTCCGACCTGACCGTCGACGACAACCTCCGGGTGGCCACCTACGCGCTGTCCAAGCAGGCGGCGACCGAGGGCCGCGCCCGCGCGCTCGAACTGTTTCCCGCCCTGGAACCGCGGCTGAACGTGCCCGCCAGGTCGCTGTCCGGCGGCGAGCAGCAGATGGTCGTGCTCGCCCAAGCGCTGGTGTCCCAGCCAAAGTACCTGCTGATCGACGAGCTGTCGCTTGGCCTGGCGCCGGTCGTGGTGAACCGGCTGGTCCCTGTCATCCGCTCCGCCGTGGACTCCGGCATCGGCGTGCTGCTCATCGAGCAGTTCGCGACGCTGGCGCTCGGCCTGGCGACCAGCGCCTACGTGATGGAAGGCGGCGTGATCCGCTACTCGGGGACCGCCTCGGAACTGCGCGACAACCCCGACCTGCTGCAATCGGCCTACCTGCTGCGCGGCTCCCAGCCTGCCGCCCACCCCCAGCCTGCCCAGGCCCAGCCTGCCCGCGCCCAGGCCTCCGGCGAGGATGGAGGCTCTCATGGACGACCAGCGGCGGGCGCTTGACGGGGTGCGGGTGCTGGACCTGACGCACCAGGTCGCGGGGCCGTCGGCGACGCTCGTGCTGGCGTTCCTCGGCGCCGAGGTCGTCAAGGTGATCGTGCCGGGCAGCAGGGACAGCTACGACGCCATCCCGTTCTACCTGAACAACGCGAGCAAGAAATCCATCGAGCTTGACCTGAAGTCGGACGAGGGCCTGAACACCGCGCTGCGACTGGCGGAGCGGGCCGACGTGTTCGCGGAGAACTTCGGCCCCGGCGTGATCGACCGCCTCGGGCTGAGCTGGGACCGGCTCAGCGCGCTGAACCCGCGCCTCATCTACGCGCAGGTCAAGGGGTTTGCCGAGGATTCGCCGTACCGGGACTTCCCCTGCTTCGACCCGATCGCGCAGGGCTTTTCCGGCGGCTCGAGCATCACCGGCGAACCGGACGCGCTCCCGATGAAGCCCGGCCCCGACGTGGGCGACACCGGGACGGGGATGGTGCTGGCCGGCGCCATCGTCGCCGCGCTGTACCAGCGGGAGAAGGACGGCCTCGGGCAGCGGCTCCAGGTCGCCATGGCCGACCAGGTCGCGACGTTCATGCGCATCCACTACGGCTGGCCGATCGAGCGCGGCATGGACACGCCGCGGTTCGGCAACCGGCCGCCGTTCCTGGTCACCACGGCTCCGTCCGACATCTATCCGTGCCCGCCGTTCGGGCCCAGCGACTATGTCCACATCCACTGCGGCAGCGACCGGCAGTGGGAGCGGATGGCGAAGGTCATGGAGCGCGAGGACATGCTCGACGACCCCCGGTTCGCCACGATGGCCAGCCGCGGCGAGCACAAGACCGACGTGGACGAGGCGGTTCGCGCGTGGACCGGCACGCTCGACAAGATGGCGGCGATGCGGATCCTCGGCGCGGCCGGAGTGCCGGCGGGCGCCGTACGCACCACCACCGAGGTGCTCACCGACGCGGACCTGCGGGACCGCGGGGTCTTCGTCACCGTCGACGATCCGGTCCGCGGGGAGGTGACGATACCCGGCTGGCCGGTCCGGATGTCGCGGTCTCCGGCCCGGGTGGCCGCCCCGCCGCAGCCGGGGGAGCACACCGGCCAGGTGCTCAGGGACTGGCTCGGCGACGGTGCTGGCCAGGGCCACGAGGGTCGCTGCCAGTGATCCGCCGTGCGGTCGCGATCGTCGGCATCGGCCAGACCGAGTACGCGAAGGCGCTGCCGCGGGACGCGTGGGACCTGGCGATCGAGGCGGTCACCGGGGCGCTCGCCGACGCCGGGATCGACCCGGCGGACGTGGATGGGATGTGCCGGTTCGCCGCGCCCTTCGAGCCTGTCAGCGAGCCGATGCTGGTCCGCGCGCTTGGCATCCGCGAGCTGACGTTCTTCGCGCAGTCGCCGCTCGGCGGCGAGGCGCTCGGCGCGGTGGTCGCGCACGGGGCCGCGGCGATCATGGCGGGGCTGGCCAGGGTCGTGGTGGTCTACCGGGCACTGAGCCAGAGCAAGGGCGGCCGGTTCGGGCGCGCCGACGCAGGCGTGCCCGACCCCGCCGCGGACATCGTGGTCCCCGAGGAGGACAACCGGTCCTTCGCCTGGCCGTACGGCCTGATGTCGCCGGGCCAGCTGTTCGCGCTGTGGGCCGCCAGGTACGCCGCCGTGCACGGGCTGTCGGCGGAGGATCTCACCCAGGCGCTCGGCTCCATCGCGCTCACCCAGCGCCGCTACGCGCACAACAACCCCGCGGCGATGATGCGCGACCGCGAGCTGGACTGGGAGACCTACCGGCAAGCGCGGATGATCAGCGAGCCGCTGCGCCTGTTCGACCTGTGCCTGGAAAACGATGGCGCCTGCGCCTACGTGCTGACGAGCGCCGACGCGGCCCGCTCGCTGCGAGACGATCCCGTCTACGTGCTGTCGGCCACCCAGACGCTGAGCCCGTACCGCGAGCCGATGGGCATCTACACCGATGACCTCCTCACGCTGTTCCCGCCGGCCACCGCGCAGCGGCTGTTCGCGCAGGCCGGCGTGACCCGCGCGGACATTGACGTGGCCGAGTTCTACGACGCGACGTCGTTCATGCCGCTGCGGTCCCTGGAGTCCTACGGGTTCGTGCCGGACGGCCAGGCGTGGCGGTACGTCGTCGACCAGGGTACGGGCCCGGACAGCCCGCTGCCCGTCAACACGCACGGCGGCCACCTGTCGGAGGCCTACCTGCACGGCATGAACGGGGTGCTCGAGGGCGTGCGGCAACTGCGTGGCACGGCCTGTAACCAGGTCGCGGACGCCGCGGTCGCGCTCGTCGCCGCCCCGGCGGGCAGCGCCATGATCCTGGCGAGGTGACGCGATGGCGATAGTCCCTGGCATGACCGAACTGACCCGGCCGTACTGGGAGAACGCGAACGCCGGGCGGCTGGTCACCCAGCGCTGCGGCACCTGTGGGCGCGGCTGGCACCCGCCGCTGCCGGCCTGCCCGCACTGCCACAGCACCGACCTCGGCTGGCAGGAGGTCTGCGGCGATGGAACCGTCTACTCCTGCACCGTGGTGCGCCACGCGACGCACGCCGCGCTGGCGGATCAGATCCCCTACGTCATCGCGATCGTGGAGCTCGCCGAGGGACCGCGGCTCGTCACCGGCATCACCGGCTGCGCGCCGGGGGAGGTGCGAGTGGGCATGGCCGTGCGCGCCTGCTTCCGGCCGGTGGCCGACGGGATCACGCTGCCGTACTTCGAGCCGACCTGACAGGAGGCAACGATGGGACTGCTCGACGGGAAGGTGGCGTTCGTCACCGGGGCCGCGCGCGGCCAGGGCAGGTCGCACGCGAGGCGGCTGGCCGAAGAAGGCGCCGGCATCATCGCGATCGACGCCTGCGCCACCCCCGGCTGGCTCAGCTACGACCTCGCGAGCGAGGCGGACCTGGCCCAGACGGTCAAGGAGGTCGAGGCGCTCGGCGGTGCGATCGTCGCCCGCCGCGCGGACGTGCGCGACCTCGGCGCGGTGCGCGAGGTGCTCGACGCGGGGGTCGCGGAGTTCGGCGGCAGGCTCGACATCGTGTGCGCCAACGCGGCGATCATCTCCCAGCCGGCGCCGACCTGGGAGATCGACCTCGACCAGTGGCGCGAGCTCGTCGACGTGAACCTGACCGGCGTGTTCGTCACGCTCAAGGCCGCGATCCCGCACATGATCGCCGCGGGCAACGGCGGGTCGATCGCGCTGACCAGCTCAGGGGCGGCGCTGATCTCCGGCGCCGGGCTCGGCGACTACAAGGTCACCAAGGCGGGGGTGCTGTCCCTGACCAGGACGCTGGCCTGCGAACTCGCCGAGCACTTCATCCGGGTGAACGCGCTGTGCCCGACGGCCGTGGACACCCCCATGATCCAGAACGAGTCGCTCTACCGATCGTTCCGGCCCGACCTGGAGAACCCGGGCCGGGAGGACGTCAAGGCGGGGTTCCAGACGATGAACCTGCTGCCGATCCCGTGGGTCGACCCGGTGGACGTCTCCAACGCGATCGTCTGGCTCGCCTCGGACGCCGCGCGGTACATCACGGGGATCACCCTGCCGGTGGACGCGGGCAACGCGATCAAGCACTAGACAGGAGACGAGCAGTGCGCACGCAAGCGGCCGTGCTGTGGGACAGCGGCACCGAATGGAAGGTCGAGGACATCGAACTCGACCCGCCGCGCACCGGAGAAGTCCTCGTCCGGGTCGCCGCGGCGGGGCTGTGCCATTCCGAGGAGCACCATCTCACCGGGGACGTGCCGTTCGCCGCGCCGTTGGTCGGCGGGCATGAGGGCGCCGGGTACGTCGAGGCGATCGGACCCGGTGTCACGCTCACCAAGCCCGGCGATTACATCGTGTTCTCCTCGATCCCGAACTGCGGCCGCTGTCCCTCGTGCGCTCAGGGACGGCAGAACCTGTGCGACCTGGGCGCGGGAATCATGGCCGGGAAGCAGATCAGCGACGGGACGTCCCGGCACCACGCCGGGGACACGGACCTGACGATCACCTGCCTGGTCGGCTGTTACGCCCGGCACACCGTGGTCAACGAGGCGTCTGTGATCCCCGTTGACCCCGCCGTCCGCCCCGAGGCCGCCTGCCTCACCGGCTGCGGCGTGGCGACCGGCTGGGGCAGCTCGGTGTACGCGGGCGGCGTCAGGCCCGGCGATAGTGTCGCGGTCGTCGGCGTCGGCGGGCTCGGCTCGGCCGCCGTCCAGGGCGCGCGGCTCGCCGGCGCGCGCCGGATCTTCGCGATCGACCCAGTGCCGTTCAAGCGGGACAAGGCGCGCGAGTTCGGCGCGACGCACGCCGCGGCGTCGGTGACGGAAGCCTTCCCCCTGATCCGCGAGGTCACCTGGGGCCGGATGTGCGACGTGGTGGTGCTGACGATGGGCGTGGGGCGCGCGGACCTGATGGCCGACGTCCTCGCGCTTGCCGCCAAGCGCGGCCGGATCGTGGTCACGAACATCTACCCGGCCAGCGACACGACGACCAGCCTCACGCTGAACCTCCTGGCCCAGTGGGAGAAGCAGATCGTCGGGTGCATCTTCGGCTCGGTCAACTCCCGCGCGGACATTCCCCGGCTGCTCGGCCTGTACCGCGACGGCCTGCTCGACCTCGACGCCATGGTCACGAGGACCTACCCGCTCGAGGAGATCAACCAGGGCTATCAGGACATGCGCGACGGCAAGAACATCCGCGGCGTCCTCGTCATGTGACAGCGCGACCCGGCCTACGCTAAAACGCGTGGATGACCGAATCGGACAGGCCCGCCTGCTGTATGAGCGAGCTGTCTTCAGTGGCGACGCCGGCCCGCTGGCGGACGCCGACCAGGAACTCGACGCGGTGGAAGCCGATCTCGCGCTGGCGCGCGGCCGGCTCGTGCACACGCGATTCCTGCTGCGCCGCGACGAAGACCCCGCCGCGGCTGACGAGGACCCGGCGGAGCTGGCGCTGTTCGAGCGCGCGGCCGCGCTGTACCGGTCGCTCGGCGACGCGGGCGGAGAGGCCCAGGCGCTGTTCTGGGTTGGCTGCTTCCACCAGGTCGTGCGCCGCGACAACGACACCGCGGTTCCGTTGTTCGAGCGGTCCCTCCACCAGGCGGCGCGAGCGGGCGACAAGGCCACGATGTCGGAGGCGCTGCGGCACCTGGGCATCGAGGCGCATGCCACGGGTCGGCTGGATCTGGCCAGGCAGCGGCTCGAGGAGTCGACCCGGCTGCGCCGCGACATCGGGTCGCTGCCGGGCGCGGCCGCCAACATGATCGGGCTGGCCTACATCGCCGCGGCTCAGGAACGTCACGACGACGCGCGGGCGCTACTTGATGAGGCCAGCGCGATCGCCGAGGCCACCGGGGCGCCGCGGATCCAGCAACAAGCCACCGAGGCGCGCGCGGCACTGCCCTGACCGACCGCGTCCATTCGTTTCTTTTCTTCCGAACGGAGGCGGCGTGACCCTTGAGGACCCAAGCACCCTCCGCACCAGCAGCACCTCCCGCCTCGGTTCACCGCTGGTCCGCGCAGCTCCCCGCTGGGCTGTGCTCCGACTCGCGCTAACGTGGATCGGTTTCCATGGCCTGGCATGGAAACCGATCCACGTTCATCGAATTCGGCTGCCGGACCACCCGGCCCGATGACGACACGACCGGTCGCTGTCTCACCCGTGTTCTGCCGCATTCTTGACGGCGGCCAGGCGGTCGTCCCAGGCGCCGGCGGCGGTGTCGAGCCAGCGGGCGGCCAGGCGCAGCGGAGCGGGCCGGAGCTGATAGCGCACCTCCCGTCCGGCCCGCCGCGCATCGACGAGCCCGGCGTCGCTCAGCGTTGCCAGGTGCTTCGTCACGGCCTGGCGGGTGATCGCCAGTTCCTCGGCGACCGCGGTGGCGGTGGCGGTGCCGCGGGCGGCGAGCACGCCGATGACCTGGCGGCGGCTCCGGTCGGCGAGCGCGACGAACACGGCCGCGACGGTGCCGGGTGCCGGGTCGGGACTCACGCGGTCGTGCCGGGCGGGGCCTCGAGGTAGACCCTGGCCGCGTTGAGCTCGATTTTCCAGCCCTCGGAGTTGTCGGCATAGGCACGGCGGCGTGCCTTCTCCTCCATCGCGGCCGCGGCGAAGCCGCATTCCGTGACCGCTAGCCGGGTTCCGCCGGACTCGGGCGTCAGGGTGAAGGTCACGCGGGTGTAGAGGAACTGGCCCTGCGCCGCCTCGGGCCGCCGGACCTCCGCGCCGCTGACCAGCCACCGGAACGTCGCGGAGCGCGGTGCCTCTGCCTCCAGCCGTTCGACGAGGATGTCGCCCGCGTCGCAATGGTGGACAATCGCCCGGTCGCCGTCGAGCCACTCGACGCTGTCCAGGTCGAGCGTGCCTTCGTTGATCCACCATCCGGGCACGCTGACGAGCTCCCAGACTTTCTCGACCGGCGCGGCGATAAAGATGTCGCGTTCGATCGTGTCGCTCACATTGCTGCTTACCGTCATGTTTCCTCCTCGCTTTTTTAACGCAACTCTAGGGTTGCACGTGACGAGGGAATGCGCAACCCCTAGGTTGCGTGCGACTCGCATCATGGCTTCTGGTGTGCCTTTTAGTCCTCGGTCGTGCCGAGGAGCGGCTCGTCGGCGGAGCGGAGGTCGCTGGCGGGCAGGCCACCGGGGTACAGCTGCCTGACCCTGACGGTGACGGAGATCGCGATCTCGACGTGCTGGCGGCGGCTGGTGCCGTAGAACCGCTGCGCGTCCGCGCTCAGCTTGGGCTGCGCGTGCAGCGGTTTGTCGCTGACCGCGAGCAAGGTGGCGGTGGGGATCCGGTAGCGGAATCCGTTCGCGGCCACCGTGGCCGATTCCATGTCCACCGCGATGGCCCGCGATTGGTGCAGGCGTTCTTCGGCCAGCGCCAAGTGCAGCTCCCAGTTCCGGTCCGCGGTGGTGTAGACGATCCCCATCCGGCTGCGCAGGCCCCGGCCCGTCAGCTCGCCGAGCAGCAGCGCGTTCAGCGTGTGATTGGAGACGACAGGGACGCTCAGCGGCAGCATGGCGTCGAGGACATGATCATCGCGCAGGTAGGCGCTCGCGAGCACGAGGTCCCCGATCTCCTGGTGGTTGCGCAGGCCAGCACAGTGCCCGATCATCAGCACCAGGTCCGGGCGCAGCACGGCGAGATGGTCGGTGAGCGTCTTGGCGTTCGACGGCCCGACGCCGATGTTCACGATCGTCACGCCGCACCGCCCGGGCAGCATGTAGTGCCAGGCGGGCATCTGGCGGCCATCAGCGTCTGGACCGGTAGCCCCCGGCAGCGCGGCCCGGAACTCCTCGACGTGCCACGAATAGTTCGTCAGCAGCACGTACCGCTGGAACGAGTCCGCGGACGTCCCGGTGTAGTGCTCCAGCCGGTCGATCGACAGGGCCATGCGCTCAGGGGCGAACAAGAACAGCTTTTTGCGCCGCAGATCCCACCGGGTTTCGTCCACCGCGGCCGCGAGGTTCGGATCATGCAGATCAAGCGCCTCGCGCCCCGGGCCGACCGAGATCCGGGCGCCGCGTGCCGCCAGCCTGCCCAGCTCCCGCTCGAGGTACCAGCGGATCGCGTTGGGCGACGCGAACTCACCCTCCAGGACCGGATTGTGCGCCGACCACGGCCTTTCCACGATCAGCCGCGGGTAGCGGCCGGCCCGGTCGGCTGCCTCCATGGCGTCGCACAGCCGTTGAATGTCCGCCCCGTACTGACCGTCAGGCGTGGTCGCGAAATCCACCGTCAAGGTCATCCGATCATCATGCCAGGGAATGTAAGCTTCACGCTGCCTGCCTGGTCAGCAGCGCGCGCTCCGGATATTCCTTGACGCGCTTGGCGCGGCTCCTGACGATGACACTGCCCTGAAACCGACGTGTCTGCCGTGAGGTGGCGCCATGCACCTGTCTCATTCTCCTGCCCGACGGGCCTGGTGGCCCATCGCGGCCGCGGCGGCGCTGGTAGCCGGCGTCGCCCTCACCTCCGGCGGCGTGCCCGCCGGAGCGGCGAGCACCGCCGTCAACGTCACGGTGAACGCCGACGAAGGGCTTGGCACCGTGCCGAGCACCGCGTACGGCCTGAACCAGGCCGTGTGGGACTCCCAGATGAACACCCAGGCGTCAGTGAACATGCTGTCGCAGGCCGGCGTGGAGATGATGCGCTATCCCGGCGGATCCTACGGCGACATATACAACTGGCAGACCAACACGGCGCCGGGTGGGTACGTGGCCCCCGGGACCGATTTCGACCAGTTCATGAGCACGGTGCAGTCCGTGGGCGCGAAGGCGATCCTGATCGCGAACTACGGTTCAGGGACGCCGCAGGAGGCGGCCGACTGGGTGCGGTACGCGAACATCACCAAGGGTTACCACGACGAGTACTGGGAGATCGGGAACGAGATCTACGGGAACGGGTACTACGGCTCGGACTGGGAGACCGACAACCACAGCAGCCATAGCCCGGCGACCTACGCGAGCAACCTGATGCAGTACGCCTCCGCCATGAAGGCGGTCGACCCGACGATCAAGATCGGCGCGGTCCTGACCCTGCCTGGCAACTGGCCGGACAGCGTGGTCGCCGCCGGCGACGCCATGGACTGGAACCAGACGGTGCTGTCGGAAGCGGGTTCGGCGATCGACTTCGTGATCGTGCACTACTACCCAAGCCCGGACAACGCGGCGGACGCGCTGCAGACGCCGGAGCAGCTTCCCGGGGAAATGGCCCAGCTGCGGCAGGAGATCGACCAGTACGCGGGCCCCAACGGCCCGAACATCGGCATCGCGATGACCGAGACCGACTCGAACTTCGACATGGACACCCAGCCGGGGGCGCTGTACGCCGCCGACACGTACTTCACGGCGCTGGAGAACGGCGCGTTCACGGTGGACTGGTGGGACACCCGCAACGGTGAGGGCACCGTCAGCACCGCGCCGGACGGCGCGACCGACTACGGCGACGAGGGCATCTTCTCCAGCGGCCAGTGCAACAGCGCCAACGTCTGCGAGCCGCCGCTGAATACACCGTTCCCGGTCTACTACGCGATCGAGATGCTCAGTAAGGTGGCGCTGCCCGGCGACACGCTGGTCCGGTCCTCGTCGAGCAATTCGCTTGTCTCCGTGCACGCGGCCAGGAACGCCAACGGCGATCTGTCCGTCGAACTGATCAACAAGGACCCGAGCAACGCCTACACCGTCAACCTCAACTACGAGGGCTGGCAGCCAAGCTCCGCGGCGCCGACCGTCTATACCTACGGTGACGAGGCGACCTCGATCACCACGGCGCAGACCGGGACGGCCGGCACGCAAGTGATCCCGCCGTACTCGATCGTCACGCTCAAGCTCACCCCGTCGCCGACCAACCCGGTCAGCTCTACGCTCTCGGCGCCGGGCCAGCCCACGGTGAGCAGCGTGACCGCGAACAACGCGACGCTGTCGTGGCCGGCCTCGACCGGCGGGAACGTCGTCAGGTACGAGGTGTACGAGCAGTTCGGCACGAACAGCGTGCTGCTCGGCGAGTCCACCTCCACCTCGTTCACCGCGCAGAACCTCGTTCCTGGGACGTCGTACACGCTGAACGTCCTGGCCACGGACCAGAACGGATACCTGTCGCCGCCATCGCCGCCAGCCACGTTCATCACGACCACGCCAACCAACAGCACGTGTGCCGTGACGTACGACCTCAGTGACGGCTGGGGCACCGGGTACGTGGCGAACATCAGCATCACCGACACCGGGCCCAACCCGATCACCGGGTGGACGCTGGCGTTCAGCTTCCCGAGCGACACCGAGTCCGTCTCGAGCAGCAACTGGAACGCCAACTACTCAGAGAACGGCGAGAACGTGGTGGTCACGCCGGTGAGCTGGGACGGGAACCTCTCGCCCGACAGCGGGAACACGGTGAGCATCGGGTTCGTCGGCAACCAGAACGGCGCGTACCCGTCGCCCGCGTCCTTCACTCTCAACGGCACGGTGTGCACGACGACGTACTCATCGTAGGAAAGTGGCCGCGATCCGCACTGGACGCCCAAAATGGGCGATCCAGTGCGGATCAACCGCTAGTTAAGCGGGTCCTCGCATTCTTGGGGGATGAAAAATCAACACCCCCCAAAAACCATCAGGCGACGCATCGCGGCACTGGCCACGGCCAAGCTGCGCGCCAAGCCTCAATCATTTCGGACTTCAGCGCACCGGACTTCACGGAGCTTACCCCCGTCGTGTGGAATAGTCCGAGCCAGGCTTACTACCGGTGTGACGACATGTTCTCCGGCCAGGGCGCCGGATGCGTCTTCCCGAACTTCGCGCCGACGCTGACCACCATGACCAATATGAAGGACATCGCCGCTAATATCCGCAAGGCCCAGGCCGGACCTGGCCACTACGGAGAGCCAGGCAAGGGGCATCCGCTCCACTATCTCGCGAACAAGAAGCAGCAAACGAAAAACTACAATGCCGTCTGCAGCAGGAGGGCGAAAGGCGGGCCGCCGCCAGCGGGCAAGAGCTGTGACGAGTACCCCTTCAAGACCACCTACGAGGGAGGCACCACGCTCAGCGCGCGAAACCGGAGCACGGCGTACGTACCCATCCCCAGCAGAACAGCCAGGGTGCCTACCTGAAGAACTTCTACTATGGGAACCGGGTCCTCAACCGCGACGCGTTCTGGGTCAAAGTCTGACGGTAGTTCAAGGGAGCTTTCAGTGCGGGCTACGGCCGCGGACTACGCCTGGGTGGATGACGACAGCACCGGCCTGATCGAGGCTTACTGTCTTACGCTCGCGCGCGGCCTCGAGCCCGCGCAGTTCCTCGCCCGCCTCGGCGCCAGACCCGATATCTCCAGAAGCGGCTTGAGTCAACTGTTCGAGCCTAGCTGGAGGCTCTGGCGTGAGCGGTCAGGGGACGAGCTACTGATCTCAGTCGCCGCCGTGCCAGGCGACGGCGGCGACTGGGCCCTGGCGGTCGAAATCAACGGCTTCCTGGCGATCCGCGAGGACCTCGCCATCCAACTGTCGGCAGGGACCCGTCTGGTGTCTCATCTGTGGATGGAAGTCAATTTCGCCAACGACTTCCTGTGGGTCGAGGATGGGCAAGTGCGGCTGGAGTTCCAGCCGCTGTCCCCGGCGCAGCGATGGGGTACGACTCCAGACGCGCTGCTGCCGGACATGACCGAAGCTGGTCTTGACCTCAGCGACGAGGACGGGGACGGGGACGACAAGCCAATCGCGGCCACATTCGCGCTCGCCGAACGGCTGACGGGAGTGCGGGTAACGCCGGACCTCCTGGAGAACGCGCGATACGCGTGCGGCATCGTCCGCACGTG
Source organism: Trebonia sp. (assembly GCA_035571275.1). Classification (GTDB taxonomy): domain Bacteria; phylum Actinomycetota; class Actinomycetes; order Streptosporangiales; family Streptosporangiaceae; genus Trebonia. The sequence continues at coordinate 17,777 of DATMKQ010000230.1, forward strand.
ACGAACGCCGGCTAGAGCTGCTCCCACTGGTAGGTCTTCAGGCCGTAGCGGGTGGCGATGGGGTTCCACTGGGCGACGAACGACTGCTTGTCGTTGGTGGCCGTGCTGTCAGGACCCAGGGACGCCTTGTAGTTCGGGTCGTTCTGCACCGTCTTCTTGTGGCAGCCGCCGGACTCGTCGGTCGCCCACTTGGCGAGGTCGGAGTCCGCCTGCGCGGATGCTTGCCAGGCGCCGGTCAGGGCGCTCATCATTGAGGCGGGCAGGGTCGAACGGTCGGGCAGGCTGCCGAGCTTGGTCAGCAGGATGTTCCGGTTGGAGGCCGCCCGGGCGAGGGTCTTCTCGTCCTGCGCCAGGTTCTTGCCGCAGTTTTCCACGTCGACCACGGCGTCGATGACCGCGCCGCGATCGCTGCCGCTCTGCGACAGCAGCCCCGCTAGCTGCGTCGCCGCCTGGTGTTGCGCCTGTTTGGAGACCGGCGCGGCCGAGGACTTCGGTGTGCTGGTCGGCCCGGCCGCCGGCGGGCTCGACGTCCCGCCGCGCAGGGACTGCAGGACCAGCACCACGCCCACCACGACCACGATGACCATGGCCCCGGCGATGAGCACGGGGAGCAGCCGGCGGCCGCCGCCGGGCACGCGCATCCTTCCGGGGCGCATCGGCCCGCCGTCCCCGGGCGCCGGGGGCAGGCCGCGCGGCATCGTGTCAGACGTGCCGGGCATTCTCTGGTCCTGCGGGCCGGGCCAGGAAGGCGGCGGCCCGTACTGGCCCGGCGGCGGGTACTGGCCCGGGGCACCTCCGTACTGTCCGTACGGGTCCTGCGGTGGCGGCGGGTACTGGCCCCGCGGTGCCTGCGGACCCCGCGGTGGTTGCTGGCCCCGCGGTGGTTGCTGGCCTTGCGGTGCGTACTGGCCCTGCGGGCCGAACGCCCCGGGCGCGCCGCGCGGCCGCTGCTGCTGGAACAGCCCTTGCGGGCGCAGCATCCGGTCGATCGTGTCCGATTTTGTGTCCGGCGGGAGCAGCGCGGGCTCCGACGGGGGAGGCGGTGGGGGCGGCGGAGGCGGATACCCGGGCTGATAGCCGTGCTGGGGCGGGAGCGCTCCGGGTTCCTGGATGGTAACCGTGGGTGAGGGCGGGGGAGCAGCGGGCGCCAATGGCTGCCCGCAGCTTCCGCAAAATCCCGTACCCGGTTGCACCTGATACCCGCACGCAGGGCACCACGAACCGCTACCCACCATCACGTCCCTTTCGGGTTTCACAGCAGGCTAGACCCACCTGCCCGCGCTCGGCAGCCAAATGAGGAGACTGCGGGCGGCGGACAGTCACCACCGCCTCGTTCGGAAGAAAATTCTCTTTAACCTACATCCTCCCAATTATGTTGACAGAATAGGCGTGTGCGGGGACACAAGCGATTCGTCGGCGCGGTAACGGGACTGATCACCGCGACTTGCCTACTAGCCATCGCTGCCCCTTCCGCCGAAGCCTCGCCAACCCGGACGGCGAGCGCGCCAAAAGGGGTCGTGGCGTCCGAGGCCGAGCTCGAGAACGCCGCCACCGGCGCGGTCCTGTGGAGCCGCGACGCTCAGGTCGAACGGCCGATGGGCAGCATCACGAAGGTCATGACCGCGTACATCGTGATCGAGGAGGGCGGTCTCAACCGGGCGTTCACCGTGCCGAAGGGGATCACCGGCTACGACGACAAGTACGGCGCGAGCACCGCCGGGCTGGTCCCGGGGGAGCGGTACACCGCGCTGCAGCTGCTCTACGCGATGCTGCTGCCCTCCGGGTGCGACGCCGCGTACACGCTGGCCGACATGTACGGGCCCGGGACAAAAGGGTTCATCGCGAAGATGAACGCGACCGCCAAGAAACTGGGCCTGACCAGGACGCACTTCACCGACTTCAGCGGGCTGCCCGACCCGACGGAAACCAGCACGTACTCCACGCCGCGCGACCTCGTAAACCTCGGCCGCGACGCGATGAAGCTGGCGACGTTCCGCCAGATCGTGGCGACCAAGACCTACTCCCTGGCGGCCGATCGCTGGCACGGCCCGCACACCTGGACGAATTTGAACGACCTGCTGTGGAGCTACTCGGGCGCGATCGGCATCAAGACCGGGCAGACCCAAGTCGCGGGCGCCTGCCTGCTGTTCGAGGCGCGGCGCGGCTCGAAGACCCTGATCGGCGTCGTGCTGCACTCGACAGCGACCAACCTCAGCCGCGCCTTCAGCGACGCGACGACGATGCTGAACTGGGGATTTTCTTAGTTAGCGCCGCCCAGGTAGCTGGCGGCGAGCAGGGCGCTGTCCTTGCTCAGGCCCGCCGCGGTGCCGGAAGCGGCGAGCTCGCCGTGGGACAGGATATAGCCGCGGTCGGCGATCTTCAGCGCGAGCTGCACGTGCTGCTCGACCAGCAGCACGCCGGTCCCGGTGGTCGTCGCGTACTCTCGCACAACCGGCAGCAGCCGGCCGACGATGACCGGCGCCAGCCCCAGGCTCATCTCGTCGAGCAGCAGCAGCTTCGGCTTGCGGCTGAGCGCGCGGGCGATCGCGAGCATCTGCTGTTCGCCGCCCGAGAGCAGCCCCGCTTTCCTGGCGCGCAGCGGGCGCAGGGCCGGGAAGTGGTCGAACGCGGTGTCCGTCTCCTCGACGGTGCGCAGGCCGTCGAGCCGGAAGTGCTCGGCCACCGTCAGCCCGAAGAAGATGCCCCGGTCGTGCGGCACGTGGGCGATGCCCAGCCGGGCCCGCGCGGTCGGTGTCACCCCGGCCAGGTCGGCGCCCGCCAGCCGGACGGCGCCGTCGGCGGGCTTGAGCAGCCCGGAGATGGCCCGCAGCGTGGTGGTCTTGCCGGCGCCGTTCGCGCCGAGCAGCGCGACAACCTCCCCGTGACCGACGGTCAGCGTGAGGTCGCGCACGACCGGCGCCGAGCGGCCGTAGGAGACGCTCAGCCCATCGAGTTCGAGTACCGCGTCGGTGCCCGCCATTATGTCAGCTCATCCCCGCATACAAGGAAGACATTTGGGACTACAGTAGCTTCCTTTCACCGCGGCTTTCGAGTCATTGGCGTGACCGCCAACTTGTCGCCCGCCAATGTGTGTTCTCCGGACACTTGACGCGATTGTGACCTCGATCGTTCGCAAGCTGGTTGACGCGCGCATGGCGCTGGCCAAACCCTTAGAGGAAGTCTTTACAGCCAGCCAAACGCCCTCTCGGAGACAAATGCGATGAATCGAATCCCCGTCACGCATGCGGGAAGCCTGATCCGGCCGCCGGAGCTGCTTTCCTTTCTCGCGGCGGAGGAGCCCGGGCAGGCGCGCGACGGCGCGGCCTACCAGGCCGTGCTGGGCAAGGCCGTCACCGACGTGGTCCGCCACCAGGTCGAGGTCGGCGTCGACATCGTCGACGACGGCGAGATGGGCAAGTCGAACTGGATCACCTACCTGTACGAGCGGACCAGCGGCCTGGAGTCCCGGCCGATCGACGACAGCGCGTCCACGATCCTTCCCCCCAGCCGGGACCGGCAGCACTTCCCGGGCGCCTACGCGGAACTTGACGCGCTCGACGCCGCCGCGACACGCGCGAGCACCTCGTCAGACGCGAGCACCTCGTCAGACGCGAGCAAGTCGCAGGCGCCGGCCTTCGCGGCCTGGTTCTGCACCGGCCCGATGACCTACGACCGGACCGCGATCGACCGCGACCTGGCCAACTTCAAGTCCGCGCTCGCCGCCGCGGACAAGGACATCTCGCAGGCGTTCCTGCCGGTGGTGGCGCCCGCGAGCGCCTACTGGCTGCGGAACGAGTACTACCCGACCGACGAGGAGTTCGTCTTCGCGCTCGCCGACGCGCTGCACGAGGAGTACAAGGCCATCGTCGAGTCCGGCGCGCTGCTCCAGGTCGACGACGCGGTGCTGATGCACGAGGCGGACACGATGATGTCGCGCGGCCAGTCGTACGAGGAGTACCGCCGGTGGGCGCGGCTACGGGTGGACGCGCTCAACCACGCGCTGCGCGGGCTGCCTGAAGACAGGATCCGGTACCACATCTGCTTCGGCAGCTGGCACGGCCCGCACGCCTATGACCCGCCGCTAAAAGACGCCATCGACCTCGTCCTGGCGGTAAACGCCAAGTACTACCTGATGGAGCAGGCCAACCCGCGGCACGAGCACGAGTGGAAGATCTGGGAGGACGTGACGCTGCCGCAGGACAAGGTCCTCGTCCCCGGGGTCGTCACGCACCACACCAACGTCGTTGAGCATCCCGAGCTGGTCGCCCAGCGCCTTGTCCGGCTCGCCGGCGTCGTCGGGCCGGACCGCGTGCAGGGGGGCACCGATTGCGGGTTCGCTCAGGGCGCGTTCATCCACCGGGTCCACGAAGAGATCCAGTGGGCGAAGCTGTCCTCGCTGGCAGAAGGCGCGCGAATCGCATCCAGCAAAATCTGGGGTGAAAAGGCAGAAGTGTGACATGACATCTTTGAGAGGAAATATCAGTGCGTAGATATAGAAGCCTCGGCTTCGCGGGGACCGCCGCGCTCGCGGTGGCGGCCCTCGCCGCGGCTGGCTGCAGCAGCGGCAACAGTCCGAGTTCCAGTTCAACCACCACGCCGGCCACCAGCGCTTCCTCGCCGGTCGCCTCCACCAGCAGTACCCCGGCGGCGACCAGCACCACCGGCGGCCAAGGCGCCCAGAGCGTGACGAACTACCTGACCTACACCGACGGCAAGTCCGGCGCGGCCAACAACTCGCTGCCGCCCGTCCAGATCGGCTGGCTGAACCAGCAGGGCGGCCAGAGCGCCGTCGGCCCGCTGGCCACCGCGGGCGCGGAGATGGCGGTCAAGTACATCAACGCCCAACTGGGCGGCGTGGACGGCCACCCGCTCAAGCTGGACACCTGCTTCATCGCGAACACCGACGCCGAGGGCACGACCTGCGGGCAGCAGTTCGCCGCCAACAAGAGCATCCAGGTCATCGGTGAGGGCGGCGTCGCGATCGGCGTGCAGACCTTCTACACGGCCATCGGGTCCTCGACACCGGTGGTCGTCGGCGTGGCCGCCACGGGCACCGACGGCGTGCAGCCGAACGCGGTGATCCTGTTCGGCGACGCGACCCACGTGCTCGGCCCGTTCGGCACCTACGCCACGCAGGTGCTGCACGCCAAGACGGCGGCGCTCGTCTACCCGGACATCGCCGGCATCACCGAGGGCGCCGCGGCGATCAAGTCGGCCCTGCAGGCGGCCGGCGTAACGGTCAAGGCCGTCGGTTACCCGGAGAGCCAGACCGACCTGACCTCGGTGCTCACCGCCGCCGGCGCGCAGACCGCCGACATGGTGATCCCGTACAGCGACTCGACGGGCTGCGTGAACCTGGCCAACAGCCTCAAGCAGCTGGGCATCACCGACCCGAAGAAGATCGTGTCCGCCCCGCTGTGCCTGAACGGGCAGGTGGCGGCCGGACTCGGCGGCAGCTGGCCGCTGTGGACGTACGCGATCGCCAGCTCCAACTACGGCGACATGACCGACCCGGCCATGCCGCTGTACATGAGCGTGTCGGGCAAGTACGAGTCCGCGGCCGACGCGCCGGACCCGTGGAACATCGTGGCGTTCTCCCAGCTCCTGACCATCGACCGGTTCATGAACGAGGTTGGGTACGCGAACCTCTCACCCTCAGCCATCCTGGCCAAGGCCAAGGCGTTCACCGGTCCCCTCGCGCTCGGCGCCCCGTCGCTGCACTGCGGCGAGTTCTCCGACGCTCCGGCGGTCTGCAACGATAGGGCACAGTTCTTCCAGTTCACGGGCATGCAGGGCGGTCACCCCAACTGGGTGAAGGTGGCCACCTGGCTCACGCCGCCGACCTCTTGACACACCGGCGCGGCGGTGCCGCTACTCACGGGTTACCCGCGAGTAGCGGCACGCCGCGCTGTTCCGACGACCAAGGACTGACCGGTGCAACAAATCCTGCTGTTCATCCTGCTCGGACTCGGTTCCGGCGCGCTCATCGCCGGTATCGCGCTTGGCGTCGTGCTCAGCTACCGGGGGTCCGGGGTTATCAACCTCTCGGTCGGTGGCATGGCGATGCTGGGCGGTTACGCCTACTGGTCGCTGAACGCCGGCAAGATCGCCGCGCTGCCCACCGCGGCCGCGCTGCCGCTTAGCCTCGCGTTCGTCGTGGTCGTCGGCGCCATCTGCGAGTTCGTCGTGTTCCGGCCGATGCGCAGCTCACCGCCGCTGGCCAAGATGGTCGCCTCGCTCGGCGTGCTGCTTATCGCGCAGGCCGCGATGGTGCTGGCCTTCGGCATCACCGCGCAGCCGGAGCCGAGCATCCTGCCGCAGAACACGGTGCACATCTTCGGCACGGTGGTCCCCATCGACCGGTTCATCCTTACTGGCCTGGTCATAATAGCCGCGGCCGTGCTCGCCGCGGTTTACAAGTGGACCAGGTTCGGCCTCGCCACCAGGGCGGCCGCGGAGAACGAGGTCGCGGCGATGATCGGCGGCCTGTCGCCGACCTCGATCTCGCTGATCAACACGCTCGTCTCCTCGCTGCTGGCCGGCGCGCTCGGCATCCTGGCCGCGTCGATCACCTCGCTCGACCCGCAGACGCTGCCGCTGGAGATCATCCCGGCGCTGGCGGCGGGGCTGCTCGCCTCGTTCACCTCGTTCGGAATCGCGTGCGCGGCGAGCCTCGGGATCGGCATCTTGTACTCGCTGATCGAGTACGCCTCCGCGCAGAGCTGGTTCCCGCAGTCCGGCGGCGTCGCGCTGCCCGGCGTCACGGACCTGCTCGCGTTCCTCATCATCGTGGTCGTGCTGTTCTGGCGCGGGGCGCGCATCCCCGGCCGGGGCGAGCTCGTCGAACGCCGACTGCCCGAGGCGCCGCGCCCGCAGCACCTGATCCGCACCGGGCTGATCTGCGCCGTCGCCGCGGCGGTGCTGCTGATTATCTTCCCGTTCGGCTTCCGCGAGGCGCTGATCAACACGCTGATCGGCACGATCATGGCGCTGTCGCTCGTCGTCATCGCCGGCTTCGTCGGCCAGATCTCCCTGATGCAGCTGAGCCTGGCCGGGGCGGCCGGCTTCACGGTCTCGCACTTCTTCACGAACTTCGGGATCACGTTCCCTGTCGCGGCGCTCGCCGGCATCGCCGTCGCGCTGGTCATCGGCGTGATCACCGCGATATCCGCGGTGCGGGTGCGCGGCATCAGCCTCGCGGTCGTCACGCTCGCCGGCGCCGTCGCGATCCAGAACTTCGGGTTCACCAACAGCACGTGGGGCGGCGGCCTGGCGGGCGCGCCGGTCCCCGAGCCGAAGTGGTTCGGCCTCGACCTCGGCCCGAACGCCTCGTTCCGCGGCCTCGACGGCGACCTCCCCAGCCCGGTGTTCGGCTGGGTCTGCGTGATCTGCTGCGTGCTGTGCTGCGTCGGCGTCGGCTACGTCCGGCGCGGCAAGCTCGGCCAGCGGATGCTCGCCGTCCGCTCCAACGAGCGCGCGGCCTCGGCGGCGGCGGTCAACCCGCGCACGGTGAAGCTGGCCGCGTTCAGCATCGCGGCGGTCATCGCCGGCGTCGCGGGCGTGCTGTACTCGTACAACTTCCTGTCGGTCAGCGCCGACTCGTTCAGCGCGGTGACCGGGCTGAGCCTGATCGCGTTCGCGTACGCGGGCGGCATCTCGCTGATCTCCGGCGCGGTGTTCGCCGGCCTGCTGTCGGCGCAGGCGCTGATCCCGTACGCGCTGCAGGACTGGTTCGGCCTGAGCGGGAACTGGTTCCTGCTGGTCGGCGGCATCCTGCTGATCTTCACGCTGCTGCAGAACCCGGAGGGCGTGGCCGGCGACTTCTACCGCCGCCTGCACAAACGGCCGCAGGTCAGCGCGCCCTCGGTGGAGGCCGTGCGCGAGCGGCTCGCGCCACGCACCACGCGGCCGTCCGTGGCAGGTCGCGAGAACGCGCTGAAGGTGTCAGGCCTGTCGGTGAACTTCGGCGGCGTGCACGCGCTCAGCGACGTGTCGATCGAGGTCAAAGACGGCGAGCTCGTCGGCCTTATCGGCCCGAACGGAGCAGGCAAGACCACCCTCATCGACGCCATCTCCGGCTTCGTGGACAGCACGGGGACGGTGGAACTCGCGGGCGCCCCGCTGCGCGGGCTGCCGCCGTACGAGCGCGCCCGCCGCGGCCTGGCTCGCACCTGGCAGAGCACCGAACTGTTCGACGACCTCGACGTGCAGGAGAACCTCACGGTCGCCTCGCGGAACGGGTCGGCCGACGACGTGCTCGCCCAGGTCGGCATGGCCTGGGCGGCCGAGGCGATGCCCGCCCAGCTGGCCTCGGGCCAGCGCAAGCTCGTCGGTGTGGCCCGCGCGCTCGCGGCCAACCCCACCCTGCTGTGCCTCGACGAGCCCGCCGCCGGCCTGGACACCGCGGAGAGCGCCGAGCTCGGCGCCCGGCTGCGCCGGCTCGCGGACGAGGGCCAGTCCATGCTGCTCATCGAGCACGACATGGGCCTGGTGCTCGGCATCTGCGACCGGGTCATCGTGCTGGAGTTCGGCAAGGTCATCGCCGAGGGCGCGCCCGAGGTGGTCAGGCAGGACCCGCGCGTCATCGCCGCCTACCTCGGCGACGGCCTCGATACCCAGCAATCACAAACGGCGGAAAAAGCCTAAAACCATTATCCGGAACGGACCGTGGCATCCGCGGCCGCCATGTGCGCCAGCCACCTGCGGGTGACGCGCGTGTCGCGGTGCTCGGGCCCGAGCAGCCGGGCCCGGGCCTCGAGCAGTTCGCTGAACTCGCGCGCCGCCTGCCCGTACTGACCGCGCTGCGCCAGCACGAGGCCGAGGTCGTGCCAGGTGGTGAGCGTGCTGGGATGCTCGGTTCCGAGGGTGCTCGTATAACAGGCGAGCAGCTCACGCAGCCGCCGTTCGGCCCACTCATACTCGCCCTGTCGTGCCAGCAGCCTGGCGAGCTGGTGCCCGGTGCCCAGCGTGTCCGGGTGCTCGGGCCCGAGGACGCGCAACTGGGTGTCGAGCAGGTCGCGCAGTTCTGCCTCCGTGACCGTGTCCTGGGCGCGGTCTTGCGCGCGGACCGCCACGCCGCGCAGCTGGAGGACGGAGGGATGCTCGGCGCCCAGCCGCATTGCGTGGCGTAGGCCGGCGGCGGCAAGCTCCGCGGCGACCGCCGCCCAGCCGGCGTTGAGGAACATCGCGGCGGACGTGCCCGCCAGCCGGGTCAGGTTCGCCAGGTCCGCCTCGCCGAGCACACCGCCGAGGTACCCGTAGACGGCGCTGACGTGCGGCTGAAGCGCCGCCCACGCCGGCCAGTCGCCTCGGGCGGCGAGCGTCGCCGCGGCCGCTGTCAGCATCCCGACCGCGACGCCCCCCGCCCGCGCCGCGTCCCCGGTGAACACCCGGCTAGCCTCGCTGACCAGCGAATGCACGATCACGCCTGCTGGGATCGTCGTGATGAGCCCGGCGGCGTCCAGCGCACGCAGCCCTTCTTCCGCGCGCGCGGCGTCGCCTGCGACGGAGGCCAGCACCTCCAAGTCGATCATCGCGGCGGGGATCACGACTCCGGCGGCCAGGAAGCCAAACACCCGAAGGAGCGCCCGCGCCTGCGCCACTCCCGCCGCGGCGAGCGCCTCCAGCCCCATCTCCCTGGTGGCCGCCACGATCGCGCGCCCCTCCAGATTCCCCACGTCTTCCGCGGCCACCAGCCCCGCCGCGAGCTGCGAGCCAACGTGCCGCAGCGCGAGCGGCAGCCCGCCGAGCCGCTCCGCCAGCGCCGTCGGTTCCAGCGACGCCCCTGGTGCCAGATCGACCAGCACTTGCCCGCCCGCCGCCGGATCCAGCGGATCGAGCGTGTGCACTTCCGTGTGCCGCCCCCACGCGGCCCGATCGCTGACCCGGCTGGTGACGACGACCAGACCGGTCTGCGTCCGCCGCAGCAAACCGGTCACCGCCCCGGGATCGTCGGCGCCGTCGATGACGAGCAGCCACGGCGCCCGCTGCTCGAGATACCGCCATAGCAGGTCCGCGGCGTCCCGCTGCCCGCCCTTGACCGCCGCGATCTCGCCGGGCCGCGCGCCGACGCACGCCGCCAGTTCGGCCAGCCGCACCGTCATGGTCTGCGCGTCCGCGGCCGGCACCCACCAGGCCGGCACGCCGCGCCTGGCCGCCCCGCGCGCCAGCCACAGCGCGACCGCGGTCTTGCCGCTGCCGCCGGGACCGGCGAGCACATGTGTCCGCGCGTCCGGCGCCCACACGAGGGCATCCAACCGTCCGAGCAACTGGTCCCGCCCGCGCAATCGCGTCGGTGGTTCCCCGGCTGGCTCGAGAAGCGCGGCCAGCTTCGCCCGAAGGACCTCGTCCTCCGCGTCCTCCGCGTCCGCGTCCTCGCCAAGATCGACACGGTCAAGATCGACACGGTCAAGATCGACGCCGCCAGGATCGACGCCGCCCAGGGCCGTCTCGTCTCGGTCAGGGGCGTCCCTGCCGGTCCCGTCCGGGCCGGTTCCGTCCCTGCCGGTCCTGTCCTCCGCCCGGCTGGTCGTGGCCCGGGCGGCGCCCTCATTCTGCTCGGCGGCCTCGCCGTCAGGTCCCGCGGTCTCGGCGCCGTCGCGCCGCGCGCGTCGCCGTGCCGCCATCGACCGAGCCTTGCCGACCAACATCGTCACAACGACCCCCGCGATCCTCGCGCCGCCCCGGCCGCGATCCACACTAAGGTCGCGTCCACGGGCCCAGCCTACAAAGGACACTGCGCGGTACGTAGCCAAATAGCTACGCAACGCGCCGAAGGTCATTTTTCATTGTCCGATGTCGGGCGCTCGTGTCGTGTGACTTGAGTTGCCGTTGAGTCTGCTGCTGATGATCGTTAATCGAAAGATGATCTAGGTAGCATAAGTTGTTTTACTCATATCGAACTGGTATGCTTATAGGCGAGATGAGGTGTAAGGCGGTGAGCCGGAGGGAGGTGCCAGTTGGACGCTGAGGAAGCGTGGTTGGCGGATCTGGAAGATGAGGAAGAGCCGCCGGAGGAGGAGCCCGAGTACTGGGAGGATGACGAGTTCACGCCGGAGGAGCTGACCGCGTGGTCCGACGCGATGCGGGCTGCTTCCGTGATCCCGGCCCCGGCCCCGCAACCTGACGGGGGTGTGCCGGACGTGATCGGCGCGGTCCTTGACGCCAGCGGTGATCCGGCGCTGATGACGGACGGGGATCTGCTGACCTCGCTGGCGAGCTGGCATGCGGTGGCGTCGCGGGCGGTGGCCCGGGAGTTGCGGGCGACTGAGGAGTTGTTGCGCCGTCGTCGGCCGCGGGTGTGGGACCGGCGCGCGGACCGGGCTGAGACGGTCCGGGAGGATCTGGACGGCGGGGCGGATGAGGAAGGCCCGGACCGGGTGATGCCCGCGGTGGTGCCGTCCCGGGAGGCGGCCGCGGAGCTGGCGCTGGCGCTGACGGCGACGGAGTATTCGGCGCAGGCGCAGGTGGAGCTGACCGCGGATCTGTCGCGGCGGCTGCCGGGCGCGTTCGGCGAGCTGGACGCGGGCCGCGCGGACCTGCACCGGTTGCGGGTGCTGGCCG
>DATMKQ010000231.1:0-7301 GCA_035571275.1 Trebonia sp.
GAGCGAGGAGCTGTCCAAGCTCGCCAAGGACGTGGAGACCAAGGAGCAGATCGCCTCCACCGCGTCCATCTCGGCCGGGGACACGGCGATCGGCGAGATGATCGCCGAGGCCATGGACAAGGTCGGCAAGGAAGGCGTCATTACCGTCGAGGAGTCCAACACCTTCGGCCTCGAGCTCGAGCTCACCGAGGGCATGCGCTTCGACAAGGGTTACATCGCGCCGTACTTCGTCACCGACCCCGAGCGGCTCGAGGCCGTCCTCGAGGACCCGTACATCCTCGTGGTCAACTCGAAGATCTCGGCCAACAAGGACCTGCTGCCGCTGCTCGACAAGGTCGTGCAGTCCGGCAAGGCGCTGGCCATCATCGCCGAGGACGTCGAGGGCGAGGCGCTCGCCACCCTGGTCGTCAACAAGATGCGCGGGCTGTTCAGGTCCGTCGCGGTGAAGGCCCCCGGCTTCGGCGACCGCCGCAAGGCCATGCTCGGTGACATCGCCATCCTCACCGGTGGCCAGGTCATCAGCGAAGAGGTCGGCCTCAAGCTGGACAGTGTCGACTTGGACGTGCTCGGCCGGGCGCGCAAGGTCGTCGTGACCAAGGACGAGACCACGATCGTCGACGGAGCCGGTGACGCGGACCAGATTTCTGGCCGGGTCAACCAGATCCGCACCGAGATCGACAACACCGACTCGGACTACGACCGCGAGAAGCTGCAGGAGCGGCTGGCCAAGCTGGCCGGCGGCGTGGCCGTCATCAAGGCCGGCGCGGCGACCGAGGTCGAGCTGAAGGAGCGCAAGCACCGCATCGAGGACGCTGTGCGCAACGCCAAGGCCGCGGTCGAGGAGGGTGTCGTGCCCGGTGGCGGCGTCGCGCTGCTCCAGGCGGCGAAGAACGCCTTCGACAAGCTGGAGCTGGCCGGCGACGAGGCGACCGGCGCCGCGATCGTGCGCCGCGCCCTGGAGGAGCCGCTCAAGCAGATCGCGGTCAACGCCGGCCTCGAGGGCGGCGTAGTGGTCGAGAAGGTCAAGACGCTGAAGCCGGGCCACGGCCTGAACGCGGCCACCGGCGAGTACGTCGACATGTTCAAGGCCGGGATCATCGACCCGGCGAAGGTCACCCGTTCCGCTCTGCAGAACGCGGCGTCCATCGCCGGTCTCTTCCTCACCACTGAGGCAGTGATCGCGGAGAAGCCGGAGAAGGACAAGGCGCCTGCTGCCCCCGGTGGCGGCGGCGACATGGACTTCTGAGTCCGCCGTCCTTCGAAGCACCACGCCGAACGGCCCGGGGCAACCCGGGCCGTTCCGCGTTCCGCGGCATGTTTCCGCGCATAAGCCCTGGGTATAGCGAGACTGCGATCTTGAAACCGGGGGGAAGAAGATCCGCCAATAGACTCACGGCCTCGCACGCGATCCCGTCCCAGCACCATCCGAACGTGTGAGGCCGTGACCCCCGAGCGGTGTGCCGTGGCGGTGCCTAGGGCAAGATAACCCTGCTGCCAATACCCGCGCGGTACCGCTAGCCTAGAAGGCGCCCATAACATCTGGCTGACCATGGCCGCCGGATGATCAGTTTCTAACGACGTGAGGTCTTGCTCGTGCCTACCGGCAAGGTCAAGTGGTATGACGCCGAAAAGGGGTTCGGCTTCCTCGCCCGCGATGACGGGGGCGAGGTCTTCGTGCATTCTTCCGCGCTGCCGGCGGGGACGACCGTGCTCGGGAAGGGACAGCGAGTCGAGTTCGGCATCGTGGAGGGACGCAAGGGCGCGCAAGCGCTCCAGGTGCGGGTCCTCGAGGCACCACCGGCCGTCGCAACCGCCAAGCACCCGCACAAGAAGCCCGACGAGATGATCCCGATCATCGAGGACCTCATGAAGCTGCTCGACGGCATTTCCGACGACTACCGGCGCGGCAAGCACCCGGACCCCAAGGAAGCCAAGCAGATCGCCAGCTTGCTGCGCGCCGTGGCGGGTGACCTGGAGCCCTAGCGGGAACTGGCGGGCTGGGGCCGCATGGCCCTGGCGGCCTGGCGCACGCGCTGGCGGCGCCTGGCGATGAGCACGAAGAGCGCGAAGACCAGGCCTGCCGCCGCGATCGACAGGCCCGCCTGCCCGTTGTTCAGCATGGACACCAGCACGCCCGCGAGCCCGCCTGCCACGTTGGCCACCTGGTTGAGCGTCTCGGACACCGCGAACGCGGACGACCTGATCTCGTCACCGATCTCCCGTTGCACGATCGAGTCCTGGCCGAGCTTGGCCAGGCTGGCGCAGAAGATCGCGGCGAACTCGACCCCCACGGCCGCCCACAGGCCGAACGTCCAGGCGCATACGATCGCGACCACCGGGGCGATGGCGAGCACGCTGAACATGATCGCCTGCGGGGCCCGGCCGCGGAAGAAAGAGCCGAGCACCATCGACGCGAGGCTGCCCGCCGACAGGCCGACGGCCAGGGCGCCAAGGGCGAAGTTGTGCGACACGGGGTGGCCCGGCGCGCCGAAGTCCAGGCTGCGCAGCAGGAACGCCAGCAGGAACAGGATGTAGCCGGAGAAGGCGCGCAGCACCGCGTTGACGGCCATCGCCTCGGCGACCACGGGACCGACGTTGGCGAGGGTACGCCATCGCCCGCGGCCGCCGTGGTCACGGTCACCGCCGGGGCCCTGACCGTCGGCGGGCGGCAGCGCGCCGGGTTCGAGTGGCAGCGTGCGGCGCGGCCCATCCGGCCGCGGGCCGGGGGCCGCCCCGCCACGGGGCCCAGGCGCTTCGCGCGGGACGGCGCCCGGGGCCTGGCGCGGACCGGCGTCCGGGGACGGGCGCCGGGCTTGCCCATCCTGCGCTTGCGCCGGGGTCACGTCGATCTGCTCGGGAAGCCGCAGCGCGAGGATCATCGCGGCCAGGTAGATCAGCGTGCCGACGCGCAGTGTCCAGGCGGCGCCGCCCCCCAGCTGGATGCCTGCGGCGAGGACGGCCGCCACCGTGGAGGCGGCGAGGGAGATGAGCCCGGAGCGCGCATTGACCCGCACCAGGGTGGTCTCGGCGGGCAGCAGCCGCGGCGTGACCGACGCCTTGACCACGCCACCCGCCTTCTGCAGCACAAGGATGCCAAACGCGGCCGGCAGCAGCGTCACCGAGCTGGCGACGTTCGCCGACATGGCGTAGCAGAGCAGGCCGCGGGCCAGCATCGTGCCGGCGAACACGAACCGGCGGCCCGTCTGTATCCGGTCAAGGGCCGGCCCGATGAACGGCGCGAGCAGCGCGAACGGCGCCATCGTGATGATCAGGAAGAGCACGACACGGCCGCGCGCCTGGTCGAGGGACGTGCTGAAGAAGATCGTCCCCGCCAGCGCCACCGTCACGAAGGCGTCGGCGGCGCCGCTGACGGCCGTCGTCTCGATGAGCGTGGCGAGGCCGGTACGGCCCGCGCCCTGCGCGCCGGTGATCCGGTGCACGAAGCGCCCGGTCCGGCGGGTCGCCCTGCCGCTGGCCTGTGTGCCGGACCTGAAGAAGCGGCCCGTCGCGAGGGCCGCGCCTTCAGCTCGCCGCAGCGCATCGGACAACCGCATGTACCCAGTATTCTTGGTCTGCGGCACTGCGACGAGCCCCAAGGGGGAAAGACCTGCGGGCCGGCCCTCGCGGCGCACCGCGACAGGAGCGAGAATTGGCAGTCGTAAGCACGGTCAGAAGCCGCGCCAAGGAACCGGATCAGACCTGCGCCGAGGCCGTTGACCTGGCCAGGCAGGCGCTGGCCGACGATGCGGGAATCCTCCGGGGCGCGATCGGCGACCACATTGGCGTCGAGGCCACGGGCGATCGCGTCGTCACCCACCTGTTCGAGTGCACCGACCCCGCGTATACGGGGTGGCGCTGGGCGGTCACGGTGACGCGGGCCCCCAGGTCCAAGGTCGTCACGGTGGACGAGACCGTGCTGCTGCCCGGCCCAGACGCCCTGCTAGCGCCCGCGTGGGTGCCGTGGCAGGACCGGCTGCGTCCCGGTGACGTCGGCATCGGCGACCTGCTGCCGGCCAGCGCGGACGACGAGCGCCTGGTCCCGCTGGCGGTCCTCGAGGGCGATGACCCGGTCACCGACTGGTTCGCGCCCAGGACCGACGCGGAAAACGCCGAGGCCGGACCGGAAGAGCCAGCTGAGCTGCCCGCTCCCGGGCGGACCCGCGTCCTGTCGGCCTTCGGCCGCGATGACACGGCGGAGCGGTGGTACGAGAGCGACCACGGCCCCCGGACGCCGCTCTCCCGCGCCGCTCCCGCGCAGTGTGTGAGCTGCGGGTTCTTCGTCCCGCTCAGCGGCGGGCTCGGCCGCCTGTTCGGTGCCTGCGGCAACGCCTTCGCGCCCGACGACGGCCGGGTGGTCTCGGCCGATCACGGCTGCGGCGCCCATTCCGAGGCCGCGGGAACCGGCGCGGTGGCGCAGGCGGCCGTTCCGGTCATCGACGAGTTCGGCTACGACTTGGTGGAGCTGCCCGGCGTCTCGGTCGAGGAGACCGTCTTCGAGCCGCTGTCCCGGGACACCTACCCGGAATCAGGTTCTGACGGCTGATCGCGCCGCGCCGCGGCTCGGCTCCTGCTGCGCTGGAGCACGGGCACGTACCAGAGCCCGAACAACCCCATGACCAGCCCCGTCACGCAGGTCCACACCCACCACCTGGACCCGGGGGGGAGCGCGTCGCGGGCGGCCAGCACGACCACAAGGGCCACCGCCCATCCGGCCGTGATGACCGCGGCCACCGCGCGGTCGTCTGCCTCCTTCGGCGGCGGCGCCGGGCGCCGCGCCCGCGGACCGGTCGGCTGGTGCTGGCTCACCCATCAAGGCTAACCGTCTGCCAGACGGCGCCGTCCGGCCGTCGTGAAGCAGTTGGGTCGCGTGTCTTATGCGGGGTGCCCGCGCGTGATGTACTTGGGTATGCCTCAGGCAGGTACGCGATCGGACGCGGGACTCGCGACCGCGCTGCGGATTTCGATCAGCAGGCTTGCGCGGCGTCTCCGGGTGGAGCGCCTCGGACTCGGCGGCCCGGAAACCGTCCTGTCTGACATCCAGCTCGCCTCGCTCGCGGCACTGGAACGCAATCAGGCGACGACCCCCGGCGAGCTCGCCGAGTACGAAAAGGTGCAGCCGCCGTCCATGACCCGGGTGATCGCGGTGCTCGAAGAGCGCAAGCTGGTGCAGCGCGAGCCGCACCCGTCCGATCGCCGCCAGGTGATCCTCACCGTGACCCCCGAAGGCCGCGCGCTGGTGAACCGGGTGCGGCGGCGCCGCGAGGCGTGGCTGACGCAGCGGCTGCAGGAGCTGACGCCCGAGGAGCGCACGATCCTGCGCGCCGCCGCCCCGATCCTGGAAAAGCTCAGCCAGTCCTGAGACTCCATTTCATGATCACGAAGGAAAAGCGCGCGTAGAGGAAGCTTTTCCAACGTGATCATGGGCCGGGTCTGATAACAGCAAGAAGCGGGCGCAGCCCGCCTTACCCGGGCAGGCGGAGCTTCCAGGTGCCCAGCGTTTCGTAGCGGGGCTCCCCGCCCAGCACGCTGCGGATCAGGTAGATCTCTTCGGCGGTCCACTCCGGGCCCTGGTATCCCTCCAGGGTGGCGACCAGGCCGCTCACGTCGGCGGGCGCGCGGCAGCGGGCGAGCGTCAGGTGCGGCTGGAAGCGGCGTCCGGCATCCGGCGGGACGGCGCCCGCCCGGCGGGCCGCCGCGCCGACCGAGGCGGCGAGCTCGGCCAGCCCGCGCCGGTCGCCCGTCAGCCCGGTCCACAGCACGTTCGCCCTGGCGGGCTTGGGGAACGCCCCCGCGCCGGCCAGGCTCAGCGGGACCGCGTGGTGCCGCCGCGCCGCTCGTTCCAGCCGGGGCATCAGCCGGGTCAGGCTCAGTTCGGTCACCTCGCCGAGGAAGGCGAGCGTGATGTGCCACGCCGCGCGGTTGGTCCAGCGCAGGTCGTCGCGGAGCGGGCGCAGCGGCGCGCACGCCGCGTCCAGGTCATCGAGGACCGCGGGCGGCGGCGCGAGGCCGACGAACAGCCTCATACCCTGACTCCATGAACAGAGTCCCGCCCTGGCTGCTGCCCACGGTGCTCGTGCTGCTGATCGTCGTCGTGATCGTCGGCGCCGCCACGCACTAACGTCAGGCGCTCGGCCACGTAGTCGATGCAGGCGGTGAGCGCGGCCACGTCATCGGGATCCACCGCGGGGAACATGCCGATCCGCAGCTGATTGCGGCCTAGCTTGCGGTACGACTCGGTGTCCACGATCCCGCTGCGCCGCAGCACCGCGGCCACCGCGTCGGCGCTGATCTCGTCGCTGAAGTCGATGGTGCCCACCACCGGGGAGCGCATCGCGGGGTCGGGCACGAACGGCGTCGCGAAGGCTGACCCGTCCGCCCATGAGTAGAGAATTTTCGCCGAACGTACCGTGCGTGACTCTGCCCACTCCATGCCGCCCCTTTCAAGCAGCCAGTCGATCTGGGCGGCGAGCAGCAGCAGGGTGGCCACCGATGGCGTGTTGTACGTCTGGTCCTTGACGGAGTTCTCCACGGCGATTCGCAGTGACAGGAACTCGGGGATGTACCGGCCGCTCGCCGCGATCTCGCCGATCCGCCCGATCGCGGCGGGGGACAGCAGCGCGAGCCACAGCCCGCCGTCCGCGCCGAACACCTTCTGCGGGGCGAAGTAGTACGCGTCGAACTCGGCCGGGTCCACCGGCAGCGCCCCCGCGCCGCTGGTCGCGTCCACGAGCACCAGCGACCCGGCGTCGGCGCCGGCCGGTCGGCGGACCGGCATGCACACTCCGGTGGAGGTCTCGTTGTGGGTCAGCGCGTAGGCGTCGACACCCGCTTCCGCGCGCGGCAGCGGATGGGTGCCCGGCGCCGACGCGATGACCGACGGTTCTTTGAGCCACGGCGCGCGCGCCGCGATCGCGGCGAACCGCCCCGAGAACTCGCCGAACGACAGGTGCTGCGAGCGCTCCGTGATCAGCCCGAACGTGGCCGCGTCCCAGAACGCGGTGGTGCCTCCGTTGCCGAGAGCCACCACGTGCCCGTTCGGAAGGCCGAAAAGCTCAGCCAGGCCGCCGCGGATTCGCCGCACGACCGCCTGCACCGGCGGCTGACGGTGCGATGTGCCGAGCTCAGGGGCGACGGCGAGCGCGGCAGCCTGCTCGGCCCGCACCTTGGTGGGGCCGCTGCCGAACCTGCCGTCCCGCGGCTTCAGCTCGCCGGGGATGATGATGGTGCTGGTCACCAGCCCAGGGTAGCGCTAGACCTGCCGGTCGAGCACTTCAGCGGCGCCGGGCACGTCGCGCACGGGG
>DATMKQ010000232.1:0-4072 GCA_035571275.1 Trebonia sp.
GAAGGTGGGCCGCTCCCGGCCGCACATTTCGAACACCATCCGGCTGCTCAATCTGCCAGCGAATGTTCAGAAGCGCGTGGCCGCAGGCGTTCTGAGCGCCGGGCACGCTAAGGCGCTGCTTGGCGTCGAGAATCTCGAAGCCCAGGAGCAGCTGGCCCACCGGATCGTGGCGGAGGGGCTGTCCGTGCGAGCGGTGGAGGAGATCGTCGCGCTCGGGGCCCAGGCCGCGAAGGCGCCCCGGCAGCATGACGCACGGCCGAAGCCGGTGGCGCCTGGGCTCAGGGAGCTGGCGGACCGGCTCTCGGACGCGTTCGACACCCGCGTGAAGGTGGAACTCGGGCAGCGCAAGGGCAAGATCGTGGTGGAGTTCGCGTCACTCGACGACCTGGAGCGGATCGTCAAGACGATGCACCCGGGCTGGAATGCCCAGTCGCGCAGCGCCTGACTCCGGGCCAAGGTTCCACGTGGAACACCACCGCCAAGGTTTCACGTGAAACATAAGCGCGAGGTTCCACGTGGAACATCCCCGCGTCCTGCGCGGGCGTCACATCTCCGGCGTCACGCTATGCCCGCGCCAGCGGTCCGGCGGATCGCCGCGACGAACGCGTCGACGTCCTCCTCTGATGTGTCGAAGGCCGCCATCCACCGGACCACGTGCTCATCGGCATCCCACACGTAGAAGTTCCATTCCCGTTGCAGCGGCTCGATGAGCGCTGGATCGAGGATCGCGAACACGCCATTGGACTCGACCGGATATCGCAGGCCCACGCCGGGGATGTCGCTGACGCCCTCGGCCAGCCGCCGCGCCATCGCATTCGCATGCCCGGCGCTGCGCAGCCACAGCTGGTCCTCGAGCAGCGCGCCAAACTGCGCGGACAGGTAGCGCATCTTGGACGCCAGCTGCATCTGCTGCTTCCGCTGGAACGGGACGTCCGCCATGAGCGCGGGGTTCATCACGATCAGCGCCTCGGCCCCGACGGCACCGTTTTTGGTGCCGCCGAAGCTCAATACGTCCACGCTGGACGCCAGATCGGAGAGCGCGCAGCCGAGAAACGCGGCGGCGTTGGCAAGGCGGGCACCGTCCATGTAGACGAGCAGATCGCTGGCGTGGCAGAAGTCCGCCAGCCGCCGGAGCTCAGCGACCGTGTAGCAGGTGCCCACCTCGGTCACCTGAGTGATCGCCACCACGCGCGGCTGGGCACGGTGCTCGTCGCCGCGGCCGGCCAGCCGGGTCGCAACGAGTTCGGGCGTCAGCTTGCCGTCCCGGGTCGGCACGGTCAGCAGCTTGCAGCCAAGGATCCGTTCAGCGGCCCCGCACTCGTCCACGTTCAGGTGGGCGCCCTCGGCACAGATCACCGCTTCGTACGGGCGCAGCATCAGGCTGATGCCAAGCACGTTCGCCGCGGTGCCGGTGAAGACGAAGTAGGCAGCGCTGGCACCGAACTCATTGGCGAGCTGGGTCGCGACGCGTTCGGTCCACGGGTCATCGCCGTAGGCGGTCACATCGCCGCGGCTGGCGGCGCCCAGCGCAGCCAGCACGGCCGGATGTGCGCCCGCGTGGTTATCGCTGCCGAAACTCTTGCGGGGCAGCGCCTGAGGGGGTGTCAGCATGGAAGTCACTGACTGAGCGTAGCGGGCGCTCAGTGGGTATCCTTGAGGTACTACGGGTCAGGGGGCGCATAGGGAAGCACTGCGGAACCACAGCGGGATGCAGAGAACGCAGCCCAGCCTCCAGCGCCCAGCATCAGACCAGCTGCCACGATTTCAGGGGTGCCAAGTGTCGCGCCGCCTCGCTAGCATCACGCTGGACAACATTGGTGATCTGCCGCCCAGGTGCCGCAGGTGTGTCTTCTGGGAACTCGACCCGGTGAGCTACGCCAGGGCCCACGAGGAGGCCGACCCGAGGCTGGAAAAGGAGTCCTGGGTCTCCTCGGTGCTGCTCGAGTGGGGCAGCTGCGGAAAGATCATCTACGTCGACGGGGTTCCGGCCGGATACGTGATGTACGCCCCTCCGCACCACGTTCCGCGGTCGGTAGCGTTTCCCACCAGCCCGGTGAGCGCGGACGCCGTGCTGCTGATGACCGCGCACGTGCTGGACGAGTTTGCGGGAGGCGGGCTCGGCCGGATGCTGGTGCAGGGTGTGGCCAAGGACATGACCAGGCGCAGCGTCAAGGCCATCGAGGCGTTTGGCGACCTGAAGTGGGACGGGCCATCGTGCGTCGTCCCCGCCGACTACCTGCTGGCCGTCGGCTTCAAGACCGTCCGCCAGCATTCCCGGTACCCGCGGCTGCGGCTGGAGCTCAAGACCGCGCTGTCCTGGCGCGAAGACGTTGAGGTTGCCCTGGAGCGCCTGCTCGGCTCCATGACCCCAGAACGCGCCCTGCGTTTGGCGTAGAACGGGCGCCACTGTTTGTGTGGCGCCCGCTGGTGCTGGTCGTTTGGGGGCGAGCCCCCAACTGTTAGATGAAGTCGGCGAGCTCGCGAAGCAGCGCGGACTTCGGCCGGGCGCCCACGATCTCCTTGACGACCTCTCCGCCCTTGAAGACGGACAGGGTCGGGATGTTCAGGATGCGGTACTTCTGCGACGTGACCGGGTTCTCGTCCACGTTCAGCTTGACGACATCGATCTTGTCAGCGTGCTCGCTGGCGATCTCCTCGAGAACCGGCGAGACCTGGCGGCACGGACCGCACCACTCGGCCCAGTAGTCCACGACGACGGGCTTCTCGCTCTTGAGAACCTCGTCCTCGAAGGTGGCGTCGGTTACGGCTCGGGTTGCGCCCATGGTGCGGTGTTCCTTTCCATTTCTTGGTGGCGTTTGGTCGCGAGGCCGGCGGTTCCCCGTCCCCCCTCAGGTCTCCCGGTCCGCCAGGTCCGCCAGCCACCGCTCGGCGTCCAGAGCGGCTGCGCAGCCGGTGCCGGCCGCGGTCACGGCCTGGCGGTAGGTGTGGTCGACCACGTCCCCGGCGGCGAACACGCCCTCGATCGCGGTACGCGTGGACGGCTGGTCGACGAGCAGGTAGCCCTCAGGATCGGTGGGCAGCTGCCCGGTGAACAGCTCGCTGCGCGGGTCATGGCCGATGGCCACGAAGATGCCGGTCACCGCCAGGTCGCTCTCCTCGCGGGTCTTGGTGTTCCGCAGCCGCACTCCGGTCACCCGGTCCTCGCCAAGGATCTCGACGACCTCGCTGTCCCAGGCGAACTTGACCTTCGGGTTGGCGAACGCCCGGTCCTGCATGATTTTGGAAGCGCGGAGCGCGTCCCGCCGGTGGATCACGGTCACCGAGCGCGCGAAGCGAGTCAGGAACGTGGCTTCCTCCATGGCCGAGTCGCCCCCGCCGACGACCGCGATGTCCTGCTCCCTGAAGAAGAAGCCATCACAGGTCGCGCACCAGGAGACGCCGTGGCCGGAGAGCAGGTCCTCACCAGGCACGTTGAGCTGACGGTAGCTCGAGCCGGTCGCGATGATCACGGTTTTCGCGAGGTAGGTGTCGCCGCCGACGCTGACCACCTTGGGGTCCGCGGTCAGGTCGACCTCGGTGACGTCGTCGGCGATCAGCTCGGCGCCAAACCGCTCGGCCTGCTTGCGCATCGAATCCATCAGGTCGGGACCGATCACGCCGTCGGGAAAGCCCGGGTAGTTCTCCACGTCCGTGGTCTTCATCAGCGCGCCGCCAGAGGTCACCGAGCCCTCGAAGACTAGTGGGCGCAGCCGAGCCCGCGCCGCGTACAGCGCAGCTGTGTATCCTGACGGGCCTGACCCGATGACGATGACATCCCGAACGTCGGTCACTTCTTGCTGCCCTTCTGTGCAACACGCAGCGGCGTCAACAGATCCGGAGGCCCGGAGATTCCCGTGGTCACCGCTCAGTTAGGGGGTGGTGGCCGTCGCACGCTGCAGCACGTCGCTGCTTGATGCCGAACAGCCAGTGGCCACCACCCATATCTGCATCGGGCCGGTCTTCGCAGCCTCCGTGACAATAATGGTCGCAGGCGCGCCGCGGTAGTGCGCCACGTCGACGAGCAGCACCAGACTTCCCGCGGCTATCCGGTTGACACATCCCCGCAGCGATG
>DATMKQ010000233.1:0-2556 GCA_035571275.1 Trebonia sp.
CCAGGCCGCCCCGGCCAACTACTACGCCGAGTTCTGGCACGAGAACGCCATCAACGGCAAGCAGTACGGCTTCCCGTACGACGATGACGCCGGGCAGTCCTCGGACATCTCGGTCACCAACCCGCAGTACATGGTCGTCGCCGTCGGCTGGTGACAACGGACCGCGCCATCTAGCCATCTCCGCGTCAAAGGACAAAACCACGATGCTTGAGCTACCCCCCCATGGCAAACCCCGGCACGCACTCAGATCCGTGCTGCTGGCGCTGTGGACAGCGGTGATCCTGGTTGCGGGAACGCTGTTCGCACTCAACCTGACACCGGCGCTGGCCCACGCGGCGTCGGCCGGCGCCGACCGGTACGCCGCGGCGGCCCCGGCTGATACCGCGGTCACCACGTTCAAGAATGACGTCGAACGCGACGGCGATTTCAGCAACGAGACCATACTGAACGAGTCGAACGTCAACGAGACGCAGTTCGGCAAGCGGGTCCAGTACTCGGTCGACGGGCAGGTGTACGCGGAGCCACTGTTTATGCCGAATCTGACGATCAACGGCGCCGCGCACAACGTCGTGTTCGTCGCCACGGAGAACGACAGCGTGTACGCGTTCGACGCGGACGCGACCACCGCCATCGCGCCGCTGTGGAAGGTCAGCCTGCTGCCGAGCGGCGCGACCGCCGTGTCCAACAGCGTGAGCGGCTGCGGCGACCTGACGCCGGAGATTGGCATCACCAGCACGCCGGTCATCGACCCGACCGCCGGCGTGATATTCGTCGTCTCCTACGACACCGAGGGCGGGAACGAGGTCTACCGCCTGCACGCCCTCAACCTTCTGACCGGGGCGGACGCGTGGCCGCCGATCGTCCTCGCCGGATCCGTGCCTGGTACCGGCGCCGGCAGCTCGGGCGGCACCGTCAGCCTCAACGCCATAAAGAACCGCCAGCGCGTCGACCTGCTGCTGGAGAACGGGAAGGTGTACGTCGCCTTCTCCTCGTTCTGCGACGACGCGCCCTACCAGGGCTGGATCCTGGCCTACAGCTACAGCACCACCGCGTTCACGCTCGCCAACGAGTTGGACGACGCCCCTAACGGGAGCGATGGCGGCATCTGGAGCGGCAGCGGCGGAGGGATCGCCGGCGACCCAAGCGGCGACGTCTACTACATCAGCGGGAACGGCACGTTCGACGCGAACACCGGTGGCCCCGACTACGGCGACAGCATGGTGAAGCTGAACGGCTCGCTGCAGGTGGAGGACTACTTCACGCCCTACAACCAGCTCTGCCTCGCCGACGGTGACGTTGACCTCGGCGCGGGCGGACCGCTCGTAATCCCCTCGCAGAACGCGCTGATCTCCGCGGGCAAGGAAGGGCGTGTCTATGTGGTCAACACGACCAACATGGGCAAGTACACCCCCGACCCCAACCTCGTCTGCGGAGGCACGGATTCAACCGTCACGACGATAGACAAGGTGCAGCAGGAACTGCCGCCAGGCACGGTAGGAAGCTTGTTCAGCACGCCGACGCTCTACACCAGCTCCACCGGAGCGCAGGACGTCTACTTCACCCAGAGCAACGGTCCGACCAGGGCGTTCACCTTCAGCGGCGGAAAGCTGTCCACCGCCGCGACCTCCAGCTCGTCAGGGAACGGCGGCGACCCGGTCGTCTCGAGCGATGGCACCACGGCCGGCACCGGCATCGTCTGGGACCAGGACTACGGCGGGGAACTGCACGCCATGAATCCCGCCAACCTGTCCCAGGAGTACTGGAACAGCAACATGGACTCCAGCCGCGACGGCCTGCCCGGGGAGGTCAAGTACGCGACGCCCACCGTGGCGAACGGCGAGGTGTTCGTGGGTTTGCCCGCGGGCCTAGCGATCTTCGGCCTGCTCGGCACCAGCCCGCCGCCACCGCCGCCGACGCCCACGGGCCTGGGCGCGACCGCCGGCAACGCCTCGGTGTCGCTGTCCTGGACCGCGAGCTCGGGTGCCACCGGCTACAACATCTACCGCGGCACCACCTCGGGCGGCGAGGGTACCACGGCGATCGCCTCGACCGGGTCGACTAACTACACCGACACCGGGCTGACCAACGGCACCACGTACTACTACAAGGTCGCCGCGACCAACGGTGGCGGTACGTCGGCCCAGTCCAGCGAGGTGTCCGCGACGCCGTCGGCGTCGGCGCCGACCAGCGTGCAGATCAGCGCCGGTGGTCCCGCGACAGGGACCTGGGCGGCCGATGAGGACTTCACCGGCGGCGCGACCTCTGACACAACCAACGCGATCAGCACTACCGGCGTGACCAACCCTGCTCCGCAGTCGGTCTACCAGCACAACCGGTACGGCAACTTCACCTACGCCGTCCCTGGCGCCGTCCCTGGGGCTACCTACACGATCCGATTGCATTTCGCCGAGGAGTACTGGACGACGGCGGGCTCGCGGATCTTCAACGTCTCGATCGACGGGACGCAGGTGCTGACCAACTTCGACATCTTCGCCACCGCCGGCGGAGAGTACAAGGCGGTGGTGGAGCAGTTCACCGAGGTCGCCCCGAGCAACG
>DATMKQ010000234.1:0-5860 GCA_035571275.1 Trebonia sp.
TGCGATGCCGCCGCCTGCCCAGCCGGTGACCATGATTCCCGCGGCGTCGTCCACCGATGCCCGGCCCGGGCCAAGGGTCGCGAGCGCCAGCGAGGCGGCCGAGAGCACCAGCACGTACTCGTACCCGTCACGGAACACGAAGAAGCCGTTCGGCCGGTGCGCCAGCAGTCCAGCGATCAGCATCACCGAGATCACCGCGGCGCACGCCAGCGGCGTGAGCAACCCGACGATGAGCAGGAACCCCGCGCCCAGCTCCGTGACCACGCTCATCCACGCCTGCAGCACGCCATACTTCAGGCCGAGGCCGCTGAACCAGCGCGCGGTCCCCGCGATGCGGCCACCGCCGCGCCAGTGGTTGTATCCGTGCATCATCATCGTCGCCCCCACGACGACGCGCACCAGCAGCAAAGCGACGACAACAGGGGGGTTTCCCATCTCAGTCTCCCGGGGTTGGGCGAGGGTGACCGCGGGCGAGCGCGCATTCCACGGCGAACGCCAGCACTTTCCAGTGATACGCCACGCACCTGGCGAACATGAAGTACGCGGGCCGAGGAAGATCCTCGGTCCTGCGGGAGCACAGAGCATCCGTCCGTAACCAGTTCGCATTATTCGGATTCGGAACGGCGGTGCGTTCACCCCCACGGCCGCCCGCTGTCCGCCGTCGAGGTGCCTCGCCCGCGCGGATCGTCGCCTCCCAGTCCGTGCCGCCGTCGCCGACATGGCGCGTGCCGCGGGGCTGTCGACCGCCCACTTCAGCCGGGAGTTCAAGCGAGCCTTCGGCCAGTCGCCCACGGCCTACCGCCGGGTGTGGCCGCCGCCGGCGCGTTACGCCAGGCCGCGGAACCGCACGTTTCGAGAAGAGCAGCGGATGGCGAGTTCATAGGGTTAATTCATGATCAAGATCACCAACACCCAATTCTGGGTTCACGACCAGGATGAGGCACTTGCCTTCTACACCAAGACGCTTGGCTGGGAGGTCCGGGCCGACGTCACCATCGAAGCCTGGAACTTCCGCTGGCTCGTAGTCGGCCCTGTCGGACAAGAGGGCATCGGGCTCGTGCTCATGCCGGTCCCGGGCCCGCCGATGCTCGACGAAGAAGGCAGCGCCGCGCTGGCCGGGCTCGTGGCGCAGGGCGCGGGCGGGACGCTCTTCCTTGAGACCGACGACTGCCAGGCGAGCTACGACGAACTGTCCGCCCGCGGCGTCACGTTCAACGACCTGCCGATGAAGCAGGCCAATGGCATCGACACCTCGTTCCGCGACCCGTCGGGCAACAACATCCGCCTGACCCAGGTGCTGGACTTCGACCCGAGCCGCCGTTGACACCTCCCCCCAACACGTCGACCCAAGCGGTTACGTCGCCGCGGACAAAGCCGCCTCTGCGTCGCGAAGAGCCTGCTCGGCAGCCTGGATACGCCACGGCTGCAGGTCGGCTTGGCGGGCCAGCATCAAGGCACGGCTCAGCAGGTCGACAGCACGCTGAAGGTTCCCGGCGGCCATCTCGGCCTCGCCCAACGCCACGAGAGCGCTCGGGATCCGCCGTGGATCGCCAAGCCTTTCGCGCAGGGCAAGCGAATATCCCAGCTGCCGTACCGCCTCTCGCGGACGAACGTCCTCAATAAGGTAATAGAAGCCAAGGTGCCGGTGGATCTCCGAGCGTCCGTACAGGTCGCCGCTCTCCTCCACGGCCTCGGCCAGGCCAAACGACCGCCAGAAGTACGGCATCGCGGCGGCCCAGTCGCGGCGCAGTACCTGGAACACCAACGCCACGCCAAACAGCGCCCGCGCGGTCCCCGCCGGGTCACCGATTTCTTCCCAGATGGCGAGGGAACCGCGCATCAGCTCCTCTTCGGCGGCCACGTCCGCATCATCAGGTGTATCGCCGCCGACCAGTGTGGTGATGTTGCGGTAGTGACGCACCATGCCCAAGCCACCAACGGCGAGGGCCTCAGCCTCTCGGTCGCCATCCCGCTCCGCTATTGCCCGCGCTTCGCCGAACAGCCTCTCGGCCCCGGTGAAATCCCCTGTGCGGAATGCCGCCTCGATCAACGCCTCGTCAGCTGCCGCGCATACATGGCGAGCAGTCCGCCCAGACTGGATTGTCATGACCGACAGCGTAAGGCGTTTACGCCGCCTATCAGCCGCTGATGATGCCGTAGGCGCAGAAGTCCCAGATCTCGTCGGCGGTAACGGGACGCATGCCGTCGGCGGCGCCGGTTCCGTCGGGGCTGGGATGGCCGCTCGACTGAGCGGCGAACATAACCGTTTCCATCGTGAGCGCGGCGACGCGGCGCGGCGACGCGGCGGCCCGCAGCTGGCCCGCGTCCGCGGCGGCCGTGGTCAGCCCCGTCAGCAGGTCAAGCAGTGGCGCGTGCGCCCGGCGCACCTCGGCCGGGTGGCTGAGCAGGAGCTGGGGCCCGAAGTCGGTGAACAACGGGCGGCGGGCGCGAGGCTCGGGCCGGGACAGCTCGAACAGCAGCTGGACAGCCGTCTTGAGGGCGGTGGCCGGGTCATCGTGGCCGGCCGCCGCGGCGGCGATCTGGGCGGTGGCACTGCGCAGCGCGTCTTCGAACAGGGCGAGCAAGAGCTCGTGCTTGCCGTCGAAGTGCTGGTAGAACGAACGCAGCGATTGCCGGGAGCGGTCGACGACTTCCTGGACGGTGAAGTCCGTGGCGCCCTTTTCCGCGATGATCGCCTGGGCGGCGTCGAGGAACCGCTGGACGCGCTGCTCGGCGCGCTGCTTGGCCGCCCGGGTGGAGCGTTCCACGGCGCGCTGCTTCCAGACCGGCTCATCAGCCGGCGTGGACGGTACCGTCGCGAGCGCATCCATGTTCTGAGTCATATGTGCAACATTACTGTACGATTACGGAAGGCGGCATACCACTTCGATCGTGTAACTTCTGCCATCCGCGAGATCGCCGTTTTCGGCGAAGAGAGTCCCGTTACCGACATGCGGTTGCTGCGCCCGGCGAGCGGCGCGGCGCGGAGCTGCGCGGCACGGTCGAGATCGTCGGCGAGGTAACGCAGATCACTCATCCAGAACGGATCGTTGTCGCGCCTCCCAGGGACCACCCTTCCTCCCCTGGGTGAGTCATTATCGAGGGTTACGGAACCACGATCAGCGGCAGTTGGCGTGCCGCGCCAGAGGTCAGCAAGTGAACTGACAGGGCAGGCGCTTGATGCCGTTGACGAAGTTGGACAGCAGGCGGTCCGGTTCGCCGACGGTGATGTCGGGGACGCGGGTGAGCAGTTCGCGCAGCATGACGGTGATCTCGCGGCGGGCGAGGTGCGAACCCAGGCAAAAATGCGGCCCCGGCGCGCCGAAGCCGACGTGCGGGTTCGGTGACCGAGTGATGTCGAACCGATCGGGGTCGGTGAACATCGTCTCGTCGCGGTTCGCCGAGTAGTAGAACAGCGCTACCTTGTCGCCCTCGTGGTAGTCCTGCCCGTTCATCGTGTAGTCCCCGGTGAGGGTGCGCCGCATGTACAGGACCGGCGAGGCGTAGCGCACGATCTCCTCAGCCGCCCCGCCGATCCGGCCCTCGAGGTCGGCAAGCAGCAGGGCACGCTGCTCCGGGAACTCGGTGAACAGCATCAGCGCGTGCGACAGCGCGTTGCGGGTGGTCTCGTTCCCGGCCACCGCCAGCAGGACGAAGAACGAGGCAAGCTCGGGGCCGGTCAGCTGTTCTCCGTCTATGTTCGCGGTCACCAGCGCGGAGACCAGGTCCGCGGCGGGAGCCTGAGCACGGGTTGCGGCCAGGCTGGTGACCAGCTCGGCTAGCGCCTGCCCGGCGCCGAGCAGCTGGACGACCGCCTCATTCTGATCCTGCGCGACGAACTCAGGATCGAAGCCGGACAAGATGATGTTGCTGTTGGCCAGGACCATCTCGTACTGGTCGTCGGGGACGCCCATCATGTCGCAGATGATTTTCAGCGGCAGCCTGGCCGCGACCCGCGAGACGAAATCGCCGGGCCCCATGGCCAGCAGGTCATCGACGACCGCGGTCGCCGCCCGGCGGACGTCCTCCTCGAACCTGGCGATCATCTGCGGCGTGAACGCGCGGGAGACGATCCGGCGCAGCCTGGCGTGCCTCGGGTCGTCCATGTTGATCATCGAGCCGAAGTACTCGTTGAACTCGACCGGCAGGTCCCCGATGCTCGTCGCGCCCCGGCTTGAACTGAACACCTCCGGGTGCCTGCTCGCCTCGACGACGTCGGCGTACCGCACCAAGGCGTAGTACCCCGGGCCCGTCTCGATGAAGGGCACGTCAGGCTCGGCGAAGAACCGCGGTCGCGGCTCGGCTCGCAGCAAGGCGAACGAGGCAGCGCGTTCAGCCAGCGGCAGACCCCAGAACTCGGTGGCCGACAGGTCGATCCCGGCAACAGTCATCACCCGCCGCCTTCCTGAGAACCTTTTCCTACTACATCACGGCGTCCCCGGCTCGGACTAGACGCAGCGGATCTATTGCTGGTTTAGCAATGAAATTTGCCATCTTCCCGCGCCGCGGCACATGGTGGGGTATGAACGAGAACAACGAGAGCTATGACGTCGTAGTGATCGGCGGGGGCGCCGCAGGGCTGGCCGGGGCGGTGGCGCTGGCGCGGTCCCGCCGGTCGGTGCTGGTGATCGACTCGGGCGAGCCGCGCAACGCGCCGGCCTCGCATGTGCACAACTTCCTCACCCGTGACGGCACGCCGCCCGGTGAGATCTACGCGGCCGGCCGCGAGGAGGTCGCCACGTACGGAGGGCAGGTCGTGACCGGCCGGGTCACCGCGCTGAGCCGGGATGGCGAGCACTTCCGGGTTCAGGTAGGTGACAGGGACGTGACCGCGCGGCGGTTGCTGATGGCGACCGGGCTGCGTGATGAGCTTCCCGAGGTGCCTGGCCTGGCCGCCCGGTGGGGAATCGACGTCCTGCACTGTCCGTACTGCCATGGCTGGGAAGTCCGTGACCAGCGCGTCGGCATCCTCGCGACCGGTCCGGGCGCGGCCCACCAGGCGCTGCTGTTCCGCCAGCTCAGCCCGCATGTGACCGTGCTGCGGCACACGGCGCCTGAGCTAGCTCCCGAGCAGCGGGAGCAGTTCGGCGCGCTGGGCATCGCGGTCGTGGCGGGCGCGGTCACCCGCGTCGAGGCCAGCGAGAGCGGACTGACCGGAGTCAGCCTCGCCGACGGCTCCTTCGTGCCCTTGGACGCGCTCATCGTCGCGCCCCGGATGACCGCGAACGCGGAACTGCTGCTGCCGCTCGGGTTGGTCCCCGCCGAGGTACGGGTCGACGGGCAGGTGATCGGAACCCAGGTCGAGGCCGGGCCGTCCGGTGCGACCTGCGTGCCCGGAGTGTGGGTGGCCGGCAACCTCGCCGGCATCCAGGCGCAGGTCATCACGTCCGCGGCCGCGGGGCTGACCGCCGGCGCCGCCATCAACGCCGATCTGGCCGCGGAGGACGCCAGGCGTGCAACGCTGCGCCGTTCTGCTGCCGATTTATTCACCCGGACGTTATCGCAGGTTAACCCTGGGGTAGCCGGGTGCAGGGCACTCTTCGGAGGTTCCTAGCGGATCGGTAGGGTGACAGCAGCAATCTTGGGCTCCACCGGGAGGCTTCACGGAGGGGAGGTGATTGGTGCCTGCGCTTGGCACGTTCCCGTCGCGGGGAGTATGGCGGCGTCCCGGACTGCGCCCGGTGGACCTGATCGTGTTCGCCGCGCTGCTGGCGCTGCTATTCGGGCTGCTGCGCCTGGCTCCGGCACTGAACGCCCCGTTCCTGCCGAAGACCGCGGCGTCTACCGTGTCCACCGACCCGGCCAACCTGCCGTACTACGCGGTGCGCTCGCTGCTGCGGATGTTCATCGCGCTGATCCT
>DATMKQ010000235.1:0-4882 GCA_035571275.1 Trebonia sp.
CGACCCCGACGCCGGGACCAGTACCAGCAGCTACGACCCGGACGGGAACCTGCTGTCCACGACCGACGCCCGTGGCAAGACCATCAGCTACACGTACGACGCTGACGGGCGCAAGACCGCCGAGTACGACACCACAGGAAGCGCTCCTGAGGCCGGGGCCGACGAGCTCGCCTCCTGGGCCTATGACAGCCTCGCCAAGGGCCAGCCGACCTCCTCCACCGCCTACGGGCCAGGCGGCACCAGCGGCACCACCTACACAGAGAAGGTAAACGGCTACAACGCGGACGGCCTGGCAACGGGCAGCACGGTAACGGTGTCCGCGGGCCCGATGGCTGGCACATATAAGCAGTCCGACTACTACAGCGGCTACGGCGACGAGGAGACCTCCTACGCCGACACGGCCGCCGGCGGGCTCCCAGCCGAGACGGTCGACACCGGTTACGACACCGCCGATAACCCGATCAGCATGACATCCTCACTGTGGGACTACGTCTCCACTCTGTCTTACACCGAGCTCGGGCAGCCGCTTGAGTACGCGTTCGGCACCACGACAGAACCGGCGTGGCTGATGAACACCTACGACCTGGCCACGAACCGGCTGACCAGCTCGGTGGTGCAGACGGGGGAAGGCACCCCGGTCACGGTCGACGACACGAGCTACGGCTTCGACAACGACGGGCTGATCACCTCCGAGGTCGACGCCCCGGCCGGCGGCCCGGCCCAAGTGCAGTGCTTCAGCTACGACTACCTCGGCCGGCTCACCACCGCCTGGTCGCAGGGCACCACCGACTGCTCGGGCGGGCCATCCCAGTCCGCCGAATCCGGCGCCACGGCGCCGTACTGGCAGCAGTACGCCTACAACAACGAGAACGACCTCCTCTCCGAGGTGTCCACCCCTGCCGGGGGCTCGGCCACTACGACGACGTTCGGCTACCCGGCGGCGGGGGCAGCTCAGCCGCACGCGGTGACTTCGGCGCAGGCCTCCGGTCCGTCCGGGACGTCCGCCGCCAGCTACGCGTACAACGGGGCAGGCGACGCGACGAGCGTCACGTCCACCTCTGATACCCAAACGCTGAGCTGGAACGACGCCGGGCAGCTCGGCTCGGTCACCAGCACCGGCGGTGCCGACCCGGGCACCACGTCCTACGTCTACGACGCGAGCGGGAACCTGCTGCTGCAATCCGACCCCGGCAGCGTCACCTTGTACCTGCCTGACGAGCAGCTGGTGGAGAGCACGGCCACCGGCGGGGTCACCGGCACCCGGTACTACTCGGTCGGCGGCGTCACCGTGGCGGCTCGCAACACCGGCGGTGACGTTCAGTACCTGACGGGCGACCAGCAGGGCACCGACACCCTGGCCATCGACTCGTCAACGCTCGCGGTCACCCGCCGTTACTACGACCCGTACGGCAACCTGATCGGAACCCCGCCCACGACCTGGCCCGGTACGGAGGGCTTCGTCGGCGGCACCACCGACCCCGGCACCGGCCTGGTCAACCTCGGCGCCCGTGAGTACGACTCAGCCACCGGCTCGTTCGTCTCCCCGGATCCGCTGATCGACCCCGCGAATCCGCAGGACCTGAACGCCTACACCTACGCCGCGGACAATCCCACTACGGACTCAGATCCGAGCGGCGCAATGGTCTGCATGCCGGGCGGACCCTGCGGATCCGTGCAGTCCTTTACTGATCCCAACGGGACCAACCACAAGGCCGGCGAGACGGACGGTGGCAGCGGCGACGGCAACCAGCAACCCGGCGGCAACCAGCCAGGCAGCGGCAACGGTGCGAACGCTGCTAAGGATCACTGCCCCTATCAGGCATGCGGGCGACAGCCCAACGTCACGGTCAAGCGCACTCCCCGCCAGGTCACCCCGCGTCAGGCCAAAGCCGCGGCTTTCGCGAATTGCGTTGAGGTCACCCACAAGCTCAACCCCGACGACTGCTCCCTGATTACGGGCGTGCGGTCCGATGGCTCGCCCATTGACATAGACACTGGCCCTCCCGATTACCGGCAGTTCTGTGTCACTTTCTTCTTTGGAGGCGGCGGTGGCCTTTGCGTGGCAAGAACGCGAGACGGAAGCACCTATGCCGGCTTGGTCTGGGGAATCGGCGTCGGGAAGTGGGGCTTCACCTATGCTCAGGGATATATACCAGGGAAACCGACGAATCCGCAGATCGACGGCTTCGTAGACGGAGAGTCGTGGGGAGCATCAGCAGACGTCGGCATGGGACTTTCCGGGGTAAACGGCGATCCGCCACACCTGTTCGGGAAGGGCGAGGGGTATCAGACAGAGGTAGGCCCAACTCCTGGAGCATCCATCTGGACGTCGTACATGTGGCATTTGCGATGGTGAGGCGGTACAGGTCCCTCTCTTTTGCGGCGCCGCGCGCGACTGCGGGTTCAGCACGCCGCTGCCTGCCGATCCTGGCGACAGCCTGTGGCTGTTCTGCGACACCGCCGTGTACGGGTTCAACGCACAGGACCAGTGGGGACTGACCAGCTTCATCACCGGGTCGACCGCGGCCGAGGGGCCGTCGGCACCCGGTGAAGTTCCCACTGACCTCAGCGAGGTGAGCACGCCGGGCAGCGGGCCTGCGACGCTGCCCAACGATAAAGCCCCCCCGCGCATTTCCTGCCGGTCCCGTCCGACTTGATCACCACGAGCGGCGAGCCGTGCGATTCGGCCGACGGCGCTTACGCTGCCTCGTGGATCAGCGGGGTCACCCGGGATACGGCCAACCCCTCGGACGTCCTGGTCAGCTTCAACAACTACTGCGTGATGGGAAACCTGGACTACCTCGCCGAAGGGTACGGGCTGGCCGAATACGACCCGGCCACGAATACGCTGGACAGCGAAGCCACGGTGTTCTCAGACACTTCCGGTTCAGCGCTCGGATCACAGGAACTGCTAGGGTCGCCAGTTGTCTCCGGCGGCTACCTGTACCTGTTCGGGTCTTACTGCAGCGAGATCTACGACGCCACGTGCATTTCAAACACCGGTAACGCCGTGTACCTGGCCAGGGTCAGCGCGAACCCCCTCGTCGACGGCATCGCCTCCTTCGGCAGTGCCGAAGGTATCGGCCTAGCCGACCTCAGCATCTTCGGCAGCACCGGGTACGGCATCAACTGCACCTGTCCGCGGGCAGCGGCTGGGTGATCGACTATCCCGGGGACGCCAGTGGCTTTACGGACGCCACCGTGCTAGCCGGCTGCGGGACTCAGCGCAACCAGCAGCACGGGGTGTTGATCACCAACACCTCATCTACCGGAACAGACTGGCGCGATCCCGTCGTGATCTCCGGCTGCTCGTTCGACGAAGACGGCTCGGGCCCCGTGAACAACTCTGGCAGTTATACCGGCGGCCCGTACGCCGGCATCTGGGTCGAGGGCAACAACAGAGTCTGGATCACCGGCAGCACGGTGTTCGTCGACACCATTGACTACCCAAGCGGCTGCCCCCAGTACGGCCTGGCCACCAGGGCAGTCGGCACCGCGCCCGGCGCCCCAGAGCTGATCGTGATGACCGGCGGTCACCTCAACTACACCGACCTGACAGCCGGCGCGGCGTACCGTCCGCCCCAATATCTGTACATCAGCCCGGACGTCACCAGCTCGCCCGGCTACGAGAGCGGCACCATCGATTCCAGGCTGGGAACCGCGGTGCTCGCGGGCGGCTCGGTGATCGTGACCAATCCGTGGTCACCGCGGATAGCCGGATCTTCCTGTCCAACACGCTGGCGGGCGGCACACCCGGATTCGTCTACGTGTCGAGCCGTTCGGCCGGGAGCTTCACGGTCAGCTCCTCGTCCCCGTCCGACACCTCCCGGATTGCCTGGATGATCGTCTCGTAGGAAGGAACGTAAGACACAGCGGAACCAAAATCCGCGCCGTCCCGGTGAGGAGTTCCCTGGCGCGGAGAGACAGCCCGGTTCGTTCGGGTAAAAAGACGACAGAACTGGACGCGGCGCTAGCTATCGATGCGCTCGATCTTCGCGCGGACCTTGCCCGCGTCGGCGTGCCCTAGGTCATCGAGGACAGCGATTGCCTGCTCCCAGGTTTCCCGGGCCAGCGGCAGGTCGCCGGTAGCGTGCTGGGTGTCGCCGAGGTGGGTGAGGCTTTCCGCTTCACCCCAGCGGTCACCCACTTCCCGGGCGATGCCGAGTGCACGCTGGTAGCACGTGGCGGCTTCGGCGAAGTTGCGGAGGTGGTGCTCCGCGTAGCCCAGGCTGTCCCAAAGAGCGGCTTCGATGCGGCGGTTGCCGGTTTCGGCGTTGAGTGTGAGTGCCCGTCGGCAGCATGCCCGAGCATGCCCGTGGTTGCCGAGCTGGCTCTGGTACCAGCCAACCAGGTTGAGCGCCTCAACCTCTCCGGCCTGGTGGCCGATGGCCTGGTACGTGCGCCCTGCCTGCCTGGCGTGGTGCAGCGCGTCGGTGTAGCGGCCCTGACGCGAGGCGACCCTGCTCAGGCCCTGGTGGACCTTGGCCTCACCGAAACGGTCGCCGAGCTGCCGGTACAGCGTGAGGCAGTACCCGAGATGGGAGCTGGCCTCGTCGTAGTCACCGAGATTGGAGCAGGCGCCCGCCAGCAGCCGGCTGGACACCACCAGCCCCTTGATGTCGCGCAGGCGGTTCGCGGCGGCCAGGGCGATCCGCTGAGTGCTGGCCCACTCCTCGTTATACCCGCGGTTTTGTAGATAGGGCATCATAACCCAAGGGATTTGCCAGGCATGACGGTCGGACCCGGACTCGACCGCGAGGACGGCGACGGCGAGCAGGACGCGGTGCTCAGCTTCGAACCAGGCTCGGGCGCAACGGTGATCGGCCACGGGCTCGGGAAGGACTCCGGGCCGGGGCGGCCCGAGATCCACCCGCTCATGTGG
>DATMKQ010000236.1:0-16535 GCA_035571275.1 Trebonia sp.
CATGCGCACCACCACCTGGAACTAACCCCCCGACCACACCAGGCCACACACCAACCCCCAAGGAGAGCACCCCATGCGCACCACCACCTGGAACTAACCCCCCGACCACACCAGACGACCAGCGGCGAACCCCGAGACCGTCGACTGGTCCAGGCAGGACAAGAGAGCAGTGCAAGAGAACAGACCGGTGTGTAGGCCGCGGAACGCGGCCGGACCTGACGGCTTGACAACTCAACGGCGGAATCCGCCGGACAGCTATAAGCTGCCGGGCGCGTCTGCCTTCCGCGACCGGATCCAACTCGCCGCGACTCCCGCGGCGCACACGGCGCCCACGACGCCCGCGATCGCGACGACCGTCGTTGGCGCGAAATGCTCCGCGGCGGCGCCCGCCAGCACCAGCACCGTGCCCTGGCCGAGGCTCATGCCGCCTTGTGCGAGGCCGAACGCGCGGGCGCGCCAATGCGGTGGCACCGCGCGGACGAACGCGGCGTTGGCCGCGATCTGGTAGGCGCCGAACCCGCCGGACGCGAACAGGATGATCAGCACGGCGGCGAAGTCGGGCCGCAAGAAAAACAAGATCAGGGCACCGCAGGTGGCGATGGCCAGCGGGCCCATGAGGCGCAGCCGGGTCTCCGGTCGCGCCAGCCGCGCGAAGAACAGCATGCCGACGGTCTCGCCGAGCGCCTGTGCGGCCAGGATCGCGCCGACCGCTGCCGCGCCGCCACCCAGGCTCCTGGCCAGCGGGGCGGCCACCCCCTCTGGGGCGTTATAGAACCCGGCCAGCCAGCCGAACAGCATCGGCAGCAGCAGCGCCGGGGTGCTAAACACCATCCTGACCGCGCCCGTCAGGCTGCTCTCCCAGCGGTCACCGGCGGCCGGGTTCGCCCGGGACGCCGCCCCGGTCACCGCCCCGGAGGCCGCCCCTGTCGTCGCACCGGCCGCCGAGCCCCGCGTCGCGGCGTGTCGCCCGCGCCGCGACGCGGGGGCCGGCCGCGGCCGCACCCACAAGCTCACGATGACGGCCGACACCCCGTACGTGGCCGCATCAATCCCCAGGGACGTTCGCGTGCCCACCAGCGCCACCACGGCGCCGCTGACCGCGAACCCGACCACCTGGGCGAACTGGTTGGTGGTCAGCGTGATGGCGGTGCCCGCCACGTACCTGTCCCCGGCGAGCAGATCGGGATATATGGCGGCGCGGGCCGCGGTGAACGGCGCGCTCACCAGCGTGACCACCGCGAGCAGGGCGACAAGCAGCGCGAGCGGCATCCCGGGCAGCGCCATGACCACCACCAGCGCGGCGCGGAACACATCGCAGGCGATCATCACCCGGCGCCGGGGAAACCTGTCCGCGAGCCACGCGAGCGCGACGCCGCCGACGAAGACCGGCACCACGCTCAGCATGAACGTCACCGCGGCGAGCAGCGCCGAACTCGTCCGCTCATATACCAGGATGGTCAGCGCGACCCGCGCCAGCTGGTCGCCGATCACGGAGGTAAGCTGTGCCGCCCAGAGCGCGCGGAACTCCGGGACGGCGAACACCTCGCGATACCTCGCCTGCGGGGGCTCTTCCGATAGCCGATTCGGGGCCTCCGCGCCTGCCTTTATGTCACCCTCCGTGCCCGCCTAGAAGCATTGTAGATGTCACATCATGACCGCTAAATGCGCATATTGCAAAACAAACGGGCAAATCAATCAATCAGGAATCCTCGGCGTTGCCAGGCATGCCGCGTAGAACCGTGGCGGTCGGCAGACGCCACGGTTCGTTCGAGATAAATCTGAAGTTATGCGCGCGGTACGGCGCCTACCTTGCGTGCGGCCTCAGCCACCGCCGCGTCCCTCGCGGCCGTGGTTTCCGCCACGGTAAGCGTCCGGTCTGGGGCGCGGAAGCGCAGTGTGTAGGCGAGCGACTTGCGGTCCTCGCCGAGCTGAGCGCCGGTGTAGACGTCGAAGAGCCGCAGGCCTTCGAGCAGTTCACCCGCGCCGACGGTCAGCGCCGCCGCCACGTCCGCCGCGGGTACGTCGGCGGGGACCACCAGGGCTACGTCCTGGGTCGCCAGCGGGTAGGCCGACAGCGTGGGGCCGCGGACAATAGTAGCCTCCGCGGCGGCCGCCAGCACGGCGAAATCAAGCTCGAGCGCGCTGGTCCGCGGCGGCAGGCCGTACGCGGCTACGACCCGCGGGTGCAGTTCGCCCGCGTGTCCCGCGAGCCACTCGCGCACCTCACCGTCGGCGTCGGCGCGTACGTACAGGGCCGCGCACCGGCCGGGGTGCCACGGCGGCTCGTGCGCCGCCCGCACGTGGAGGTCCAGGTGGCAAACGGCGGCCACGTTTCGCGCCGCTTCGATCGCGTCCGCCCAGTCGGACGCCCGTCCCCGCCCCCACCAGCCGGGCAGCTCACGGTCCCCGGCCAGCACGGCGCCGACGCGCAGCGGCTGATCGGGCAGCGGCGGATCGAGCGAGGCGAGTTCCTCGACGGTGGGGCCACGGTCGGTGGCCAGGATCGGCGCCGCCGCGGGCGCGCCGGGACGCGGCAGGAACACAAGGCCGGTCTCGAACAGCGCCGTGTCGGGGAAGCCCCGCCCGATGTTGCGCAGCAGCAGGCGGAACAGTCCTGGCAGCAGCGTGGTGCGCAGATCCGGCTGGTCCTCGCTCAGCGGGTTCGTGACCCGGACGACGGGGCGCCTCGGGTCTTCCGGGGGCAGCATCAGGTCGGCGGCCTCGGTGACCGGCGCGAACGGCTCGACTTGCACCTCCACGAACCCCGCGTCCGCCAGCGCGGCGCCGATCGCGCGGAGCAGCCGCTGCCGGTCGGTCAGCCCCTGGCCAGCGAGGGCGCGGGGCAGCCTGACCGGCACGTTGACGTAGCCCTCCAGGCGGATGACCTCCTCGGCGAGGTCAGCGGGATCGGTGAGATCGGACCGCCACGACGGCGGCGTGACGTCAAGCACAGGGTGCATGCGGTCGTGCCTGCCGTGCTGTTCGTGCTGTTCGTGCTGTTCGGAGGCGTCGGAAGATGTTGAGACCTGACCGGTGCCCGCCCGCCACGGTGCGATGGTCGGCAGCTCGGGGGCGTTGCGCTCGGCCACCTCACAGCCCACCTCGACCAGCCGTTTGATGACCGTGTCCCGGCCGTAGATGACACCCGCCACCAGGTCCGGGTAGTCGGCGGCCATCGTGATGGTCCGCGGCGTGACCGGCACCTGCGCGTGGGTGCAGCCCGGCACGACCCGCGCCCCCCGGTCGCCGCCCAGGTTCGCGAGCAGCGCGACCGCGCGGGCGGTGGCGCGCAGCGGAAGCTCACGGTCCACGCCGCGCTCGAACCGGTACGACGCCTCAGAATGCAGCTTGTGCCTGCGGCTCATCTTGGCGGTGCCGACGTCGGAAAAATGTGCGCCCTCGATCACGATGTCCGTGGAATTTTCATCGATCTCCGTGGCGAGGCCGCCCATCGTGCCCGCCATCGAGATCGGGCCCGAGTCGTCGGTGATCACGATGTCCTCGGGGTACAGCGAGCGCGTGACGTGATCGAGCGTCTCGATCGTCTCGCCTGGCCGGGCGCGCCGCACCACGATCGGGCCGGTCAGCTTGGACCGGTCGAACGCGTGCAGCGGCTGGCCGAGCTCGAGCATCAGGTAGTTGGTCACGTCGACGGCCAGCGAGATGCTGCGCACGCCGCAGCGCGCCAGCCGCACCCGCATCCACACCGGCGTCGGCGCCTGCGGGTCGAAGCCGCGCACCTCGCGCAGCACAAACCGGTCGCACGCGGTCGGGTCGGCGATGCTGGCCGGCCACACGTCCGAGCCCGGCGCCTCGTCCGCCTCCGGCGCGGCGGTCCCCGCCGTTACCTGGCCCGACGCGTCCTCCCCCGGCACGAACGTGTGCGCGGGGTCGGTGAACGGCACGCCGTACGCGCTGGCGAGCTCGCGGGCCACGCCGCGGATGCTGACGGCATAGCCGCGGTCCGGCGTCACCGTGAGCTCGAGGACGTCGTCGCGCAGGCTCGCGTATTCGACGAAATCCGCGCCGAGCGGCGCGTCCGGCGGCAGCACCAGGATCCCGGTGTGGTCGTCCCCGATGGCCAGTTCCCTGGCGGAGCAGATCATGCCCTCCGACACCCGGCCGTAGGTCTTGCGGGCACCGATTTCGAACCCGCCGGGCAACACCGCGCCCGGCTGAGCGAACACGATCCGGTCGCCCGCCGCGAAGTTGGTGGCACCGCAGATCACGCCGCGCACGTCGGCGGGGTCCGCGGAAAGCTCGGCCTCCGACACCGCGACCCGGCAGTACCTGATCGGCTTCTTGAACTCGGCGAGATCTTCGACCGTGAGCACCTGGCCCACGACGACGCCTCGCACGTCATGCCCGACCTGTTCGACCGCCTCGACCTCGAGGCCGGCCGCGGTGAGCCGCCGGCCGACCTCGGCCGCGTCGACCGGCTCGGGGACCGGCGCGTAGGCACGCAGCCAGGAGATGGGTACCCGCATGTCTTGTCAGCTCCCCTAGATCTCGGTGCCGAACGCCCGGCTGAACCGCACGTCACCATCGACGGTGTCCCTGATGTCGGAGACGCCGTGCGCGAGCATCAGCGCCCGCTCGATGCCCAGCCCGAACGCGAATCCGCTGTACCGGTCCGGGTCGATCCCGCAGGCCACGAGCACGCGCGGGTTGACCATGCCGCAGCCGGCGATCTCGATCCAGCCCTGGCTCCGGCAGACGCGGCACGGGTCCGCGCCCGGCTTGGTCGACGCGCCGCGGCACACGTGACACTCCATCGACACGTCGCCGGACGGCTCGGTGAACGGGAAGTAGTCCGGCCGCAGCCGCGTCTTCAGGCCCGCTCCGAACAGCGCGTCCACGAACGACTGAATGGCCCCGCGCATGTCGGCCATGGTCAGTCCCTCGTCCACCGCCAGCCCCTCGATCTGGTAGAAGACGGGCAGGTGGGTGGCGTCCTGGGCTTCGTTGCGATACACCCGGCCCGGGCTGACCACGTACAGCGGCAACGGCCGCGTCAGCAAAGACCTGATCTGCACCGGCGAGGTGTGCGTGCGCAGCACCATGCCGCTGGGCTGGTCGCTGCCGTCCGCCCGCGCGACGAAAAGGGTGTCCTGCATCTCACGCGCGGGATGGTCAGGCGGGATGTTAAGCGCGTCGAAGTTGTACCACTCCGCCTCAACCTCGGGCCCGTCGGCGACCTCGTAGCCCATCGCCACGAACACGTCGGCGAGCCGGTCCGCGGTCATCGTGACCGGGTGCCGCGCGCCCTTCGGGGTCCGGTCGAACGGCAGCGTGACGTCGACCTTCTCGGTGATGAGCACGCTTTCGTCGCGCTCCTTCTCGAGCTGCTCCTGGCGGGCCTTCAGGGCCTGCTGGATCCGCCCTTTGGCGGCGCCGGTGCGGCGGCCGGCGTCGGCCCTGGCCTCCGGCGGCAGCGCGCCGATCTCAGCGCTCGCCAAGGTCAGCGGCGCCTTGTCGCCGGCGTGCGCGAGCCTGGCTTCCTTCAGCTCGTCAAGGGTTCTCGCTGCGGCGATGGCGGCCAGCGCGTCGCCCAGCGCGCGCTCCACTTCCTGAGCCGACAACGCGGTCACCGTGACCGGGTCATAGTTCTTGTTTGGTGCGGACATCATTCGCTTCCTAGAGGCCGTGCACAGCTGGAACGTCCGCGGCGGTACAGGCGGCGGTATTCATCCGGAACGGACCGTGGTGATTGCTAGCCAGCACACGAAACCCTACCGGGGCTCTGTCTTCCCGCACGCCGCCGGGCGCTTTTCGCCCGCGTCCTTCGGCTCGCGGGGCTGGGAATAGCCCGCCTGCGCGGTGTCGGTGGCGTGGTGCCTACTCGACGGGCGCGCCCGCGGGCATGATAAATCGGAACTCGGCACCGCCGCCGGGGGCACACCCCACGGTGATCGTGCCGCCGAGCGCCTCCACCAGGCCCTTGACGATGTACAGGCCCAGACCCGTGCCGCCACGGCGCTTGCCCCGCCAGAACTGGCGGAACACCCGGGGCGCCATCTCCGGGGGAATGCCCTCTCCCTGGTCGCGCACCGACACGGCGACCGCCTGGTCGCCGCCGATACGCGCGCGCTCTACCACGACCGTCACGATACCAGCCCCGTGCCTGACGGCATTCTCGACGAGATTGCCCAGGATCTGGTCGATCTTGTCGGCGTCCAGCCAGGTCTCCGGCAGGTCCGGCGCGGCCACGAGGCGGAACTTCTCCTCTGGCTCGCCCGCCGCCACCCGCCCGGCGACGATCTTCGCGGCCCGGTCAGGAACGTCGACAAGCTGCCGGTGCACCTCCATCCGGCCCGACTCGAGGCGGGACACGTCGAGCAGCTCGGTGATCAGCCGGGTCACCCGGTCCGCGTCCGCGTTGACCGTCTCGAGCATGACGCGCTTCTGGTCGTCGGTGAACCGGTGCCATTTGGCCAGCAGCGTGGCGGTGAACCCCTTAACCGAGGTCAGCGGGGAGCGCAGCTCGTGCG
This sequence comes from Trebonia sp., assembly GCA_035571275.1. Lineage (GTDB taxonomy): Bacteria > Actinomycetota > Actinomycetes > Streptosporangiales > Streptosporangiaceae > Trebonia. Next base: position 6,492 of record DATMKQ010000236.1, read on the forward strand.
CCACGGTGGAGACAAGCTCGGCGCGGCTGCGCTCCAGCCTGGCCCGCTGCTGCGCGCCGCGCAGCGTGATGATCAGGCGGCGCACCGGCCCGCGCCGGCCGTCGCGGACGTAGCCGACCGAGACGAGCAGTTCGGTGCCGTCGGTCAGGTACAGGCTGCGCTCCGGGTGCCGGGTGCGGGTGGCCAGGCCGTGGTACGGGTCGACGAACAGCCACCAGTCCTTGCCGTCGTCATCACGGAACGGCAGCACGTCGGAGACGAACTTACCGATCGCCTCCTCGGCGGCGGTGCCCGTCAGCCGGGCCGCGGCGCGGTTGAACACGATGACGCGGCCCGCTTCGTCCGCCACGACGAGCCCGTCGGGGAGTTCGTCGGCGCTCAGCGGCACGCCGCCGGCACGCTCAAACGGGCCAGGCTTGCCCAGGCTCGCGATGTTGTCCTCCACGACTGCGACGCCTCCGTCCGGCCGGGCCCGCATCGAATGATGAGGATCTGCGTCATTCTGCATGCGGGTGACGGAATGTGATCAGACTCTAGCGCGCGGAACCGTTCTTACGACAGTCCCGCTCGCGGGATTTCTCTACGTTATAACGTGAATACCCGGGGCCACCTACCATGCCTCACACATCATTAAGTCGCGTAACGCTGTGTTATCCCACTCGCCCTGCTTGCCCCGCTCGCCTCCGGGCGCTTTTGACCCGCCCTCTTCCTTCGTCGCGATGAAGCTTCGCTTCATCCCTCCTCAGTCATCCGGCGGCGCGCCCTTCGACTCGCGGGAATGGCGCGCGGGAAAGGGGGCGCGGACCTTGGGCGGCCGCGGACGCGTACATGCAGACGGCGGCCGCCGCGGCGAGGTTCAGGCTCTCGGCCCGGCCGTAGATCGGCACCGCCGCGGAGTCGTCCGCGAGCGCGAGCAGTTCGGGCGGCAGCCCCCAGGCCTCGTTGCCGAACAGCCACGCGGTCGGCGCCGCGAGCGCCTCGCGCGTTCCCGGATCGTCCAGCGTCACCCCCGCCCGGCCGTCGGCCGCGACGATCCGCAGGCCCGCCCCGCGCAGCGCCGCGACGGTCTCGGGCAGCCGGGTTCCGGCCACTACGGGCAGGTGGAACAGGCTGCCCGCGCTTGCCCGCACGCATTTGCCGTTATACGGATCGACCGAGGCGTCGGCGAACACCACCGCGTCCGCCCCCGCCGCGTCGGCGGTGCGCAGCACCGTGCCCGCGTTCCCGGGATCCCTGACGTTGGCGAGCAGGGCGACCAGCCGCGGACTGGCCGCGACGACCTCGGCGAGCGGGACGTCGACGAAATCGCAGATCGCCAGCAGCCCCTGCGGGGTGACGGTCTGCGCGAGCTCGGACATCACCTCGCCGCTGACGACCTGGACCTCGACGCCGGCGTCCACGGCCTTCGCCACGAGGTCCTCGTGGCGCGCCTGCGCGGGCGCGGTGACGAACAGTCCCGTGACGCGCGCCCCGGTCGCCAGCGCCTCAGAAACGGCTTGCGGGCCCTCCGCGAGGAAGGCCCGCTCCCGCTGTCGCAGTGCCCGCTTGGTCAGCCGGCGAGCGGTCTTGAGCCGCGCCGCGCTGGCCCCGCGGAAGTCGGCGGCCGTCAGGCGGCCGCCTCGGCGCTTTCCGGCAGTGCCTGGCGCGCGACCTCGACGAGCGCGGTGAACGCCGCCTCGTCGGTGACGGCCAGGTCAGCCAGGACGCGGCGGTCCACCTCGACACCGGCCGCCTTGAGCCCCTGCACGAAACGGTTGTACGTCATGCCGTTCGCCCGTGCGGCGGCGTTGATGCGCTGGATCCACAGCCGCCGGAAGTTGCCCTTGCGGTCCTTGCGGTCGCGGTAGGCGTAGGTCATCGAGTGCAGGACCTGCTCCTTGGCCTTGCGGTACAGCCGTGACCGCTGCCCCCGGTAGCCGCTCGCCCGCTCGAGGACAACCCTGCGCTTCTTCTTGGCGTTAATCGACCGCTTTACGCGTGCCATCGTCTCGTCTCCTCTGTCCTCAGAACTACTTGCCGAGCAGCTTCTTGATCTCGCGGACGTCGCCCTTTGAGACTTGGACCGCGCCTTCCAGCCGGCGCGTGACGCGCGAGGACTTGTGCTCGAACAGGTGCTGGCGGTTGGCACGCAGCCGCATGATCTTGCCGGTGCCGGTGATCTTGAACCGCTTGGCGGCGCCGCTGTGCGTCTTCATCTTGGGCATGGTTGCTCCTCATCAGTGCACCCCGCCGTGGCCGGCGTGAATGTCGCTCTTCGCCGCCCGGGGGGCAGCCTTGCCTGGCGACGCGGCTCCTCGGGAGCCGCGTCGCCCTTCCCGCGAAACGGGGTCAAACTTCCCGGACGGCTACGGCGCGGTGGCCGGCGAATTGCCGGGGCGCCTGGCCGGCCCGGTTATGCCTCGGTCGGCGCCGGGGCAGCCTCGCCGCGCTGACTCGGAACCTGTCGCGCGGGCGCAGCCGCCTGGTGTGCGCTGCGTTCGGCCTTGCTCTCGGTCTTCTTCCGGTGCGGGCCGATCACCATGATCATGTTCCGCCCGTCCTGCTTCGGCTGTGACTCGACGAAGCCAAGGTCGGTGACGTCGTCGGCTAGCTTCTGCAGCAGGCGGAAACCGAGTTCCGGCCGGGACTGCTCGCGTCCGCGGAACATGATCGTCACCTTGACCTTGTCCCCGGCCTTCAGGAACCGCTCGACGTGGCCCCTCTTGGTGCCGTAGTCATGCGGGTCGATCTTCGGGCGGAGCTTGATCTCCTTGACGATCGTCTGCGTCTGGTTCTTACGCGATTCCCTGGCCTTGACCGCGGACTCGTACTTGAACTTTCCGTAGTCCATGAGCTTACAGACCGGGGGTCGCGCGGTCGGGGCAACCTCGACCAGATCGAGATCGGCCTCCTGAGCGAGCCGGAGAGCCTCGTTGATGGAGACAATCCCGATCTGCTCGCCCTTCGGACCGACAAGCCGGACCTCCGGAGCGCGGATGCGCTCATTGACACGCGTTTCGGCGCTGATGTGACCTCCAGAGCCTCATCTGTCGTCGCCGGCACTTCCGGCGGCGTATGCCGTGACCCTCGCCAAACGGAAAAGCCCCGCGAGGCGCATGCACCGCGGGGCAACCACTACAACGGCAGCAACCGCCAGCTGAGCTGGCGACCGTGCCGTGCCGCGAACCAGTTGCCGCAGGTCACGCGCACTGCGCGTGGCTTAACGGCGAGCTAGCCGCGGCCAGACCCGCCAGCCTTGAGGCCGGCTAGGTGGGAGGTGGTCCTCCGCTTGCACATCCGGTGCGTGAACGCACCAGACTGGTCAGCGACCAACAGTAACAGCACTTTGCGGCGAAGTGGTATTCCCGCAGGAGACAGGCTCGCCTCACTTACCGCGCCGGGGTCGCCGAGGGTCAGTTTATGACGCGATTGCGGAAAGTGCGGGTGCCGAGGAAGCCGAAGACCACGGTTCCGCCCAGGAGGGCGAGCAGGACCGCCCACAGCGGCATGTGGCCGAGCGACGGTGTGAGCACGGCGCGCAGGCCCTCGGACATGTAGACCATGGGGTTGATCAGCACCAGGATCTGCAGCCACCTGATCGAGTGCAGCGCGGACCACGGATAGTAGACGCAGCCCAGCATGGTGGCCGGCAGCAGGATGACCGCGAACATCATCTGCATCTTGCGCGGATCCATCACCGTGCCGAGCAGCAGGCCCAGGGACGCGGTCAGCGTCGCGCCGGACACCATGATCAGCGCGAGCAGAAACCAGTTCGTGACGTGCACATGCGGCGCCTGCCCGGCGGCGTGCACGAACAGCACGACAGGGAAGACGATGCACGCGCCGAGGAACGACTGGACGGCGCCCGCGGTGATCTTCTGCACCGCGAGCACCCGGATCGGGACCGGCGCCAGTGCGCGGTCTTCGATCGTGCGCTGCCAGGAGAACTCCATCACCAGCGGGAACGTGACGCCGAAGATGCCCTGCATGAGGAGCATCGACGCGACAAGGCCGGGCACCAGGATCGTGGCGAAGTTGACCGCACCGGAGACCGCGCCTGCCGTTCCGCTGACTGGGTTTGAATGTGCCGCGCCGCCCAGCATGAAGCCGCCGCCGATCTTGGGAAAGACGTAGGCGAAGACGAAGACGAACAGCATCGGTTGCATGACCGCGCGGGTGAAGGTGGAGACCGCGTTGCGGCGCAGCACGCGGAACTCGCGCGCCATCATCGCCGCGAACGTCTTCGCCAGCGTCGGCTGCGGCTGGGGTGCCTCGGTGATCAGCGCGGCGATGCTCGACGCCACCGGGGCGTAGCCGCCGATGTCGGCCTGGCCGGCGTCGACGGGACCTCGGGGGCCTCGGGCACCTCCTGGGCCTCCTGGGCCTCCTGGGCCCCGGCCGCCGGGCTGGATCGCGGTAGTGGCCATCGTTACTCCCGGTACTCTCGGCCGGTCAGGGTCAGGAAGACGGTCTCCAGGCTTGGCTTGAGCTGCGCGGCGTCACGGACATGCAGTCCTTCCCGGCCGCCGATCTCCACTAGCTCCCCGAGCAGCCCTTCCGGGTCGCGGCTGAAGACACGGATCTGGTCGTGGTCGGTCTCGACCTTGGTGACGCCGGGACGGCCCGCCAGTCCGGAGCGTTCGGACAGCCCGGAAGGAACGGGCTCCTCGTAGCGGACCGTGACGACCGTGACGGCGCCGGCGTTCTCCTTGAGCACATCGACGGTGCCCTCGGCCAGGATTTTGCCGTGGTCGACGACCGCGATCCGGTCGCACAGCGCCTCGGCCTCCTCCATGTAGTGGGTGGTGAGCAGGATCGTCTGCCCCTGCTCGTGCAGCACCTGGAGGATGTCCCAGAGGTTCACCCTGGTCTGCGGGTCGAGCCCGGCGGTCGGCTCGTCGAGGAACAGCACGTCGGGCCGGTGCACCAGGGCGCGCGCGATGAGCAGCCGACGGGCCTGGCCGCCGGACAGCTGATCGGCCATCGCGTTACGCCGGTCGCCGAGGCCGAACGCGTCGATGAGCTGCGCGGCCCGGCGGGCGGCCGCCCGTGCCGGAAGGCCGAAGAACCGGCTGCGGAACTGCAGGTTCTCCGCGACCGTGAGCTGCATGTCGAGCGTGTTGTTCTGGGTGACGACGCCAATCCTGCGCTTGACCGCGACCGGGTCCTTGGTGACCTCGGTGCCGGCTACCCAGGCCTTGCCACCGGTGGGGTGGATCAGGGTTGTGAGCATGCCGATCGTAGTGGATTTGCCCGCACCGTTCGGACCGAGGAGGCCGAAGAACTCGCCTTCGGGGATGTCGAGATCGATGCCGCGCACCGCCTCCACGTTCCCGCGCGATGTGGAGTACGTCTTGCGCAGGTCCTGGGTGCGGATCGCCGAGCCCGGCGTGGCCCGCGGGGTGGCGGCCTGCTGGGCGGTGGCGTGCGGGGTGATGGCTTGCGGGGTGGCGGCGTGCGGGGTGGTGGCTTGGGGGGTGGCGGCCTGCGGGATTTCTGTGGTGACGGCGCGCGGGATTTCTGTGGTCACCTGCGGCGTTCCTCTCGCACTAGCTTGCCGAGATGGTTGATCATCTGGACGAAGAACCTGCGCACGACGACCTCGTCGTCCTTGTCGACGAAGCCGAGCGCCTGGCGCCATTTAGGGGCTGCCTGGCCCACGTAGTAGGTGACGACGGCGCGACCGGCGTCTGTGATGTAGAGGCGCACAACGCGACGGTCGGCCTCGTCCGCCCGCCGCTCGACGAAGCCGTCCCTGACGAGGGTGTTGACCACCGCGGTCAGCGTGCCCGGGCTGGACCAGCCACGGTCCGCCACCTCGCTGGACTTCAGCCCGTCGGTGTCCAGCAGCACCCGTAGCACGCCGATCCCGGCCAGGCTGACCTTGAGCCCGGCGGCCTGGACCGTGCACTGACCGTAGGCGCCCATCAGCCGCGTGGCGGTCAGCATCAGCGCCTGGAGCGGGGCGTCTTCAGGAAGGTGCTCGACGTCATGCGGCCAGTCCCAGGTGGCGGGCCCGGAGACGGCACACTTTTGCGGCGAGGCGTGTGCTTCCGTTCCCGCCGAGGCGCCCGGTTCCGGCCCGGTGGGCTGGGCCGACGACCCGTTAAGCTCCCCCGATGACATGCTGCCCAGTATGCTGCCGCGACATGTTTGAGGTCAAATAGTTTGAGGTCGAATATCTGCGCGCGAGGGTGGCGGGCCCCTCGGACGGCGCGCGGGCGCCGGGCGTCGGCGGCGCGTGGACGCAGCGGCGCGTGGACGCGGCGGCGGCCGTTGCCGCCATGCCGGCTCTGCCCTCGCACACGCAACCCCAGTCAGCCCAGTACCACCCTCCCCGGCCCGGCGCCGGCGTCGGCGCGGCAGGTCAGACAACGTGGAAGATCCTCCGCTCCCCAGGACGGGCGATCCTCCACGTTAACTATCGTGCCCGGAATGTCTGGATCCGGCATTCAGGCATTCACGGCATATCGCCTCGGGCTGGGGCGCCCACCGGCGATCACGTCTGGGCCGTCACTTGGGCGCGGGTAGGTCGCCGGGGGGGTGTGGCGGAGGGGGCGTGGGGTTAGGTGCCGGATAGGGCGCCGGCGGCTAGGCCGTGGACTAGGTAGCGCTGGAAGCCCAGGTAGAGGACCACGACCGGGATCGCGCTCACCAGGGCGGCGGCCATCAGGTCGCCGTAGAGGGGCTGCGCGCCCACGCTCTCGCCCTGCGCCTCGCCGAATTGCTGGAGGGTAATCGCCACAGTCTGGGTCTGCGTGTTGGTCAGCGCGCTGGCGAAAAGCACATCGTTCCAGCCGACCAGGAAAGCGAACACCAAGCTCACTACCATGGCCGGGGCCAGCAGCGGCATCACCACGCGGCGCAGGGCGCCGAACCGAGTGCAGCCGTCTACCAGGGCCGCTTCTTCCAGGTCTTCTGGCATGCCCCGCAGGTATACGAAGCAGACCACGGTCGCCAGCGGCAGGCCGAACGTCATGTAGACGGCGATGATCGCCGGGTAGCCGCCGATCAACTGCACGCCGAGGATGCCCTGGATGCCCGCGAGGACGATGTACAGCGGCAGCAGCAATGCGAGCCCGGGGACCGCCTGGCTGCCGAGCAGCGAGTACAGCAGCGGCTTCCTCGCGCCGAACCTCAGCCGGGCCAGCGGGTAGGCGGCCGCCACGCCGAGAAGCACGGCGAGCACCGCGGAGATGCCGGCGATGATCACGCTGTTGAGCAGGCCCTGCAGGATCGGTGCCGACGACCACATGCTGGTGAAGTTGCCAAGCGTCAGGTGCGTCAGACCAGTCCCGCCGAGTGCGACCGTGGTGTTCGGGCTCATCGCCAGCACGATCAGGTAAAGCACGGGCACTGCGATGAAGATGACAAGCACGGCCGTCCCGGCCCTGGACAGGCCCGGCGGGAGCAGCCGGTCCGCGTGGTGGCGGCCTTTCATATCGCGATCCTCCTGACGGCGCGGCGCCTAGCTGGGCGAAGCCTGGCGATCCACAGATAGACGGCCGCGGGCACCGCGAGCAGGGCGATGTTGAAGACAGCTGTCGCCGAGGCGACGCCGAAGTCGAAGCCGCGGAACGCGCTGTAGTAGATGTTGATCGGCAGCACGTCCACGGAGGTGGGCGGCGTGTTGCCGAACAGCACGTAGGGCAGCGTGAAGTTGCCGAAGTGGTACAACGTGGACAGGCAGAACGCCAGCGCGTACACGCCCTTGAGCTGTGGGAGCACGATGTACCTGAGCCTGGACCACCAGCCGGCGCCATCGACGGTGGCCGCCTCGAGCTGGTCCCGGGGGATCGCCTGCAAGCCGGCCAGCAGCAGCAGGTAGATGAACGGCCAGACCTCCCAGACCTCGACGAAGGTCATCGCCCAGAACGCGTTGGGGCCGATCAGCCAGAAGGTGCCCACCGGGGCGATGTGGAGCGTGGCGAGCAGCTTGTCCACCGGGCCGTACTGGTTGAGGAAGGCGATCTGCGCCAGCAGCGCCACCACGAACCCGGGGATCACGTAGGGCACGAGGTATATGGAGCGCAGCAGCGCCCGGCCACGGAACTTGTGGTACACGCTCAGCGCCGCGAACAGTGCGATCGGGGTGGACGCGGCGGTCGCCAGCAGCGAGAACTTGACGCTGATCCACACCGACTCCAGCGCGGAGACGCCCAGGACGTTCGGTCCGGTCAGTCCGTTGGCGTAGTTGGACCCGCCGGCGAACGGCGAGGCCGTCCAGTCATGCATGTCCCCGAGGCCGATGCGCAAGAAGCTCGTCCAAACCACGATGACGAGCGGAATCCCGACGATCACCACGAAGAACAGCGCGCCCGGCGCGGCCAGCCAGACGGCTGGCTCACGCCGGGAGGCGCGGCGGCGCGTTCTGACGGGTCCCGGCGCCGCGGGGGGTGGTTGCGCCGGGACCCGGGTCCTTACGGCAGGGCCGTCACCGGCTAGCGGTTCCGCGCTCACCCGCTGGTCAGGTGCGACTGGACGACGGAGTTTTCCGTCTGCAGCTGGCTCATCACGTACGAGTCGCTGTATGCCGCTCCGGTGGCGAGCTGCTGGGCCACGCGCCCGATCACGGCCAGCACGCCAGTCTCGATGTAACTCCACGCTGGCGTGTAGTCGGTCGGCGTGGAGTTCTGCTCCGCCGTGATGAACGGAACGGTCGACGGGTAGGCGCTCTCTACTTCGCTGACCCCGGCCTGAGTCACCGGCATCCAGCCCATGATCTTGAACTGCTCGAGCTGCGCTGCGGCCGACGTGCTGATCTCGATGAACTTCAGCGCCAGCGGCAGGTTCTTGTAATAGTCGGCGACGTCGTAGTAGTTGCCAGAGACGATGCTCTCCGCCGGCTGCCCTGCGGCCGGGCGCGATGTCATGCCGTAAGGAACGTTCGGCATGGGCGCGAACGCCACGTCGTTCGCCACCGGCGTGCCTTGCGCCTCCTGCAGCATGGAGTAGGTCGAGTCCATCACCATCGCGGTCTTGCCGGCCAGGAAAGCGGCGGTCTCCTGCGAGCCCTCCCAGGTCAGGTCGGCCTTGGGTATGACATGGTAAGTGTTCTCAAGCCCGAAATAGAACTTCAGCGCGGCCTCAAGCGGCGCCGAGGTGAGGGTGGCCGTGGCACCCGACGAGTTGAGGAAGTCGCCGCCGTCCTGCTCCATGTAGGACCAGACCGGCTTCCACGGGCCGTACGGGTCGGCGGGCGAGAAGCTCGCGCCGTTGACCCCGGGTTCGGCCTTCTGCACCGCCTGCGCGTCGGACACGAACTGCGACCACGTGGTGGGCGGGGAGGTGATGCCGGCCTTCGACAGCAGCTCCTTGTTGTAGACGAGCACGAACGGGATCGACTCGAACGGGATACCCACGTCCTGGTTGTTGTTCGGGCCCGACATCGTGAGCATCTTCGGCACGAACGACGTCTGGCCGCCGAAGGAGCTCCAGTCGGACGGCGCGAGGGTCCAGAACTCTTTCAACGCGCTCGCGGTGCCGTTGAACGAGGAGCCGATGCTCCACACATCGGGCCCGTTGCCGCTCGTGGCGGCCTGCGCGAGTTCCTGGGAGAGCGTCACGGCGCTCGAGGAGTACACCCACTTGATCGTGGACCCCGTCGCCTGCTTGAACGCGTTCGCGATGTAGGCGTAGTACTGCTCGTAGCCCTTGAGCTGGGTGCCATAGGGCACCTGGGTATAGACGGTCAGGGTCTGGCCGGACAGGCTGCTCGATCCGCTCGTCCCTGACGACCCGCTCGGCGAACTACCGCAGCCGACCGCTACAACGGCCGCGAGCCCGGCGGCGAGCGCCCCGGCGGCCTTGCTGAAGCGCATGATTGTCTCCTTCGCCCGAACGCGAGTTTCGAAAGTTATCCGAAACTTTTGCTGCTACTACCAGGAGCCTAATCACTTAGGCAACAAGCATCAAGATGGGCGCAATCAATATTGCGTCTCGAAATGATCTAATTGATCGATGTGCCCGGTCGCGCGGGGCGGTGGCCCCCGGCGCGAGCGGACAGGCTGCGCGGCGCATGCCAAGCGGGCCCCAGATGAAGCAGATCAATGGGTCATTGAGCTG
>DATMKQ010000237.1:0-5836 GCA_035571275.1 Trebonia sp.
AGCATGATCGGCGGCGGCACCACCGCGTTCATGCGTCTCGGCAACCACGCAGAAGCCGAGCAGGCCGCGGCCTACATCGGCCGCCGGCACACTTTCGTCGTCTCCTCCTACACCGCCACCCGCGGCGGGTGGTCGCAGTCCGGCGGCACGTACTGGACAGACACCGAGACCAGGCAGCGCGGCTACGAATACGCCGTCGAGCCGACGGCGCTGCAGAACCTTCCCGATTGCGCGCTGCTGCTCGCCGACAGAGCCGACGGCTCCCTGCGGCTGCACGCGGTCGAATGCGACCCGGCGATCAGCACCCTGCCAGGCGCGAGCACCGCTCCCCTCGCACCACCCGGCACTCTCGCGTACGGCACGACCATGAACCCGGCCGGCCCAGCGATCGACGCCTCTGACCAGTACCCGGCCGAGTGGCAGGAACCAGCCGCCGGAGAACTGGAGCCAGACTGGCCACCCGACAACCAGCCGCCAGACCCGCCCCGGTGGGAGCGGAACCAGCCGCCACGCTAAGAAACAGCAGGTCCCGGCTCCGCCCGCTCCTTGGTGCCGCACAGATTACGTGACCTGACGATGTGCCGCACCCGATCACGGGGCGACGCTGGGCTGGCGCGTGATCAGCTGGCGATGAGCGGCCGCGGAGAGTGAGGACTCATGACTGCAGGAGATGCGGGGGGAGGCCGGACGCGGTCCGCCCTGGTAACCGGCGGGACCGGCGGCATGGGCCGCGCCATCGCGGCCAAGCTGGCCGCCGACGGGTTCGATGTCGCCGTGGCGTACACCGGCAGCGTCGACCTGGCCGACGCGGCGGTCAAGGAGATAGCCGATCGGGGCCGATGCGGCGCGGCCTTCGCGGCGGACGTCGCCGACGAGGAGGCCGTATCCGCACTGTTCGATGCCGTGCAGGACCGCTTCGGCCATCTCGACGCGGTCGTCCACACTGCGGGGATCAACCGGCCCGGCGCGCTGGCCGACCTTGACCTGGCGGACCTTGACGAGATTCACCGGGTCAATGTCCGGGGCACGTTCGTCGTCAACCAGCAGGCCGCGCGGCGGGTGCACGAGGGCGGCGCGATCGTCAACGTGTCGTCGAGCATGGTGCGGTTCGCGCCGCCGGAGCTCAGCGCGTACGCGGCGTCCAAAGCCGCCGTCGACGCGCTCACCCGGATCCTGGCCAAGGAGATGCGCGGCCGCGACATCACCGTCAACGCGGTCGCGCCGGGTCCCACCGCGACCGCGGCGTTCCTGCACAGCACCTCGGCCGAAGAACAACAGCAGCTGGCGGCCCTGCCGCCGCTCGGCCGTCTGGGCAGCCCCGACGACATCGCCGGGATCGTGTCATTCCTGGCCGGGCCGGCCGGGCGATGGGTCAACGGTCAGGTGGTCTACGCCAACGGCGGATTCGTCTGACCATGAGCGGGGACCACTACGACGTCCCGGTCATCGGCAGCGGGCCAGGAGGCGCGACCACCGCGGCGCGCGTAGCCGAAACCGGCAGGCGCGTGCTGATCCTCGAACGGGGCGACTTCCTCCCGCGTGAGCGGGACAACTGGAACTCCCGCGCCGTTTTCGGCGATGCGAAATACACCGCCGACGAGACCTTCTACGACCTCCATGACCGGCCCTTCCGGCCGGAGCTGCATTACTACGTCGGCGGCAACTCGAAGGTCTACGGGGCGGCGCTGGTCCGGCTGCTGCCCGATGACTTCGGCGAGGTCAGGCACCCGGACGGAATTGCGCCTGCCTGGCCGTTGAGCTACGACGACATGGAGCCGTACTACGTCCGGGCCGAGCACTTGTTCTGGGTGCACGGCAAGCACGGCGAGGACCCGTTCGCCGGCACCTCGAGCAAGGACTACAGATACCCGCCCGTGCAGCACGAGCCGCGTATTCAGCAACTCTCTGACGACCTGGACAAGCTCGGCCTGCACCCGTTTCACCTGCCGCTGGGCGTGCACCTGACCCAGGACGCGCACGGCCGGGCGACCACCGATTCACGATGCATCCGCTGCGACCGCGTCGACGGGTTCCCCTGCCTGGTCGGCGCCAAAGCTGACGCGGAATGGGCGGTGCTCCGCCCGGCCCTGGCCGCGTATCCCAGCCTGTCGCTGATGACCAGGACAACCGTCGAGCGGCTGGTTACTGATGCCACCGGCCGTTCCGTCGCCGGGGTGGCGGTCACTCTCCCTGACGGCTCCCCTGGCACCTTTACCGCCGACGTCGTCGTGCTGTCCGCGGGGGCCATCCTTTCCGCCGCCCTGCTGCTGAAGTCGGCCAGTGACAGGTATCCGGACGGCCTGGCGAACTCGTCCGGCATGGTCGGCCGGAACTACATGCGGCACAACAACCTGGCGCTCATCGCGTTCTCCCGCACGCCGAACCCGACGGTCTTCCAGAAGACGCTGGCCCTGAACGACTTCTACGGCCCGAGCGAGCACTGGCAATATCCGATGGGTCACATCCAGATGCTCGGCAAGTCCGACGACTGGCAGCTCAAGGGGGCGGCACCGCGCGGGCTCGGGTGGGCGCCGTCCGCCCCGTACGGCGAGGTCGCCGGGCACTCACTCGACTTCTGGCTGACCAGCGAGGACATTCCGTGCGCGGACAGCAGGGTCACGCTCAGGCCGGACGGCGCGATCAAGCTGGCGTTGCAGCCCGGCAACAACACCGAGGGCCTCACCCGGCTCCGCCGTACCTTCCAGGAGATGCTGGCCAAGCTTGGCATGGCGGACACGACGTTCATGCGCAGCCTCTACTTGCACAAGGCGTTCGACGCTGCCGCCACGGCGCACCAGGCGGGCACCGCGCGCTTCGGCACCGACCAGGCAAGTTCGGTTCTCGACGTGCACTGTAAGGCCCACGACCTGGACAACCTCTACGTGGCGGACAGCAGCTTCATGCCTTCGATCGGCGCCGTGAACCCCACCTTGACGATCATCGCGAACGCGCTGCGCGTCGGCGATCACATCGCTGAGCGCATCGGAACCGCCGGCCCGGCGTGACTACGGGGCCGGCGGCGGTGATCGACCGGATCACGCTGATCGTGTCGGACCTTGACCAGTCAGAAGAGGACTACGTCAAGACCTTCGGATGTGCCGTCGAAGGACGCCGGGACATCGAGCCTTCGGTCACCAGCGTGCTGTGCATACCGCACGCACGCGGGCGGAGCTCATGCCTGCGGCTGGGCCGCGAGCGGATCGAGCTGCTGGAGTTCACGGACTCGATGGGACGCCCGTACCCGCCTGACAGTACGAGCACCGACCTCTGGTTTCAGCACATGGCGATCATCGTGAGCGATATGGCCCAGGCGCATCAGCAGGTCATGGCGAACCCGCGATTCCGGCCGATCAGCCGCGCTGGCCCGGTCCGGCTGCCGGATAGCTCCGGGGGCGTGACAGCGTTCAAGTTCCGTGACCGTGACGGCCACCCGCTGGAACTGCTTGCCTTCCCGGCGGGGCGTGCCCCTGCGGAATGGCGCGTCTGCAGCGGCGCCGGTCCTTTTCTCGGCGTGGATCACACCGCCATCGCGGTCAGCGACACAGCCCGCAGCGCCCGTTTCTTCGCGTCGGTATTCGGGTTCAGCGCCGGAGGCCGTACCGAGAACCGCGGACCCGAACAGGATGCTCTGGACGACGTCGACGACGTGCACGTCAGCGTCACGCGGCTCGCGCGTGACCTGCCTGCGCCGCGGATGGAGCTGCTGCACTACCACGTCGGTCAACGCCGTCAGATCCCCGCCGACACGGCTAGCAACGACATCACGGCGACCCACAGCGTGGTCCTGGTCGCGTCGCTCGACGCGACCGCCGCGGCGCTCGCACGGCGCGGCACGCCCTTGACCGCCGACGACCTCATGAGGCGGCGCGGCGGTGTCCGGGCGGCCCTGATACAGGGCCCTGACGGCCACCGCTTCCTGGTAGAAGAGCGGGCAGGCGCTAGGTGAGGCGGCCGGGATGTTGTCCGTGACGGCGAGCCGCAGCGCCGACGACCGTCTGCTCGATGATGAGTCGCGCGACTGGCTCCGCTGCCTCGCCGATGACGGCCAGGGCGGCCGTAGCCAGATCGAGCGGGAGCGCTGTCTCGCGCAGCTGCACGGCATGCTCGTGCGGGCGGCACGGGCGGAGTTGTGGCGGCGCAGCGGGGCGGCGCCCATCGAGGGCCATGAGCGAGAAGACATAGCGCATCAGGCCGCTGACGACGCGATGCTGGCCATCATCAGGAAGCTCGGCGAGTTCCGCGGCGAGAGTCGGTTCACGACCTGGGCTTATAAGTTCGTGATGCTGGAGGTGTCGGCCCAGCTCGGTCGTCGCTTCCGGCACCATTCCACGGTCCGGATCGGGGATGAGGCGTGGGATCGGATACCTGACCGGCTCGGGGTGGACCCGGCGCGGCACGCCGAGTCCGCTGAGCTTGCCGCAGCACTGCGTACTGCTGTCGCGGGGTCACTGAGCGAGCGGCAGCGGCGCGTGTTCGTCGCGCTCGTCGTCGAGGGGGTCCCTCTCGACGCGCTGACCGCCGAGCTTGGCTCGACGCGCAACGCGATCTACAAGACGATGTTCGATGCGCGACGGAAGATCCGTGCCCATCTGGTCGCTCACGGGTATCTGCGCGCGGAGTAAGCCGGGGAGCTCCATGGACGCCGGCGGCTTCGCCTGTCCGAAGCGCGAAGCCGCCGGCGCGAGAGTCCACCAGGCAGCCGTCAGCTGGCGGCGACGCCCGCCGCCCCAGTCGGCAGCGCCTGCGTTCCGACGGCGGTGAGCTGCGCGTCCCGGCCGACGCTGAATTCGGCCAGCGCGCTGTCACTGCGGTTCAGGACATACAGGTCGCGACCGTCGGAGGTCACAGCGTTGTCAAGCGGGGCCGCGCCCGTCCCGACGCTGGTGTTACGCAGGAAGGTCAGCTTCCCGCCTGGCGAGGCCTGGTAGGCAGCGACCGTGCCGCTGCCCGCGTTGTCGACGAACACGTCGCCGTTCCAGGCCCGCGAGATCCAGCACGCCGCCGTCTGGCCGTCGGGCACGGCGGCCTGGGTGGCGTGCAGGATGCCGTCGGCCGCGATCCGGTAGGGGGAGACCGCGGAGGCGCCCGCGGCGCCGTCATCGGCCACGAGCAGCTGGCCCGCCGGGGTGAACACCTCGGCGAACGACAGCGGCGAGTCCGAAGGACTGGTGACGGCCGCGGCCAGCGTCCCGCCCCGGCCGACCGCGAAGGTGTCGATCGTGTCGGACAGCTTCTCGGTCACCACCACCTGCCTGACGTCGGGGCTGATAGCGACGTCCTCGGGGCCGCTCGCTGTCGCGCTCAGCGGCTGGCTGCCGCGCGGAATGGCAGTCAGGCCGCTGCCGGTCGCTAGGAAGCCGGTCACATTGGGTGTGCCGCCAGCGTTCAGGACCTCGACGAGACCGCCGTTGATCGCGACGCTGGTCGGTTCGGTGCCTCCGCTGGCGACCACACTGCGCAGCCGGAGGGTGCCGCCGGGCAGGACGGCGAAGTCTGAGACCTGGTTAGAGCCGGCGTTCACCACCAGCAGTGTCCGCTGGTCCGGGGAGAGCGTGACGGCGCCCTGGGAGAAGCCGGCGGCGCCGGTACCGGCGCCGCCGGTGTTGTACGTCCCGGCGGACGTGAGGGTGCCGTTGGCCTGCCGGGAAAAGACCTCGACCTGGTTTCCGCTGGTGGCGTTGGTGCTGGTGTACGTCCATCCGGACGCGTATCCGCCATCGTTCGGCGTCGCGGCCGAAGCGCTGGCCGTGCCGGTAAGCCCCACGATGAGCCCGCCGAAGGCGGCGCCTCCCAGCGCGATGCCCAAGGCCCGGCTCTGCAGTCGGTGCATGGTAGT
>DATMKQ010000238.1:0-18286 GCA_035571275.1 Trebonia sp.
GTGGTCGACGAGATCCCGCCCGGCTACATCAGGATCTCCTCCGGGCTGGGCGAGGCGCCGCCGGCCAACCTGGCCGTGCTGCCCGTCATGTTCGAGGACACGGTGCAGGGCGTGGTGGAGCTCGCCTCGTTCACCAAGTTCAGCAAGGTCCAGATCGACTTCCTCGAGCAGCTCACCGAGACGCTCGGGGTCAGCGTCAACGCGATCATCGCCAACGCCCGCACGGACGCGCTGCTCCAGCAGTCGCAGCGGCTGACGGCGGAGCTGCAGGCGCGTTCCGAGGAACTGCAGTCGCGTTCTGAAGAGCTGCAGCTGTCCAACGCCGACCTGGAAGAGAAGGCCGCCCAGCTCGCCACCCAAAAGCGGGACATCGAGGCGAAGAACGCGGAGATCGAGCGGGCCAGGACGGAGATCGAGGCGCGTGCGCGGCAGCTCGCGCTCGCCTCACAGTACAAGTCGCAGTTCCTCGCCAACATGTCGCATGAACTGCGTACGCCGCTGAACAGCCTGCTCATCCTCGCGCGGCTACTGGCGCAGAACCCGAGCCACAACCTCACCGCCAAGCAGGTCGAGTACGCCCACGTCATCCACTCGGCGGGATCGGACCTGCTCCAGCTCATCAACGACATCCTCGACCTGTCCAAGGTGGAGGCGGGCCGGATGGACGTGCTCGTCGAGCGGTTCCCGCTCGCCGCGCTGGTGGAAGACCTGCGGACCACGTTCGGCCCGCTGACCGCGGAGAAGGGGCTCGAGTTCACGGTGAAGACGGCGCCTTCCGCGCCGTTCGAGCTGGACACCGACCGGCAGCGGCTGCGCCAGGTGGTTGGCAACCTGCTGTCCAACGCGGTCAAGTTCACCGAGCGCGGGTCGGTGACGCTACTCGTGGAAGCGTCCGCCTCGGAGCCTGGGATGGTCGGGTTCTCCGTGACCGATACAGGGATCGGCATCGCGCCCGAGAGCCTCGCCGTGATCTTCGGCGCGTTCCAGCAGAGCGACGGCACACTCAGCCGCCAGTACGGCGGCACCGGGCTCGGGCTGTCCATCGCCAACGAGGTCAGCGCCCTGCTCGGCGGGCGTATCACGGCGGTAAGCGACCTGGGGCGGGGCAGCACGTTCACGCTCTGGGTGCCGACCGTTATGCCGGACGGGCTGGCGTCCGGTCCCGGGGACCAGGTGCCGGTCCTGCTGCCCGCGTGGTCGCCGTTCGGCGTCCCTGTCGGGCCGGCTGGGCAAGACGCGCTCGGCACGGTGGATCCCGCGCCGGCGGGCGGCTCCGGCGCTGCGGTCAACGTTCTGGTGTTCGAGGGCGCCGGCGGCGGCCACCTGACGCTGCTCGCGCACAGCGCGATCTCCGACCTCACCGACACGAACGCGGCCGTGCGGGTCGTCGCCCCGGCCAGCCCGGCCCAGGCCGTGGCGTTGCTGGCCGCGGAGCCGTTCCGGTGCGTGGTGGTGGATCTTGGTCTGCCCGCGGCGCTTGAGTTCCTCGAGCAGGCCAGGGAAAAGCCCGAACTGGCGGAGATCCCCGTGGTCGCGCACCTGACCGGGCGTCCGGCCGCCGACGTCGCCGATCGCGTCGCCGCGCTGCGGGCCGGATACCGGACGCTCGAGCTGCTCTCCTCGCTTGACGATCTGCGCGAGCGGATCACGCTGCACCTGTCGGCGGCCCGGCGCGGCCAGGTGCCGCCGCTGGTCGGCGACGCGGCGGCGGCCGCCGCCGCCCCGACGGCCGGTTCCAGCCGGCCGGGCTTGCGCGGCAAGCACATCCTCGTGATCGACGACGACGCCAGGACCGTGTTCGCGATCAAGAGCACGCTTGAGCTGTACGGCATGCGCGCGACCGTCGCGGACAACGGGCGGCAGGGCATCGACGCGCTGATCGCCGCTCGCGACGTCGACCTGATCCTGATGGACGTGATGATGCCGCGGCTTGACGGGTACTCCACGATGACCACGATCCGCCAGATGCCGCGGTTCGGGATGCTGCCGATCATCGCGGTGACGGCCCGCGCGATGCCCGGCGACCGGGACAAGAGCCTGACGGCCGGCGCGAGCGACTACGTGACCAAGCCAGTGGACACCGAGGAGCTGCTCAACTGCATGGAGCGCTGGCTGCCCGCGGAACCAGGGGCGGAGGGCGCCACGGCTGGCCGACGGGGGAGCTAGTGTCAGGAGGCTCGCGTCGCCGGGGTGTTCACAGAGAGCTTCGCGGAGGACTGCCAGGCGCGGCGGGTTAGGCGGGCGCGCTGGCGGCGGACGCGGATTCGTTCCTCCGGAGTGGTACCGCCCCATACCCCGTGGGTCTCGCCTGACCGCATGGCGAAGTCGAAGCACTCCCGCCGCACCTGGCAGCTGGCGCAGATCCGTTGGGCTTTCCCGATCTGTACAGCCGCGGCCGAGCCGGTGGCGATGGGAAAGAACAAGTCGGGGTCGGCGGACAGGCACGCGCTCGCCGCGCGCCAGTCGGTGGCGTAGTCGGTCATCTCGCGTCCTTATCGGCGGCTCGTATGGCAGCGGTCGGCGGTTTCGGCCGGACCCCGCCGGCTTGCGCGCGGGACCCGGCGGGCGGGCCGCCACACCGCGACACCGCCGACAGTCCGCTTCCCAGCGGTCATGCGACTATGCCGACGGGGCCGGGGAATCTGCCCGCCCGCGGCACCGGCCCAGCACTCGGCCAGCCGTTTGCGTTCGTGACCAGTGGTGGCGGGGCATATTCGACCTGCTTTCGTGACGACCGGGAAGGAGGCGCCGGGATGGACCTCGGTTTCCTGCGCGCGCTGTACCAGAACACGCCGGACCAGCCCGGCGACGGCTACGTGTCCCTGTACCTGGACAACACAATGCCGTCGACGGGGAAGGTCGCTGTCGAGGCATCGCTGCGCTGGCGTTCGGCGCGCGAACGGCTCGCCGCCGACGGCGCCGATGACGCGACCCTCGCGGCTGTGCAGCTGGCGGTGACGCGGGACACGCATCCGGGCGGGGGGCACGCCGTGTTCGCCGTCGCCGGGAGCGTGCGGCTCAGCAGCGCCATGCTGGAGCCTCCGCCGCGTGAGGTTGTCAGCTACACGCCGCTGCCGCACGTGGTGCCGTGGCTGGCGCAGCGACCCGTTCGGCTTCCGCACGTGCGCATATCGGCGACCAGGACGGGCGGCCAGGTGGTCGCCGTCTCCGAAGAGGCGATCGCGACGGAAAGCGTCGAGGGCGAGTCCTGGCCGGTGCACAAGCCCCACGCGGGCGGCTGGTCGATGGCGCGGTTCCAGCGGTCAGCCGAGGAGACATGGGACGAGAACGCCAAGAAGATCGCCGAGGCCGCGGCGGCCGAGGCCGACCGGATAAACGCCCGGTTCGTCATCGTGGGCGGGGACGTCAGGGAACGAACCATAGTGCTCGAGCGACTGCCGACCGCGCTGCGCGACGTCGCACTGATCGTCGACCGGGAAGTCGCGCCGGACGCGCCGCTGTTCGACGAGGCGGCACACGCCGAGTCCCTGCGCCAGGCGGGCGTGGACGGCCGGGCCAGGCTTGATGAGTTCCGGGCGAGGATGAACGTCGCGGATCCGACGGAACGGCTGGCCACCGAGGGGGCGCACGACACGCTTATCGCGCTGCGCGACGGTTTGGTGTCCGACGTGCTGCTCGCCGTCGACACGCTGTCGGCCACGACGGCATGGGTCGGTCCGGGGATGACCGACGCCGCGACCGAGATGGACGAGTTGCTCGAGCGCGGCGTCTCCCGGCCGGTCGAGGACCGGGCCGACGCCGCGCTCGTGCGGGCGGCGGTAGGCACGGACGCGGAACTGCACTTCCTGCCGCAGGACGCGGACCTGCCCGTCGGCGGGGTCGCCGCGCTGCTCAGGGCTCCGGCGGCGTCGCTGTAGCCATTTCCCGGCGGTGCATAACCGCCGGATTCCCACGGGTCGTTTGCGCCCGGGTCGGACGGGTAGCCGCCGGGCTCAATCAACAGCTGACCCGAGGGAGGAGCAATGGCAGACGTCTTCGAGGTCCTCTTGCAGGACCACGACGAGGTAAAGGCGATGCTCGCCCGGCTCGAGTACGGTCCCAAGGCCGGAACTGGCGCTAGCGCCGCGGAACTAGCGCAGCGCAGGGGCCTGGCCGAGGATGTGATCATCGAGGAGTCGAGGCACGAAGCAGCGGAGCAGCAGTACTTCTGGCCCGCGGTCCGCGAGCTCGGACCTGAAGGCGACCGTGTCGCCGACGAGGCGATCGGCCAGGAGCGGGACGCTGAGCAGGTGCTATATCAGCTCAGCAAGCTGAAGGCGGATGACGCGGAGTTCGATGAACTGCTCACCGGCTTCATCTCCGACGCCCGCGCGCACATCGCGTTCGAGGAGGGCCACGCCTGGCCGCTCATGCGCGCCACCTTGACCGCCGACGAGGCCGAGGAACTTGGCCGCAAGATCGAGCAGGCGAAGAGGATAGCGCCCACCCGGCCGCACCCGCACACCCCGGCCAACGAGACCGCCAGAAAGGCCGCCGGCCCGCTAACAGGAGCCGCGGACAAACTCCGCGACGCGGTAACTGGCCGTGGCAGAAACTAGCGAGCGGCAGGAACAAGCCGAGGACAATCCTGCAGGGCTGCCCCGCCGCCATGGCGGCGGGGCAGCTCCCCGCGAGCCAAAGGGCGCGCCGCCGTCTGGACTGAGGAGCGATGAAGCAAGGCTTCATCGCGACGAGGGAAGACGGCGGACTAAAGCGCCCGGCGGCGAGCGGGGCGAGCAGAGCGCCCGGCGGCGAGCGGGGCTAGCACAGTGACGTAGCTCACACACCGTCATGTTTAGACCTCCTGGTGCGGGCATACCGCCATGGTCCGCGACCTTATCCACACCCCCGGAGATAGGCATGATGAAGGCACCGAGCCGCACCACCGGCTTCCGCGCCGAGCTGAGCCAGCTGCCCGACGATGAACTGCTGCGCCGGTTCCGCGCGCTGCCCCGCGACAGCGACCGGCGCGCCGCCATGTGCGAGATCCTGGTCCAGCGCCACGAGAAGCTGGTCCGCTCGTGCGTCAGGCAGTACCGCGGCAGCCCCGAGCCGACCGAGGACCTCATGCAGGTCGGCTACGTGGGCCTGCTCAAGGCGATCAACAACTACGACCCGGCCGTTGGCAGCAGCCTGACGGCCTACGCCGCCCCGTGCGTCAGCGGCGAGATCAAGCGGCACTTCCGCGACAAGCGCTGGCAGATCCATGTCCGGCGGTCCGCGCAGGAGCTCCTGCTCGAGCTGCGCAAGGCGACGGAGGAGCTCACCCACCAACTCGGGCGTGACCCCGGCGACGACGAGCTCGCGCACCGGCTCGGAGTCAGCGATGACGACGTACTCGAAGCCCGGCAGGCGGACATGGTCTTCAGCGCCTATTCGCTGGACGCGCCGCTGTCGGACCGGGAAGATCCCGCGCTGCTCGGTGACGTGCTCGGGGGCGAGGACGCGCAGGTCGAGCACACGATCGAGATGGAAGCGGTCGCCACGCACTGGAGCGAGCTGCCCGAGCGTGAGCAGCGCATCCTGGTCATGCGCTTCTACGGCAACCTCACGCAGGCGGAGATCGGTGAGCGCCTCGGGATCTCCCAGATGCACGTGTCCCGGCTGCTCGCGCGGGCGCTGACCCACCTGAGGAGCCGGCTGGTCGACGCCGCCTGACCGCAGGCCCACCGCGACCGCAGGCCCACCGCGACCGCAGGCCCACCGCGCAGCATTCTCACGGCGGCCCGAGACCGCCGGAAAGGACAGTCCATGAAAACCGGAATAGGCTGGGCGCTCCTGTGCGTCGGAGCGATCTTCGCCTTCGCGGTGAGGGGAAACACGCCTGTCCTCAACCTGCACGTCGCCGGCTGGATCCTGATGATCGTCGGCCTTATCGGGCTGATCACCCCGCGTCGCACGTACGGCTGGGTGGGCAGGAGGCTGCTGCTACGGCGCACGCGCGCCTATCCGGCCCCCCGGGTGGAGGAGATCGACGTGCCGGCCTACAGCGCCGGCAACCCCGGGCCCCACGTCAGGGCGAGCCTGCCCCCGCGAGCGCCGGACGACACGGAAGTGATCGAGGATATTTACGAGCAATGACTCGTCAGCTGGCGCGGCCCTCAGCCAGCGCAACCCTCAGCTCGCGGTGCCCACCTTCACGGCCACGATCGTGAGGTCATCCCTGAGCTCGCCCTGCGAGAACTCGGTCACTAGCTCCTGGACCGCGCGGACCGTCTCCGACGCGGACCGGCCAGCGCCGGCGGCGAGCTCGTCGATCAGACGGTCTTCGAAGAACTCCAGATCCGCGCTCCTGGCTTCTGTCACACCGTCGGTGTAGAAGAACAGCAGGTCACCCTGGCGGAGCTCGAGCTCCGCCGGGCTGGGCTGGGCGTCGTCGAACAGGCCGAGCGGGAGCCCGTCGCCTTCAAGCAATTCCACCCGCCCATCGGCCCGGACGACGGCGGGGCCTGGGTGGCCGGCGCTGGCGAGCCGCACACCGAGCCGGCGCCCGCGGGTCTGCAGGAAAGCGAGCTTGACGGTCACGAACCGCTCCCCGTAGTCCCCGGCGACCAGCACCTCGTTCGCGGCGGCCAGGACGTCGGCGGGCGCGGTGTGCACGGATGCCAGGGCACGGATGGAGTGCCGCGCCGCCGCGGTCACCGCGGCCGCGTCCTGGCCCTTGCCGCAGACATCCCCGATCGCGATGGCCCAGCCGTCCCGGTACCTGAACACGTCGTAAAAGTCACCGCTGATCTCCTGCGAGGCCGTGGCACCGACGTAGGCCGCGGCGAAATCGAGACCAGGCACGTCCGGCAGCCGGGCCGGAAGCAGGCTCGCCTGCAGCGTCTCCGCCACCTCGGAACGATGGCGGAACATCCTGTCTACCCGGATCGCGATCGCCAGGTGCTCGCCGAGCTGTTCGGCGAGGGCGAGGTCGGCGATCTCGAACGGCCCCCTGCTGGCCGGCCGGGCCAGGGTCATCGCACCGAAGCTCGTCGTACCGTCCGAGATCGGGACGCAGATCAGCGAGGTGGCTCCCAGCGTCATCAGCAGCGGAGTGCCGCCGGGGCCCGTTCCGAGCACGCCAGGGTCGTCGGCGTGCGCCAGCAGGATCGACTTGCGCATGCTATGCACCTGCGAAGGCATTGACTCCGCGTCGGGATTGACGCTGCGCACCGCGCGGGCCAGGGCGTCTGCCTGCCTGTCCCGCGGCCCGGCCGCGATCTGCCGGCGCAGGCGGCCGTCGCGCTCCATGTCGACGATGACCCAGTCCGCGAGATCGCCGGCCAGCAGCCGAGCGCAGCGTTGCAGCGTCACCGCCTCGCTGAAGGTGCTGTTGTCCAGCAGCAGCCTCGTCACCGAGACGACCATGTCCATGCGCTGGGTCATCGACCCGATGGCGCGGCCGGTGGCCGTCACGCCGTCCTCGCGCCGCGGCCGGCTGTCCTCGCCGGGGGTCGCAGACGCGAGGGGTGCGGGCGACGTGGCCGCGACCACCAGCAGCGGCGGATCTCCTGCCAGTTCCACCACGGCGGCGGTCATGGCGACGTCGACGGTGCCGCTCGCGGTCAGCATTCGCAGGCTCGCCCGCCTGGGCCGGCTTGTCCTCATCACGGCGGCGAGCTGCGTCTGCACGGCGGCCTTGAACGGCAGGTCGACGAACGTCGTCAGCGGCTTGCCAGTCGCGTATCCAGCAGGTGAACCGATAAGCGCGGCGGCCTCGTTGTTCGCCCGCCGGATCGTGCCGTCGGGCTCGAGCAGGAACAGCGCGACCGGGGTGTGCTGGAAGGTGGCATGCAGCAGGCGCCGTTCCGCCCGGGCGGCCTCGGGCAGGCCTTCGGCCGCCGCCTCGTTACCCTCGCCGGCCGACAGCATTCTGACCACCGTGTCGATGGCGCCGTCGAGTTCCGTCAGGGCCGCGTCGAGCAAAGCCGCGGCGTCGGCGCCAGGGATGTCCGCGGCGTGCCGCAACGCGTCACGCCGCGCCACCACATCAGCCAGCGGCTCGGCCGGCCATCCGCCCTCTGGCATCTCCCGCCATCCCTGCGCTTTAGGTTCGAAACGCCCGCGATCGAACGATCCAGAGCTAGAACAATACGGCAACCTAGCCGCGACCGTGCGTCTCGATGATCAGGGCCGCGACCTCCGTCACCTTGAGGTGCCGCCGCTGCGATTCCCGGCGCAGGAACTTCAGCGCTCCCTCGGCGTCGCAGCCGAGCGCGTGCATCAGGATGCCCTTGGCCTGGTCGGTAACCGCACGGGCCGCGACGGAATCCTTCAGCTGCGTCGCGGTTCGCTGCGCCTGTCCATAGGCGAGGGTGTTGGCGAACACGGTGCCGCCGAACCTGGCGAGCATCTCGGCCACGGGCGCCGAATCGGCGTGCAGCACTCCCGGCCGGACGCCGAACAGCGAGAGCACCAGGGTCGTCGGCGGAACCTGGCGGACCAGGTGCACCGAGCAGCGGACGCCGCGCGACAGCGCTGCTTCCGTCCACCGCGGCCATCTGGTCTCTTGCAGAATGTCCGGACAGCTCACCGACGTGCCTTCCGCCACGGCGGTAGTCAGCGGCCCCTCGCGCGTCTTGATCGCCAGATCGGCTAGTTCCGCCGCGTCCGGGTGCGTGGCCGCCATCTGGACAAGCTCGCCATCCCGCCAGATCGTCGCGTGCGCCGCGGCGCAGCCAGGGACCTGCTGGACCACCAGCTCGGCGAGCTTGTACAGCGCTTTCACCTCGCCGGTGGACAGGCTGACCAGCTCGGCGGCCCCGTAGCCAAGGTCCTCGACCGGCACGCTTACCTCCGTCTCGTCGCTACACGCAGCATAGGCCGCGGCGGCGGGCCGCCGCCGTCAGTGACAGGACACCTTGGGGTTGGCACCGGCGTAGTTGAGCGGCCCGGCCAGGATCGTCACGACCACGGTGCCCGCGTTGGCACAGCTTGGCAGCTTGGTGTAGTACCCGCGCTGCCCGGCCGCTATCGCGCCGATGACGAGCCAGATGACCAGCAAGATGGAAAAGACTCGCATTTCACTGCTCCAGTTGTCAGGTTGGTTGGGGGGTCTCGTCAGGTTTGTCGTGCCTGCCGCTCGTGCCTGCTAGGCGGCGCGCCGCGCACTCTGGCTAAGGTCCGGCCGCAGGTAATCGGCGAGCACGGTCCGCAGCCGCTTACGAGCTCGATGCAGCCGGGACATCACGGTGCCGATCGGCACTCCGGTGATCTCAGCGATCTCCGCGTACCGGTATCCCTCAGCGTCCGCCAGGTAGATCGTGGTCGCCATGTGGCTGGGCAGCCGGCTAAGCGCCGCGATCAGAGCGGGATCCGGCATGTCGGCGAGCGCTGCGTCCTCCGCCGAACTGGTGACCGGGTGCTCGGCTTCGACCGGCTCCAGGGACTCGAGCAGCACCTCAGGCCGACGGCGACGGGCCCGGTAGGCGTTATAGAAGGCGTTGGTCTCGATCCGGTAGAGCCAAGCGCGCAGGTTGGTACCCGGCTCGAAGGTGTCGAAGCCGGCGTACGCCTTCACGTACGTCTCCTGGACAAGGTCTTCGGCGTCCACCGGGTTTCCCGTCAGCCGCAGCGCCACCGAATGCAGCTGCCCCGCGTACGGCAGCACCTGTTCGGCGAAGTTGTCCGCTCGTCCGGCAATGCTCACCTTTACCTCCCGGGTAACGGTTTTATCCACTACCCGCGTGCCACCAGGAAAACCTGGGCAGGCGCCGTCGCATGATTGGATTCGGAGTGGGTAGAAGCGGGATTCGCGCTTGTGCAAGCGAGGCAAAGACCACCATAATGCTGCCTGCGGCACATACTTCACACGTGACCGCTTTCCCCCCCGGGTCCGGAGATGCGGCCCGCTCTTAGCCTTTGCCGAAGGGCGGTAACTGTCATGTCCGGAGAGCAGTTTCCCGTGACGTGGTCCGGCCGGACCGCTGTCGTGCGGCTGCCCGCGGAGATTGACCTCACCGGATCCGATGCCGTGCGCGAGGCGCTGCTCGCCGTTCTCAACCAGGCGGCGCTCGCGCTGATCGTGGACATGACGGGCACGACGTTCTGCGACTCGTCGGGCATCACCGCGCTCGTCCGCGCCGCGCGACGGGCGACCGCGACGGGTGCCACGATCCGGCTGGTGGTAACCGCCCAGCCGGTGCTGCGGGTGCTCAGCCTGGTCGGCATCGACCGGCTCATCGACATCTACCCGAGCGTGGACGCCGCCCGGGCATCGCTTTGCGACCAAGCAGGGGGTCCCGATCAGGTGACCGTCGTCTGACCGGCGCGGGGGTCCGGTCAGACGACGGTCACCGAAAACCGCGCCGTCACCCCGTCATCACGACCTCAGCCGTCCTCAAAAGGCGACGCCGGCCGCGGCGGATGACCGCTGACGCTCGTCACGATGGTGGCCGCGAGGTCACGAAGCTTGACGTTGGTGTTCTGCGAGACCGTCCGCAGCAACGCGAAGGCCTTTTCCTGCGGACAGCGCTCGGTGGCCATGATCACACCGAGCGCCTGATCGATGACCGCGCGAGACGCGATCGAGGACCTGAGCTGATCGTTGAGGTCTTCGCAGGAAGCCATCCGCAACGCCAGCGTGAGCGCGCCTGAGGCGTTCCGGGCGAACCGGTCCGCCCGCCTGGTCTCATCCGGGCCGAACGCGAACGGCCGCCGCGCGTAGAGGGCGAGCGCCCCGACGGGCTCACCATCCGTGATGAGCGGCACCACCAGGCAGGAGCGGATACCAACCGACACCGCGTGCCCGCAGAAGCGCGGCCACCGGTCGTGCCTGGTCATGTCCTGGATGTGCACCCGCTCGCCGCGCCGCATCGCATGCAGGGACGGGCCGTCGCCTGTCCGGAACTGCACGTCGTCGGCCTGCGCGGCCAGCGGGTCGGTACAGGCCGCGGTGGCCGGCAGCCGACCGCGGTGGCGGAGCGTCATCCCGCAACAGAGCCCGTCGGTGACCACTCGGGTGGCGAGGACCGCGAGCTCGTGCAGGAACTGATCCACATCGGTGGTGTTCAGCAGTGCGTTCTGCAGTCCGATGAGATCTGTGTGCATTTCATTGGACATGTCTTTGACCTACCCGCCACTAGCAGGTGAAACGTGGTCGGTCAGGTATTCGCTATGTCGCCCAGCGAGATGATGCCGACGATCTGCCCGTCCTCGATGACGGGGAGCCTGCGGACAGCGTTCTCCCGCATTAGCAGCTCGGCGTCCGCGATGTCAGCCGCGGCGTCCACGCCGACCAGCTTCGAGCTGCACAGCGGGCCCACCGGCGCGTCAGCACCCGCGCCCTCCGCGAGCCCCCGGATTACCAGGTCCCTGTCGGTCACCACACCGCCGAGCGAGTCACCCTTCACCACAAGAACCGCCCCGACCCCGGCGTCGCGCATGACCCGTGCGGCTTCGGCGATGGTCTGGTCGTAGTAGACGCCGACCGGATTCGGAGTCATGACGTCGCGGACCCTTTTATCCATGGTGTCCTCCTGTCTCGCGAATGACTCTTTCCGCTACCGGTCGTGACGGGCGTTAAACGCCTAGCCCTCACCATGGGGCTAGGAACGGGAGAGGTCTTCTGTGGCGGTCCGGCCCGCTTCGGTGGCCTGCGCGAGGAACCCGGCGATCAGGTCTAGTTCTGCTGGCGTGTAGCCGGCGCAGATGCGGTCCACCGCGTCGTTCATCCCTGCGTACAGGCGCGCGATCTCCGGCCTGCGCTCGCGCAGCACTCGCAGGCGGACGCCGCGGCGGTCGGCGGGGTCGCGCTCGCGTTCGACCCAGCGGCCGCGCTCGAGGCGGTCGAGGATGCCGGTCATCGTCGCCGGGTGCAGCCCGGCCATCCGGGATAGCGCGCTCGGGCTGACCGGCCCGTGGCTGTCGATCAGGTCCAGGCAGTACAGGTCACCCGGGCGCATCTCGAGCTGCCCGCCGACTTGGTGGTTGAGCAGCGAGAGCTGGGTCACCGTCGCGCGCAGCGCCTGCCGCACCGCGGCGACCGCGCGCCGCGATCCGCCTGGCGGCGCTTTCCCTGCCGGGTCGGATCCGTTCGCGCCGTTCTCCGTGTTATCTAGGTTCCCGTGTGATATGGAATCCATATAACATGGTCAGCGCAAGATCCGGCGGCGGCGGTTGGAGCGCAGGTAGCGCCGTGAGCGCGGGTGCGATACCGCGGCGATCAGCAGCGCGGACACCACGAGCGCCACGATGAACGAGATGATCAAGTGGCCAGGGCCAACGATCGCGGCGGTGATGATGCCGCCTACGAGCGCGCCGGCCATGCCGAAGAGCACCGTGAGCAAGATCCCGATCCGCTGACGCCCGGGCACGAGAAGATGGGCGAGCGCGCCGATTATCAGCCCGGTGATGATCCAGGCGACGATAGCAGAAACAGTCATGGGCCCCGGCTACCCGGAACTATCCCGTTTACTCTCGCATAACCCGCATACCGGGCGCCGCGGGTCTTGGGGCCTGGTGGGCGAGAGTGGGCGGGGGGCTGGGTGGGCACGGTCGAGCTGGGTGAGCAAACATAGATCATGACGATGATGCAGACGCCAGCGCGCACCGGTAGGGCCGATCCGCTTCTGGAAATCGAACGGCGGGTGCTTTGGCTCTCCACCGCGATCGTGCACTACGCGAACCGGGTGCGGCCGAACCCGTCGGGGCTCAAGGTGGGCGGGCATCAAGCCTCCTCGGCGTCGCTGGTGTCGATCATGACGTCGCTGTGGTTCCGGCATCTGCGGGCCGCCGACCGGGTGTCGGTGAAGCCGCACGCCTCCCCCGTGCTGCACGCGATCAACTACCTGCTCGGCGACCTTGACCAGAAGTACCTGACCACGCTGCGGGAGTTCGGCGGGCTACAGAGCTACCCGAGCCGGGCGAAGGACCCGGACCCGGTGGACTACTCGACCGGGTCGGTGGGCATCGGCGCGACCGCGCCGATCTGGGGCGCGGTCGCCCGCCGCTACGTGTCCAGGCTCGGGGCGGCCGATCAGCCCGGCTTGGGACGGCAGTACTCGCTGGTCGGTGACGCCGAGCTCGACGAGGGCGCCGTCTGGGAGGCGATCCTCGACCCCGGCGTCGCCGAGCTCGGCGAGATCACCTGGATCGTCGACCTGAACAGGCAGTCCCTGGACCGCGTCGTGCCGAACATCGCGACGGGCAAGCTGCAGGGCATGTTCGCCGCGGCGGGCTGGCAGGTGCTCACGCTCAAGTACGGGCAGCTGCAGACCGGGCTGTTCGCCCAGCCGGGCGGGGAAGCGCTGCGGCGCCGCATCGACGACATGCCCAACCCCGAGTATCAGCGGCTGCTGCGCTGCGGCCCCGCTGAGCTGCGGGAGCGGCTGCCCGGCACGGACACCGCGCTAGCCGGGCTGGTGGCCGGGCTCGACGACGGCACGCTGCTCGCCGCGATCCGCAACCTGGCCGGGCACGACCTGGCCTCGCTCGACGCGGCGTTCGCGGCCATCGAGGACACCCGGCCGACCGTGATATTCGCCTACACGGTGAAGGGGTACGGGCTGCCCACCCAGGGGCATCCGCAGAACCATTCGGCGCTGCTGACCGCGGCGCAGATGACGCAGCTCGCCGCGGAGCTCGGGGCGGACCCCGCGGACCCGTGGGCGCGGTTCGCGCCGGGCACCGAGCCGGCGCTGCTGTGCGCGGACGTCGCGCGGCGGCTGCGCCGCCCGGCGCCGCCGGCGGCCGAGCCGCCCGCCGTGCCGGCCGACTTCGGGCGGACGCCATCGGGGACGATGACCACGCAGGCGGCGCTCGGCCGTGCCTTGCTCGACCTAACCCGCGCGGCGCCCGAGGCCGCGCGGCGCGTGGTCACCGTCAGCCCCGACGTGTCGCTGTCGACGAACCTGGCGGGGTGGGTGAACAAGGTCGGCGTCTGGTCGGTGGCCGACCGGCGGGACTGGTTCGCCGACGACGCGGAGACGATCGTGCACTGGCGCGAGAAGCCCGCCGGGCAGCACATCGAGCTGGGCATCGCCGAGACCAACCTGGCCGGGCTGCTGGGCGAGCTCGGTGCTACCTGGTCCCGGTGGGGGCAGCCGCTGCTGCCGATCGGCGTGCTCTACGACCCGTTCGTGGGTCGGGCGCTGGAGCCCTGGTCGTTCGGGATCTACGCGGGCGGGCAGTCGATCCTGGTCGGCACGCCGTCCGGAGTGAGCCTGGCACCCGAGGGCGGCGCGCACCAGTCGATCATCACCCCGTCCATCGGCCTCGAGCAACCGGGCTGCGTCAGCTACGAGCCGGCGTTCGCGCAGGACCTGGAGTGGGTGCTGCTCGCGTGCCTGCGCATGCTCGGCCGACCGGACGGCAGCGCGGCTTACCTGCGGCTGTCCACCCGGCCGGTGGACCAGACGCTGGCCGCGGTGCCGGCCGATCCGGCGGCGCGCGAACGCCGCCGCCGCCAGGTGGTGGCGGGCGGCTACCTGCTGCGCCGTCGTGCTGGCCGGCCGGACGTCACGATCGCCGCGATGGGCGTCATGCTGCCCGAGGCGCTGGCCGCGGCATCCCGGCTCTCGGAGGCCGGAGTGGCGGCCGACGTGGTGTGCGTGACCAGCCCGGGCCTGCTGTCGCGCGCGCTGCGCGCCAGGCAGGGGCAGGGCCACGGACCGGCCTGGATCCTCGACCAGGCCTTTCCAGCGGACCGCGCCGCGCCGATGGTGACTTTGCTGGACGGGCACCCGCACACCCTCGCGTTCCTCGGCACGGTGAACCGGGTGGCGTGCGTGACGCTTGGCGTCACGTCGTTCGGCCAGTCGGGGGATATCGATGACGTGTACAGGCACCACGGCATCGACGCCGACAGCATCGTCCGCGCCGCCCTCGACGCCGCCCGCGCCTAGTCGCGGGGGGAAGACACACCGGCCTGGCCCGGGAGGTAAGCGGGCCAGGCCGGTGCTATCTGGTGGTGGCTAGTTAGTTAGTTAGCGGGTCACGCGGGCTTGAGGCGCAGGATGACTACCTCGTCGCTGCCGGTGCCCGGACCGTTGTTGGTGCCGGACGGCTGTCCGCTGTCGTAGGGGTTCGCCTGGGTCGGCCAGCCGGTGAAGTACTGCGAGTTGTACTCGAACCAGTCGGCCGCGGTCGTCGTCGGGATGACGGGAAGGTCCGTGGCCACGTACTGCTCGAGCGGCACCAGGTCGGTGGCCTGAGCGGACACCGTCGCGTCACCGCTCAGCTTCGCGAGGTCGGCGTCCATCGTCGGGTTGTTGAGCCGCTCGTAGTCGCCGGTGGCCGCCGAGCCGGTGGCCAGCGCGCTGTTGAGCCAGCCTTCGTACATGTTGTAGGGGGTGATGCCACCGTTGGACCAGTGCATGGTGAGCTGGAAGTCACCGTCGGCGACGTCGGCGTTCCAGGAGTTGACCGACAGGCCGTCGAACGTCACGTCCATGCCCGCCGCCCGCAGCTGCTGAGCGACCAGGGCGTCGTCCTGGGCGTAGTCGGTGTAGGCGGACGGGTCGACGAGAGTCATCGACACCTCCTGGCCGCCCTTCTCGAAGAAGCCGTTGCTGCCCTTCGTGAAGCCGGCCTTCGTCAGAATCGACGCGGCGGCGGCGGCGTTGGCGGTAGCGGACATGGTCATCGACGCGACCGGGCCCGACCATGGCTGGAACGTCGGCAGCGTAAGGCCGGTCGAATTCGTCTGCGCGGCCTCCAAGCCGGCCTCGCCCTCGGCGGCGATCGTCGTGCGATCGAGCGCCGCGCTAATCGCCTGCCGGACCGGCAGCGAGTTGGTGGGCCACTTGTTGAGGTTAGGCATCAGGCTGTTCGTGCCGCCCGCTGCTT
The DNA here is from genome assembly GCA_035571275.1 of Trebonia sp. GTDB lineage: Bacteria > Actinomycetota > Actinomycetes > Streptosporangiales > Streptosporangiaceae > Trebonia. The sequence goes on from DATMKQ010000238.1 coordinate 15,772, forward strand.
CCCAGAAGTGGTGGTCGGCGGGGTTGGTGTTGACGAAGTCCTTCTGCAGGCCGGGGATGTAGTTTCCGGTCCAGGTGATCTGCCCGGAGAACAGGGCGTTAAGCGCGCCGGTGTTCGTGGTGTAGACCGGGAAGTAGACCTTGGAGACCGGGACCGGCTGCCAGTAGTAGGGGTTCTTGGTCAGCGTGTAGCCCTCGGGGGTGAAGCTGCTGAGCATGTAAGGACCGGTGCCCACCGGGTTGGCGTCGGTGAACGTGGCGGGGTTGCCCGCCGAGGACCAGACCGCCTTCGGCAGGATCGCCACGCCCGCGATCTGCTGGAGGTTCATGTACTGCGAGGTCGGGAACGTGAGCGTCACGTCGTTACCGGACGAGGTCACGCTGGAGATGGTCAGGCCGCCCAGGTTGATCGACGCGTTGTTCTTCATGAGGGTGTAGGTGAAGACCACGTCGGCGGGGGTCATCGCGGTGCCGTTGTTCCACTTGACGCCCTGGCGGATGGTGAACGTGACGGACTTGCCGCCGTTGCCCCACTTGTAGGAGGTGGCGAGCCAGGGGTAGGAGATCGATGGCGAGGCCAGGTCGAACTGGTAGAGCGGCTCGTAGATCAGCCCGGTGGCACCCATCCCCTGCGGGGCGGCGGTGGACACGAAGGGGTTGAAGTTCTGCGTGATCGAGGTCTCCGGCGAGCTCTCCATGACAAGCGTCTGGGAGGCGCTGCTGTTGCTACCGCTCGACGGAGAGCTCGACGAGGTGCCCGAGGACGCGGGTGGCGTGGTCGAGCTTGGTGAGTTCGAGGAACATGCCCCGAGTGCTGCTGCGAGGAGGCCGGCGGCTCCGACCGCCAGCATCCGTCTGCCGGTAAATGGTCTTTTCCTCAACATTGAATTTCCTCTCGGGTGTTTTTCTGTGAGGGATTACACCGAGTCGCCGGCTAGTGCCGGCGCGGCTATGGACAGTCGCCAGCACGCCGCGGCGCGCATGGGCGTGAGCTGCTGCAGTGCCGGGTTGTCTACACGGCACTTGTCGTCGGCGAGCGGGCACCTGGTGGAGAACGGGCAGCCTTCCGCGGCGGGCCCGCCGGCGCCCGGGCGGGCCGCGCCGCTTCCGGCGCGCAGCGTGCTGCCCAGGTTGTCGGGATCGGGCGCGGAGGCGACGAGCAGCTGGGTGTACGGGTGCGCCGGCTGCTGCGTGATCTCCTCGGCCGGGCCGCGCTCGACGATCTGCCCGGCGTACATCACCAGCACCTCGTCGGCGAAGTACCGCGCGGAGGCGATGTCGTGGGTGATGTAGAGCAGCGCGAGCGCGAGGCGCTTGCACAGGTCGTCGAGCAGGTTCAGCATCTCGAGGCGGATCGACACGTCGAGCATGGACACCGGCTCGTCGGCGAGCAGCACCGCGGGCTGCGCGGCGAGGGCGCGGGCGAACGAGACTCGCTGGCGCTGGCCCCCGGACAGTTCATGCGGGTACTTGGGCAGGAACTGGGCGGCCGGCGTGAGCCTGACCTGCTCCAGGAGGCCGATGACCTGTTCGCGTACGTGCACGCCACGTCCCTGATGCAGCCGGACCGCGCGCGCCAGGTGATGGCCGACCGTGTGCACCGGGTTGAGCGACGCGAACGGATCCTGGAAGACGAGCTGCACCGAGCCCTTGTATTGCCGGAAAGCGCGGTTGCTCCTGACGTCGATCGGCGTGCCGTCGAGCGTGATCGTTCCCGTGGTCGGCCGTTCCTGGCCGGCGAGCAGCCGGGCGACCGTGGACTTGCCCGACCCGCTCTCCCCCACCAGCGCGACGACCGCGCCCCGGTACAGGCCGAGCGAGACGTCCCGCACCGCGTGCAGAATCGCGCCGCGGCCGAGCTTGAAATCCTTGCCGAGGCCGGTCGCCTCCATCGCGAGCGGGCCGCGGTCAGCGGCCGCCGACCGGAGGTCCTCGCTCATGACGCCACCTCTTCCGTGCTGCTCAGGCTCACGATCGGGCAGGCCGTCACATGCCGCGCGTCGGGCTGGCCTGGCACCCGGGCGAGTGTCATGTCCACCTCCGTGCACGCGGGTATGGCGAAGCCGCAGCGCGGCACGAAGGGGCAGCCCGGAGGCGGATAGCGCAGGTCGGGCGGCGATCCGGGGATGCCAGTGAGCTCACGGCGCGGACCGCGCAGCGAGGGGAACGAGTTGAGCAGGCCGCGCGTGTAGGGGTGGGCGGGCTCGCGCTTGATCTCCTCGGCGGCGCCGACCTCGAGCAGCTGTCCCGCGTACATGATCGCGATCCGGTCGGCCAGTTCGAGCAGCAGCGACAGGTCGTGCGTGATGAACAGGATCGCGAACCCGAGCGTCTGCTTGAGCTCGACGATCTGCGCGAGGATGTCCCGCTGCACTACCACGTCGAGCGCCGTCGTCGGCTCGTCCATGATGACGATCTCCGGGTCGGCGGCCAGCGCCATCGCGATCATCACCCGCTGCCGCATGCCGCCGGACAGCTCGTGCGGGTAACTGCGCAGCCGCGACCGCGGGATGCCG
>DATMKQ010000239.1:0-16501 GCA_035571275.1 Trebonia sp.
CGGGTCCATCAGCAGGTCCTCGCGGCGGGTGCCGGACGGCGCCGCGTCGATGGCCGGGAACATCCGCTTCTCGGCTAGGTCGCGGCGCAGCCGCAGTTCCATGTTGCCGGTGCCCTTGAACTCCTCGAACAGCACGTTGTCGAGCTGGGACCCGGTGTCGATCAAGGCGGTGGACACGATCGTGACCGAGCCGCCTTCTTCCAGGCAGCGCGCGGCGCCGAGGAACTGGCGGGGCGGCTGCAGCGCCGACGCGGCGACGCCGCCAGACAGGGTGCGGCTGCTGGCGGGGGCGGCCAGGTTGTACGCCCGGCCGAGCCGGGTGATCGAGTCGAGCAGTACCACGACGTCGCCGCCGAGCTCGGCCAGCCGCTTGGCCCGCTCGATGGCCAGCTCAGCGGCGCGGACGTGATCATCGGGGGACTGGTCGAACGTGGATGAGACGACCTCGCCGCGCACCGAGCGCCGCAGGTCGGTGACCTCTTCCGGGCGCTCGCCGACGAGCACGAGCATCAAGTGCACCTGCGGGTAGGCGGTGCCGATCGCTCGCGCGATCGTCTTCAGCACCATGGTCTTACCTGCCTTCGGCGGTGCGACGATAAGCCCGCGCTGGCCCTTGCCGATGGGGGAGAGCAGGTCGATGATCCTCGCGGTGGGGGAGCTGTCACCGTTTTCGAGCCGGAACCGCTGGTTCGGGTAGATGGGCGTGAGGTCGTCGAAGCGCGGGCGATCCCGCGCCGCGTCGGCGGGCAGGCCGTTGATCGATTCCACGCTCACCAGGGTGCCGACGCCGGTGGCTGGGCCGTCTCGCCGGCCGCCGTTGCTGCTCCCGTTGCTGCTCCCGTTGCTGCTGGCGTTGCTGCTGGCGTTGCTGCTGGCGTTGCGGTTGCGGTTGCCGTGGTTGTCGTTGCCGGAGCGCCGCGGCCCGGGCATGCCTTCTATATAGTCGCCCTTTCGCAGCCCGTACTGTCGGACCACGCCCGGGCTGAGCTGGATGTCATCGGGAGAGCGCGCGTAACCGGCGGTCCGAAGGAATCCGCGCCCGTCGCCGATGTCGGCGATGCCAGATACGCGTGTGACGGGGCTTTGCCCGGGAGCGCCGGAAGCGGCCGTGCCGCTCACGCGCTCGAGTTCTTCTGTTGTCGCTGTCATGGGGTTTCCTCTCCATGGAGGGTGAATTCGCGCAGGCTAAAGAAAACCGCTGGCACAATGGCCGGAGAGCGGCGCGGCACCGTTTACGCGGTGCGAGAAAACGTTCCTGCGCACAACGTAAGAAATGCCGCTGAGCTGCGCCGATGCCGTGATCTAAGGAGACCAGGGCGGGAAAATTAAACTGTGCTTCCGAGCCGGTCGAAGCGGCTGTCCGGGATCGTCTGGGCCACTCAGATGGGCACCAGTTCAAGTACTAACATACCCTACAACACCGCGAGGCGCCAATCGCATTCCCGGCGAGGGAACGGGAATGCGACTGGCGTTACGCGAACTCCCGGCGGCCGGTTACGGCCAGGTCGCCAGGGCCTGCTTGATCGTTGTCAGGGCCGCTTGGGCGCCGACGTCTTCGAGGTTGTTGAACGCGTTGGTCTGGGCCGTGCAGGTGCTACAGGTCTCCACGAGGTCGTTGACGAAGTCGCCGAACTCGTAGGTGTGCGCGACGACCTTGCCCTTGGCCATGAACGGGATGCTCATCCAGCCGGTGAGCGCGAGGTCAAGCTTGTCCTGCGTGCAGCCGCTGGCCAGGCAGAACTCGTAGGACCCGGCCTTCCACCTGACGTTCATCTTCGCCAGGAACTTCGACACGATGCCCGACTTCTTCAGCAGCGCCGCTTCCTTCTTCACGACCGAGCCGAAGGGGTCCGACACCGACGGCTTACCGCCGACCAGGATGTTGAAGAAGGTGTTGCGCGCCGCGCCGGACAGCGCCTTGCCGTTGCTCACGGCCGCGTACAGCTTGGCGGCGTTGGAGAGGGTCAGCTCGTTCCGCACCCCGCCGAGGAAACCACAGCCGATGTACGCCTGGTTCAGGTGGGTGCTCGTCATGCCGAGGCTCTTGGCCATCGCTTCGACCGGGCCCAGACCCCACTTGAGCGCGAACGCCCGGGTGTAGATGTTGTTGGACTGCTGCATCATGGCGGTGAGCGCGGTCCCGATCGTGGTGGTGTGCCGGTTCGCGGCGGTCTGCGGCACGTCCGCCGGGCAGGCGTTGGGGTTCGGCGTGCCGGAGCTTGTCCAGTAGTACGTGATGGGGCTCTTCAGCGACACGCCCTTGCGCAGGGTGTACAGCAGGTAGAGCACCTTGATCGAGCTCGCCGGCTCGTACCTGAAGTTGGAGTTGACGGCGATGACCGGCTTGGCGCCGGGTGTCGAGGAGACGAAGTAGGCGCCGTCGTAGCCCCCGGCCCAGCCGTGGCTGTTGGCGTAGTTCGCCACCTGGGTGCTCTGGGCGTTGATCGGTGCCTGCGGCGGGTTGTTATTGCCGAGTTCGACAGCCGTGAATACGAGGTTGCCGTTCGACTCATAGGGCGACAAATCGATTAGTCGAGTCTGATGGGCGGTGAGGTTCTTTTCCACGGTCGCCGCGTTTATTCCGTACCACCAGTACCAGGTTTCTCCCTCGCTGGCGACCAGGATCGCGTCGAAGCCACCCAGCGGATCGGGCGCGAAGGCGATCACCCGCATGCCGTCGGAGTTGATATGGCTCGTGATGAAGCTGGGCGAGGCGTTAATCCACCATTCCCAGCCGCTGGCGTCACCGCCGGTGTTGGAGATCATGATCACCGCGAATACCCGCTGGCCGTTGTCCATGTACGGGCGCAGTTCGGTCAGCCTGGCGTTGTTCTGGGTGAGGAAGGTGCTCACCTGATCGGATGTCACGCCGAAGTACCACCACCAGCCTCTGCCCTGTGCGCCCTTGTTAGGCACCATGACCACGGCGAACAGCAGCTGCCCGTTCACGAAGTACGGGTCGAGGCTGATCAGGCGGGCGTCGTTCTGGCTCAGGAAACCGCCCACCTGCGCGGCGGTCGCGCCGTAGTACCACCACCAGCCGCTGGCGTAGGCGCCGCTGTTGGCGACCATCGTCACCGCGAACGTCGGTCCGGACGGACCGCTCGAATTCATGACACGGATCTGCGTGAGCCGGGCGTGGTGCTGGTTCACCAGGGCGCTTACCTGAGCCCCGGTCTCGCCGTAATACCACCACGATGGAGTGGCGATTTCCGTGGCGTGGTCGTCGGTGGTGGGAAACGCGTTCGTGGCGCCCGCCGGCAGCCCGAACGCGAACACGAGCGCGACAGAAACCGCGCACGCCGCAAGCGCTTTGCTGACCGTGCGGCCAGCCTTTCCCAGGGATTTTCGAAGCATGATAGTGGTCCTCCCGTAGTTCTCCCACAGATGAGAATGGCACTGCCACGCCCCGTTGAAAAGGAGGAATTTCAGACGCCGGACTCCACCTCCCGGATGAGCGAGAAGCTCCCCCCGGCGGTCGATGCGACGCCGCCCCGTCCCCCTATAGCAATAGGAGTAATACCGACGGAGGGCACCGTGACTGAGATGAGAACGTACCGGTCCGCGGATCACCGGACCGCACCTGAAACAACCGATGACAAGATCCCGCGGCTGGTGTGGGTCATCGCGGCCGTGTTCGTGGCGGTCGAGCTCGTGGTCAGCGACCGTTACGGTTTCCAGCAGGACGAGCTGTACTTCCTGGTGGCGAGCCACCACCTGGCGTTCGGATATGTGGACCAGCCGCCGTTCGCGGTGCTGCTCGCCCGCACCACCGACGTCTTCGGCGTGAATCCGACTGCCATCAGGATCCTGCCGGCGCTGGCGGGCGGCGCGATCGTCCTGATCGCCGCCAAGCTGGCCGCGCTGTTCGGCGCGGGCGCCCGCACGAGCGCCCCCTCCGGCCCGGCCAACCCCTCCGGCATCCGCGACGGCCGCGTCTTCGCCGCGCTTGGCATGGCGACCGCGCCTGTGCTCCTCGGCGCGACCCACATCGGCAACACCACGCCGTACGACCTGCTCGCCTGGGCGGTCGTGCTGCTGTGCGTGGCCACCGCGCTGCTGCGGGACCGGCCCCGGTGGTGGCTCGGCGCGGGCGCGGCGGCCGGCGTCGGCCTGGAGAACGAGTACCTGCTCACGCTCCTGCTCGGCGCCCTCGTGGCCGGGATCCTCGTCACCTCCGCGCATCGCCGGGCGCTCGCCACGCCGTGGCCATGGCTTGGCGGCGTGATCGCGCTCGCGATCTGGGCGCCGAACCTCATCTGGCAGTTCGCGAACGGCTGGCCGCAGCTCACCATGGCGAGCGCGCTGCACAACCAGAACACCTCGGCCGCAGACTACATCGCCGGGCTGCCCGAGCAGCTTCTCTACACCGGCGTGCTAGGGATCCCGCTGGTAATCGCCGGCTTCATCCGCCTCTACCGCACCCGTGAGCTGCGGTTCCTCGCGATCGCCGCGACGCTCGTCGTGCTGTACGTGCTGGCCTGGGTGCCCGGCAAGATCTACTACTCCGACGGAATGCTGCCCGCGGTGATCGCCGCCGGATCGGTGTCGGCGCAACGCTGGATAGCCAGCCCAAGCCGCGCGCGGGCGCGCACCGGGCTCGTCGCCGCCGGCCTGGTGCTGAGCGTCGTCGTCGTGGTGCCGAACACACTGCCGGTGCTGCCGATCGCCATCTTGCACCAGGTGCCGCCGGACAAGTCCGTCAACGACAGCGTCGGCTGGCCGCAGCTGACCGCCGCCGTCGCGGCCCAGGACGCGGCGCTTACCCGGGCGGGAGAGCCCCCGACCTCGATCTACACGGCCGCGTACGCCGAAGCCGGCGCGCTGGACCTTTACGGCGGGCCGTATCACCTGCCGCCCGTGGTCTCGGCGCACAACTCGTTCTGGACGTGGGGCCCAGGCACCGCCTCGGACACGACGGTGCTGGTCGTCGACGTGCCAGGGCCGCTGGCCCTGGACTTCGTGAGCTGCCGGCAGCTGACCGTCTTCAACCCGCCCGACCAGGTGCAAAGCGACTGGAACGACATACCGATCAGCGTCTGCACCGGGCCCGCGGGAAGCTGGCACGCGCTATGGCCGTACCTGAAGCACTACAACTAGGGAAGGCCGCCGGCGGGTAGGGAAGGCCACCGGCGAGAAATGCGTTGGCACATCTGGATCATGTCCTCTACTCTTTCCCGCCGGTGAACGAAACTTCCACGCTGTCCGAGCTCGCCGATCTGCGGCGCATGCTGCCTGAGCTGATGCTGTCCGACCAGCATCGGCTCGGCCGCCGCATCGACCGTGCTCGCGGCCTGCCTGACGCGGCCGCGAAGGGCAAGGCGACCCAGGAGCTGGCCAGCGACATCGCGAAGGCGACGCAAAAGATCGCCGCGCGCCGCGCGCGCGTGCCCGCGGTCAGCTACCCGGCCGAGCTCCCGGTTAGCCAGCGCAAGGACGACATCGCCGCGGCGATCCGCGACCACCAGGTGGTGATCGTCGCCGGCGAGACCGGCTCGGGCAAGACCACGCAGCTGCCGAAGATCTGCCTGGAACTCGGCCGCGGCGTCACCGGCCAGATCGGGCACACGCAGCCGCGCAGGATCGCCGCCCGCACGGTCGCCGAGCGCGTCGCCGAGGAGCTGAGCACGCCCCTGGCCGACGTGGTCGGCTACAAGGTCAGGTTCACGGACAAGGCGGGCGACGCCGCGCTGATCAAGGTGATGACCGACGGCATCTTGCTGAACGAGATCGGCGGCGACCGCGACCTGCTCCGCTACGACACCCTGATCATCGACGAGGCGCACGAGCGCAGCCTGAACATCGACTTCATCCTCGGCTACCTCAAGGAACTCCTGCCGCGCCGCCGCGACCTCAAGGTGATCATCACCTCCGCCACGATCGACCCCGCGCGGTTCTCGCAGCACTTCGGCGATGCCCCGATCGTCGAGGTGTCCGGGCGCACCTACCCGGTGGAGGTCCGCTACCGCCCGATCGCCGACCCGGAATACAAGCAAGACCGCGACCAGGACCGTGACCAGGCGCAGGCGATCATCGACGCGATCGACGAGCTCGCCACGGTGGGCCCAGGCGACATCCTGGTGTTCCTGTCGGGCGAGCGTGAGATCAGGGACACCGCGGACGCGCTAGCCGGCAAACCGCGCCTCGACGTGCTGCCGCTATACGGACGCCTCTCCGCCGCCGAACAGCATCGCGTCTTCGAGACCTCCGCCTCGGCCATGACCCGCCGCGTGGTGCTCGCCACCAACGTCGCCGAGACGAGCCTCACCGTCCCGGGCATCCGGTACGTGATCGACCCGGGCACCGCGCGGATCAGCCGTTACAGCCTGCGCACCAAGGTGCAGCGGCTGCCGATCGAGCCGATCTCGCAGGCCAGCGCGAACCAGCGCAAGGGTCGCTGCGGCCGGGTCGCCGACGGCATCTGCATCCGGCTGTACTCCGAGGAGGACTTCCAGTCCCGGCCTGAGTTCACCGACCCGGAGATCCAGCGCACCAACCTGGCCTCGGTCATCCTCCAGATGGCCGCCGCGCGCCTCGGTGACGTGCGCGCGTTCCCGTTCGTCGACCCGCCAGACCCGCGCAGCATCACCGACGGCGTCCGGCTGCTCGAGGAGCTCAACGCCTTCGACCGCGGCCGGCTCACCGACCTCGGCCGGAAGATGGCGCGCCTGCCCGTCGACCCGCGAATCGCCCGGATGATCTGTGAGTCGGCGACGCGCGGCTGCGCGCGCGAGATCCTGATCATCGCCGCCGCGCTGTCCATCCAGGACCCGCGCGAGCGCCCCACCGACAACCAGCAGGCGGCCGACACCGCGCACCACAGGTTCGCCCAGCCCGAATCGGACTTCCTGACGTTCGTCGCGCTGTGGGACTACCTCGCGCAGCGCCAGCGCGAGCTGTCCGGCTCGGCCTTCCGCCGGATGTGCCGCGCGGAGTTCCTCAATTACCTGCGGGTCCGCGAGTGGCAGGACCTGCACGCCCAGCTGCGAAGTCTCGCCGCCGACCTCGGGGTAAACACCCAAACATCCTCATCGGAACGATCGGTTGTTCACACCTCCCTGCTCAGCGGACTGCTGTCGCACGTGGGCATGAAGGTGGTGCTTCCGCTGGGAAAGCCTGGCTGGTCTGGGCCAACAGGAAAGCAGAGCGGGCGGCGGCCGCTGACGGAGTACCTCGGGGCCCGCGGCACCCGGTTCGCGATCTTCCCCGGCTCCGCGCTGGCCCGCAAGCCGCCGGACTGGGTGGTGGCCGCCGAACTCGTCGAGACGTCCCGGCTGTGGGGCAGGCTGGTCGCGGAGATCGAACCTGAATGGGTCGAGACGGTCGCGCAGCACCTGGTCAAGCGCGAGTACAGCGAACCGCGGTGGAACAAGAAGCGGGGCGCCGTCGTCGCGACAGAGAAGGTCACGCTGTACGGCATCCCGATCGTCGCCGACCGCACGGTGAACTTCGCCAGGATCGACCCGGTTACCTCACGCGAGCTGTTCATCTCCCGCGCGCTCGTCGAAGGCGACTGGGAGACCAGGCACCACTTCTTCCGCGACAACGCCAGGCTGCTCGAGCAGGCCGCCGAACTCGAGCAGCGCACCCGCCGCCGCGGCCTGGTCGCCGATGAGCGCGGGCTGTTCGAGTTTTACGACGCCCGGGTCCCCGCCGACATCGTGTCCGCCCGTCACTTCGACGCCTGGTGGAAGAAGGCCAGGCACGCCACGCCTGACCTGCTCACGCTGACGATGGCGGACCTGCTCAGCGACGAGGCGGCCGACCTGGACTCCGGCGCCTACCCGCAGGTGTGGACGTCTGCCTCCGACGGCCTGTCCGGCGGCGGGCTGTCCCTGTCCTACGCGTTCGAGCCCGGCACGGAAGCGGACGGCGTCACGATCGACATCCCGCTGAAGACGCTGAATCAGGCCAAGCCAGACGAGTTCTCCTGGCAGGTGCCCGGGCTGCGCCAGGAACTGGTCACCGAGCTCATCCGGTCGCTGCCCAAGGCGCTGCGCCGCGAGTTCGTGCCCGCCCCCGACGCGGCGCGCGAGGTGCTGGCGAAGCTTGTCCCCGACGGCGACATCAGGGATGTCCTGTCCCGCGAGTTGTTCCGGCTACGCGGCGTCCGGGTCCCGCCCGACGCGTTTGACTTGGACAAGCTTCCATCTCACTTGCGCCTGACGTTCCGCATCGTCGACGATGGTCGGGTGGTTGCAACAGGAAGGGACCTGGGCGCGCTGCAGCGCCAGCTCCGGCCGAAGCTGCGCGCCACGCTGTCGGCCCGGGCCGGCGCGCTGACCAGGACGGGGCTGACGAGTTGGGACATCGGCACGCTGCCGAAGGTGTTCACGGACGGCGAGGTCAAGGCGTACCCCGCGCTCGTGGACGCCGGGCAGTCCGTGGACGTCCGGCTGTTCGAGACACAACAGGCCGCGAGCATCGCGATGTGGGCCGGGACCAGGCGGCTGATCCTGCTCGGCACCAGGTCGCCGGTGAAGGACATCGCGGCGCGGCTGACCACCGCCGAGAAGCTGGCGCTGAGCCATAACCCGCACGGCGGCGTGGCCGCGCTGTTCGCCGACTGCGTGAACTGCGCCGCCGACGGCCTGATCGCGGAGGCGGGCGGCCCGGCCTGGGACGCCGCCGGCTTCGCGCGGCGCTTCGATCACGTCAGGCCGCGGCTGCACGCGGCCACCGCCGAGGTCGTCACCTGGGCGGAGCAGATCCTGCGCGCAACGCACGCGGTGCAGGTCCGGCTGGGCGAACTGCGCAGCCCGGTCCTCGGCCCGGCCGTCGCGGACGTCTCGGCGCAGCTGGAGGGGCTGGTGTACCCCGGGTTCCTGACCGCGGCCGGGGCGGCGCGGCTGCCCGCGCTGGCCCGCTACCTGCGCGGCGTCCAGGCGCGCCTGGACAAGCTGGCGGACAATCCGGGCCGCGACGCCCAGCAGATGGCGATCGTGCACCGGGTGCAAGACGCGTACGCGACGGCGCTCGCGACGCTGCCCGCCGCGGGCCGGTCGGGCCCGGCCGCCGCCAGCATCCGCTGGATGATCGAGGAGCTCCGGGTCAGCCTGTTCGCGCAGACGATGGGGACCCCGGTACCGGTGTCGGAGCGCAGGATAATGACCGCAATCGAACACATGCCCTGACAACTGTTTGCCATTCGAAAACCCCCGGCGTGTCGTCCTCCCACGTACTACCCCAAGTGCTAGGTTCCGCCTTAAGTAGCACGGCCTTCCCGCGACCGGAAGGCCGCCGTAAGGAGGAAGACATCATGACCGCAACACCCCCCGTGAGGCGACGGCTGCTCGGCGCGGCACTGCGCAGGTACCGGGAGAACCTCGGTTTCCGCCTGGAAGAGGCCGCGCGGATCCTCGACTGTGACCGGTCCAAGATCAGCAGGATTGAGACCGGCCAGCGCGGCATCAGCGCTAAGGAACTGCGCGAGTTGCTGACCGAATACGGCGTGCCGGACGGCGAGCAGGCCGCGTTGCTGGCCGTCGCGCACCGCGGCAGGCAGCACGGCTGGTGGCAGGGCTACCAGAACGTGCTTTCCGATGCCGGGCAGGACTACGTGATCATGGAAGCCGCTGCCTCGGAGATCTGCGTTTACGACGTCCAGCAGGTGCCCGACTTGCTGCAGACGCCGGATTACGCGCGGGCGGTGGCCGACGCCGATCCCGAGTTCAACGCGGACGAGGCCCGGGCGCAGGCCGTGGAAGTCAAGTTGGCCAGGCAGCAGGGCGTGCTCGCGGAGCGCCGCCCGCGGCTGGAATTCGTGGTCGGCGAGGCGGCGCTGCACCAGTCGGTTGGCGGCGCGGAGGTGATGCGCCGGCAACTGGCCCAGCTCGCCGCGCTGGCCGACGGCAGCACCCACGCGGCCGTCCCTGGCGTGTCGTTGCAGGTGCTGCCCTTCACCGCCGGGGCTGACGCGGCGGGATCCGGCCCGATGACGATTCTGCGGTTCGCTAATCCGCCCGGCCTTGGCGTCATTCACCTGCCCGCGCTGTGCGGCGGGGTAAGCCTCGAAGGACGGGAGGACGTCGCCTGCCACATCAGGGCGTTCGCGCACCTGCGGACGGCGGCACTGACCTCGGCGGCCTCGGCGCGCCTGCTCCGCGCTATGGCCAGGGACTAAGCATCCGGAGCGGCAGCGCTGCCGTGGGCCGCGCTGTCGCTTTCCGGTGGCAACGACACCCGCCTCGTCCGCAGCGGGACGGCGAGCAGTCTGTTGACGACCTCAAGCTTGGCGATCAGGGTCTGGATGTCGCGGAGCGCCCTGGTGGCGTCGCGCTCACGAACACTGTCGTCGCACTCACTTGCGGCCGGCAAGCCGTTGCCGGAAATCATGAACAAGAACTCCATCGTGGCGGGGATGCTTGGTCAAAAGTGATCTTACTGCGCTTAAACAGACTTGTCACGCGAAATACCAGGAGGCTTTCACGGTCAATACGCCCAGCCCGATTGTGGCACGAAAGCGCAGGTCAACAGGCTACGGAATTGCACTCCCAAAGGGCAAATCCAAAGTGCAAATGCACGTCATGATGCACGCCCAAGAGTAAATGCAAATGCACGTGCATCTGCTTGCGCGCTCATCTGCCTGGGTGCTCAGCGGCGAGTCGGCGGGCGCTGCGCGTTGGCGCGCATGCACTGCTCTATTCCGTCCGGGGTCAGGGCGGGGACCGGCAGCTCGGACACGCCCGGGGCAGCGCGCATGCCATCGATGATGAGCGCGAGGTACCGCCGCCACACCTCCGGCTGCACGGGGCCGGCGTACTCGGCGGCCGACCCGAGCAGGAAAGCGATCATGGGGACGTCGGTGGGCCTGAAGTCGGTGCGCAGCGCGCCCGCGGCCTGCGCGCGCTCGACGAGCCTGGTCACGACCGGGCGCATCTGCTCGCGCGCGTAGGCCACCCGGTCCCGGCCGTACGTGGCGAACATCAAGAGCTGGCGCAGGCCGAGGTCCCCGGCCATCGCGGCCGCGGCGTACTCGAGGAACGAGACGAGCGCCTGCCAGGGGTCGGGCTCGGTACAGGCTTTCTCCGCCACCGCGACCATCGCGTCGATGCTGTCCTGGAACAGCTCGGCGATCAGCGTCTCCTTGTCGGGGAACCGCCGGTAGACGGTCCCGACCCCGACGCCGGCGTGCCGGGCGACGTCGTCGAGCGTGGCGTCGAGGCCGCGCTGGGTGAACACCTCGCCCGCGGCGCGCAGGATGCGCTGCCTGTTTCGCTCGGCATCGCGGCGCAGCGGGCGTTCCGCCCGGCAATCGGACATGCTAGTAAGCGTACCCCGCAGCGGAGGCGGCATCTCCGCTTCGTGCTATGCTAATCCCTTAACCGGAGACGCAACCTCCAGATGGGCGGGGTTTTCATGTCCGAAGCGAGCGTGCCCGCACCGGGTCCCGACCCGAGGCGCTGGTGGATCCTGGCCATCATCGGCATCGCGCAGCTCATGGTCGTGCTCGACCTGACCGTGATGAACCTGGCACTGCCGTCGGCACAGCACGCGCTGCACTTCAACAACGTGGACAGGCAGTGGATCGTCACCGCGTACGCGCTGTCGTTCGGCAGCCTGCTGCTGTTCTGCGGGCGGCTGGCCGACCTGTTCGGGCGCAAAGTCATGTTCATCACAGGGCTGTCCGGCTTCGCCGTAGCCTCGGCGATCGGCGGCGCCTCGGTCAACTTCACCATGCTCGTCACCGCCCGCGCCTGCCAGGGCGTGTTCGCCGCGATGCTGGCGCCCGCGGCGCTGTCGCTGCTGACCACGACCTTCAGCGACTCGAAGGAGCGGGGTAAGGCCTTCGGGATCTACGGCACGATCGCGGGCGCGGGCGCCGCGGTCGGTCTGCTGCTCGGCGGCGCGCTGACCTCGTACCTGTCCTGGCGCTGGTGCCTCTACATCAACGTGGTCTTCGCCGGTGTTGCCATCGCCGGCGGCGCCATACTGCTGCACCGGCAACCGCGGACATCGGGCGCCAAGCTCGACATCCCCGGTGTCCTGCTGGTCTCCGGCGGAGTGTTCTGCCTGGTCTACGGGTTCTCCAACGCCGCCACGCACGGCTGGTCCACCCCGTCCACGTATGGATTCCTGGCGGTCGGCGTGCTGCTGCTCATCGCCTTCGGGGTTTGGCAGGCCCGCGCCGCGCACCCGCTGCTGCCGCCCCGGGTGGTGCTTGACCGCAACCGCGGCGGCGCCTACATCGCGATCCTGATCGTCGGGGCCGGCATTTTCGGCATCTTCCTGTTCCTCACCTATTACATGCAGGTCACGCTCGGCTACTCGGCGGTCCTGTCCGGCGTGGCGTTCCTGCCGTTGGTGGTCTGCATCGCCATCGCCGCCAACGTGGGCAACATCGTCCTGATGCCGCGGATCGGGCCCAAGCCGATCGTCATCGTCGGCATGCTCGCGCTGGCCGGCGCGCAGGTCTGGCTGACGCGTATCGGCCTGCACGGGAACTACGCGGGGGACCTGCTGGGGCCGCTCATGATCACCGGTTTCGGCATGGGCTTCATGTTCTCGACGGCGCTGAACGCGGGCACATACGGGGTCGCGCCCTACGACGCGGGCGTCGCCTCGGCTTCTGTCAACACCGGGCAGCAGCTCGGCGGCTCGATCGGCACCTCGCTGCTGAACACGATCGCGGCCAGCGCGACCACGAGCTACATCGCCGCCCACATCGTGGCGGCCGGGAGGAACCCGATCGCGATCCGGGGCATACAGGCCGCCGGGCTGGTGCACGGGTACACCACGGTCTTCTGGTGGTGCGCCGCGATCTTCCTGGGCGGCGCGATCGTGTGCGGCTCGCTGATGCGCCGAGGACCGCTCCAGGCGCCAGGGGCGCTGCAAGGCGGGCCAGCCGAGGCACCCACGGTGGCCGCCGAGGCAGGCGCCCCCGGCCGTTCGGGAGATTTAAAGGCTCTTTACCCGCGCAGCACCTTGCGGCCGGACCTGCCGCGCTTGGCCGGCTCGGCCTCCTGCGCCAGCCGGGGCAGCGTGATCGTGAAGCGCGTCATGCCCGGTCGGCTGGTCACGAGCACCGCGCCGCCGTGCGCCGCGACCACCGCGTCCACGATCGCCAGGCCGAGCCCGGTGGAGGAGGCGTTGGTCGCGTGCGACCGGGAGGTGTCGGCGCGGGTGAACCGCTCGAACAGGTCAGGCAGCAGGTCGGGCGGAACGCCTGGTCCGTCGTCGGTGACGGTAAGCACCATCCGCGGCCCGGTCGGGATAGCCCCGCGCCTGACGGATCCGGGGCCTGTCGCGGGCTCGCCCGGCGGCAGTTCGCCGCTGACCGCGACGGTGACCGTCGTGCCGTCCGGGGTGTGCCGCCCGGCGTTGCTGAGCACGTTGCCGAGCACCTGGCGCAGCCGGTGCTCGTCGCCGTTGACCAGCACGGGGTCATCGGGCAGTTCGAGCATCCAGCGGTGGTCGGGCCTGGCGACCCGCGAGTCGCTGGCCGCGTCGATGGCCAGCCGTGTCATGTCGACCGGCTCGCGGCTCAGCGGCCGGCCCGCGTCGAGCCTGGCGAGCAACAGCAGGTCGTCGACGAGAACGCTCATCCGGGTGGACTCCGACAGCACGCGGCCGAGCGCGTGCGTGACCGCCTCCGGCGAATCGCCCGGATGCAGCAGGCCGAGCTCGGCGTAGCCGCGAATGGCCGCAAGCGGGGTGCGAAGCTCGTGGCTGGCGTCGGCGGCGAACCGGCGCAGCCGCGTCTCGCTCGCCGCGCGGCGGGTCAGCGCCGCCTGCACGTGCCCGAGCATGCGGTTGAACGCCAGCCCGACCTGACCAGTCTCGGTGTCGGGGTCGGTGTCGGGCACGCCCGCGGGCAGCTCGACCTCGCCGGACTCCAGCGGCAGCCGGGCGACCTGGGACGCGGTGGCCGCCACCCGGCGCAGCGGGCGCAGCGACAGCCGGACCCACACCGTGCCGAGCACGCCGGCCAGCAGCAGGACCCCGCCGAATACCGTGGCCTCGACCAGCGCCACGTCCCTGAGCGTGTCGTGCACGCCGGCCAGCGGCAAGCCGGTCACATAGGTCCCGTTGGGATCGTCGACAACGGTGATCTTGTAGGTGCCGTCCATCGATTCGAGGTGCTGGGTGTAGCTCCGCACCGGGCCGTGCTGGGCCGGCGACGGCGTGATGGCCGCTAGGGCCTGCTTGTCCGCGGCGGTGAGGGGGACCATGTTGCCGGGCACTTCGAACGCGGTCCACTGCCCGCTGTTGTAGTAGGCCACGAACGTTCCCGGGGCGCCGCATTCCATGTACGGATTGTTCCGGTAGCTCGGCGCGCCGCCGTCGTGCTGCTGCTTGTCGTCGTCGCCCAGCATGAAGTCGAGACAGTTGTTGACGTCGCTGGTCGCGGACTGCAGCTGGTTGCTCAGCGTGCCCGACAGTGACCGCTGCACGGCGAAATAGGTGACCACGCCAACCGTGGCGCAGGCGATCGCCAGCAGCGCCACCAGCCCGGCGATCAGCTTGCCGCGCAGCGTGCGCAGGACCCGCCAGCGCCACGGCCAGGACAGGCCACGTGCGTTCATCAGCCTGCCGGTTTGAGCACGTACCCGACGCCGCGGACGGTGTGGATCAGCGGGTCACGGCCGGCGTCGATCTTCTTGCGCAGGTAGCTGATGTACAGCTCGACCACGTGCGCCTGACCGCCGAAGTCGTAGTTCCACACCCGGTCCAGGATCTGCGCCTTGGAAAGCACCCGCCGCGGGTTGCGCATGAGGAACCGCAGCAGCTCGAACTCGGTCGCGGTGAGGTCGATGAGCTCGCCGGAGCGGCGCACCTCGCGCGCGTCCTCGTCCATCGTCAGGTCCGCGACGGACAGCGCCCCCTCGCCCGTGGGCCTGGCCAGATGCGCGCGGCGCAGCAGTCCGCGCAGCCGGGCGAGCACCTCTTCGAGGCTGAACGGTTTGGTGACGTAGTCATCGCCGCCCGCGGTCAGCCCCGCCACGCGGTCTTCCACCGCGTCCCGCGCGGTGAGGAAGAGCACGCACACGTCGGGTATTTCGGCGCGGAGCCTGCGCATGACCTCGATCCCGTCGAAGTCGGGCAGCATGATGTCGAGCACCACGGCGTCCGGGCGGAACTCGCGCCCGGCCCGGACCGCGTCCGCGCCGGTGCCCGCGGTATGCACGTTCCACCCCTCGTAGCGGAGCACGCTGGACAGCAGCTCCGCTAGGCTCGGCTCGTCGTCGACCACGAGCACCCGCACTGGTGTGCCGTCCGCGCGTTGCGTACCCCCCGCTCCGCTAGCCCGGGGGGACGACCCCCCGGAGCCCCCCGCGGAGATGCTCAGGGTCGCGCCAGGATAGTCAGGCATGTCTCGCTCATTCCTAGCCAGGCCTTCAGAACTTTCTCTTTATCCAGCATGACAAGCCAACACGATCAGTGGTGTGTGCAAACGCTATGGATATCCTCTGAAATTGCCCCTGACCAGCCCTAAGTAGTCTCAGTGAGAACTCTGGCGAGCTTGGAACCGTGGCCCGCCGGCCGCGCTCCGGCGTCGCTGAGCAGGTCCGCGGCCGCCCGCTGCAGGTCCGGCGCCGCGACCGGCACCTCGACCTCGATCTCTCGCCACCGCAGCGGTGCGGGAGAAGAACCCCGTAGCCGGCGTGCGGTCACCACGTCGTCGGCCACCTCCGCGACCACTGTCCCGTCACCGTCCGTGAGGGTCACAACGGTCCGTTCCGTATCAAGCTGGGCGATCGGTGTGAGGGGCTGGCCTTGGGTTACGGCCGCGACCTGTGCGGCGAGCCGCGTCGGCACCGTGTCATCGCCTGGGTCCCCGAGGGGCGCTTGCAGTTCGCGGCGGGCCCCCTCGCCCGCTGGCAGCTTGAGGTGCCAGCCCTGGTCGGTGCCGCCGGTCCGCCGCCGCAGCGTGATCTTGTTCGCCGCGAGCCGCTGCTCCGGCGTGTCGAAGTACGTCGCGGCGAGGTGGTAGGTGACCGGCTCGGCGGCGGCGACTCCGTCGATCCGCCCGCCGAAGTCCGGTCGCACGAAGCCCTCATCCACATCGAACTTCTGCTCGATCTCCAGGTGATCCGCCACCTGTCAACGATAGAACCCCAAGGCAAGACCCTGCGGCCCGGCCGGTGCACTATGCTGCCGACTGACTCCACCGGGATGAGGAGAGACTCCAGTCATGAGAGCGGAAGCGGGCGTGGCCAGCAGCCATGCCGCCAGCCGGCGCGATGCCTCCAGGGACCGCGCGCTGCTGATCGCCGGCGCCGCGGTGGCCGCCGTGGCCGCGATCGCCTACCTCGTGGCGGTGGCCACGCACCCGATGGCCGCCATGCTCAAGGGCTTCGACCTCCAGGTGTACCTGGACGGCGGGCAGCAGGCGCTGCACCACCCAGACAACCTCTTCACCTGGCATTACGAGAATCACCCCGGCATCCAGTTCACCTACACCCCGTTCGCCGCGCTGCTGTTCGCGGTGGTGTCCGCACTGCCGCTCCACACCGTGCTGGTGGTGGCGGCCGTGGTCAGCACGTTCGCGCTGGCGGCG
>DATMKQ010000240.1:0-7852 GCA_035571275.1 Trebonia sp.
GATCTCAGAAGCGCTCGGCGAGGAGCCCGGCTTCTTCAACCAAGGCGAGCTCGAAGAGGACATGTCGACGCACTACGGCCGGATGATCCACACCGACGACAAGACCCTCTTCTTCGCCAACCCGGAGGACGCCGCCGAGTATCTCGGCTTCGACCTGATCCCGTCCCAGGGCTAGGAAGGAGCCCTCGTGTACGAGAAGAACGGCGAGAAATACTTCATCGTCGACACGCACCTGCACTACTGGAACGCGGCGCCCGACAACTGGGTGCCGGGCCAGGAGCAGTACGCCAAGGGCTGGATCGAGTGCTTCCACGCCTACCAAGGGCTCGGCCCGAAAGAGACGCACTGGTCGATCGAGCACTTCGAGAAGTACTCGGAAGACGACCTGATGAAGGACGTCTTCGAGGACGGGTACGTGGACGTCGCCATCTTCCAGCCCACCTACCTGAAGGAGTGGTACAAGGAGGGCTTCAACACCACCGAGCGCAACGCGCTGATGGGCGAGAAGCACCCGGGCAAGTTTGTCTACAACACCCGGTTTGACCCGCGCGACGGCGACGCGGGCATCGAGGAGCTCAAACGCAACGTCGAGCGGTTCGGGTCCAAGGGAGTCAAGCTTTACACCGCCGAGTGGAACGCCGGCTCGCGCGGGTACAAGCTGACCGACCCGGCGGCGTACCGCTTCGTGGAGGTCGCGCAGAACCTCGGCATCAAGAACATCCACGTGCACAAGGGCCCGACGATCTGGCCGCTGGACAAGGACGCGTTCGACGTCTCCGACGTGGATCACGTGGCGACCGATTTCCCTGAGCTCAACTTCATCGTCGAGCACGTGGGGCTGCCGCGGATCGAGGACTTCTGCTTCATGGCCACCCAGGAGCCGAACGTGTACGCGGGGCTGGCGGTCGCCATCGGCGGCCTCATGCACGCGCGGCCGAGGTTCTTCGCCAAGGTCATGGGCGAGCTGCTGTTCTGGGTCGGCGAGGACAAGATGATGTTCGGCAGCGACTACGCCATCTGGGAGCCCAAGTGGCAGGTCGAGGGCTTCGTTGACTGGCAGCTGCCGGACACCGAGGAGTTCTCCGACTACCCGAGGGTGAACACGGCCTCGAAGAAGAAGATGCTCGGCCTGAACGCGGCCAGGCTCTACGACATCGAGGTGCCGGCCGAGTTCCTCATCCCCGCTCAGGCGGGCATACCGGGCGACCGGGAAGACGCTCAGCTGGTCACCGGATCATGACCGCGCAGGCCGTGGTCAGCCCGCTCGCGGATGCCGCGCTGGCTGCCCTGGCCAGCGTGCGCGATCCGGAACTCGACGAGCCGATCACTTCGCTCGGCTTCGTCGCGTCCTGCACGGTCTCCGATGATGGGCAGGCGCGGGTCCGCCTGCGCCTGCCCACCTACTTCTGCGCCCCCAACTTCGCGTTCCTCATGGTCGCCGACGCCTACGACGCGCTCACGGGAACGCCGGGCGTACGGTCCGCGGAGGTGGTCCTCGAAGACCACTTCGCCGGCGAGGCGATCAACGCCGGCGTAACCGCGCAGGCGGGCTTCGTCGGCTCCTTCCGCGGCGAGGCGGTCGCCGAGCTACACGAGCTGCGCGCGGCCTTCCTCCGCAAGGCGCTGATGGCTGGCACGGACCTGGTGTGCCGGCCATTGCTATCAGGCGGGACGGCCCAGGAGGAACTGCGCGAGATGACGCTTGGCGACGTCCCGTCGTCGGCGGAGCTCACCCGTTTGCGTCGACGGCGCGCTGAGCTGGGCCTGCCCGCCGGCGACGACGCCCCGTTGCTGATCGACCCGGTAACGGGAAAGCGGGTGGAGGCCGCGGCGGTGCCGCTGCACCTGCGCCGCGCGCGCGTGACCCAGACAGGCATAGAAGCCAACACAAGCATCTGCTCGGGGATGCTGGCCCGCCGCTACCCGAGATCAGGAGGAACGAGTGAAAGCGGTACGACTGCATAAGTTCCACACCGCCCCGGACATCGACGAGGTCCCAGACCCGAAGATCACGGGGCCGCTCGACGTGATCGTGAAGATCGGCGGGGCCGGGGTGTGCCGCACCGACCTGCACATCATCGAAGGTCAGTGGGACGCGGCCATGGGCACGCCGCTGCCCTACATCCTCGGCCACGAGAACGCCGGCTGGGTGCACGAAGTCGGCTCCGGCGTCACCAACCTCCAGCCCGGTGACACGGTGATCCTGCACCCTCTGGTCACCTGCGGGCTGTGCCGCGCCTGCCGGGCAGGCGACGACATGCACTGCGAGAACAGCGCCTTCCCCGGACTTTCGCGGGACGGCGGCATGGCGGAGTACCTGCTGACGTCCGCGCGGGCCTGCGTCAAGCTCGACCCAGAGACGAAGCCGCAGGACGTGGCGGCGCTCGCGGACGCCGGGATCACGGCGTACCACGCCGTCAAGAAGGCGATTCCGCTGCTGTACCCGGGGACGACCTGCGTCGTGATCGGCGCCGGCGGGCTCGGACACATCGGCGTGCAGTGCCTGGCCGCGCTGACCGCGACTCGGATCGTGGTCGTCGACAGGAGTCCGGAGGCGCTCAAGCTCGCCGAAGAGCTCGGCGCGGAGCACACGGTAGTAGCCGACGGCCGCCAGGTTCAGTCGGTACGGGAGCTGACCGGCGGACCGGGCTCCGAGGTCGTGCTCGACTTCGTGGCCGAACAAGGCGCCGAGATGGACGGGTGGGCGATGACCAGGGAGGCCGGGTCCTACTTCGTGATCGGGTACGGCGGCACGCTGCACATCCCGACGCTGGACATCATCTCCACCGAGCGGAACATCATCGGCAACATCGTCGGCACCTACAACGACCTAGCGGAGCTGATGGCGCTCGCGCAGGCGGGCAAGGTCACCCTGCACACCAGGACCTACCCGCTTGACGCCGCCCCCGAGGCGCTCGCCGACCTCGACGCCGGCCGCGTCCGCGGCCGGGCGATTCTCGTGCCCTGACCGGGCGACGTGCAAAAAGGGAGCAACGATGGCCAAGGAACTCCGCTTCGGCGCCGACGCGCGCGGCCTGCTGCTGGCCGGCGTAGACCAGCTCGCCGAGGCGGTGAAGTCGACGCTCGGCCCGAAGGGGCGCAACGTCATCCTGGAGAAGATCACCGGCTCACCGGTGGTCACCAATGACGGGGTGACGATCGCCCGCGAGATCCACCTGAAGAACCAGTTCGAGAACATGGGCGCGCAACTGGTCAAGGAAGCGGCGATCAAGACCAACGACATGGTCGGCGACGGCACCACGACCGCGACCGTGCTCGCCCAGGCGATCATCCGCGAGGGCATGCGCGCGATCGACGGCGGCGCCAACCCGGTGTTCGTCAAGCGCGGCATCGACCTCGCGATCGGGCGGCTGACCGGGTACCTGCAGGGTGTCGCGCATGCGGTGAGCACCGAGGAGGACTATCGCCGGGTCGCGGCGATCTCCGCCAACGACGACGACGCGGTGGGCGCGGTCATCGCCAAGGCGCTGCACACCGTAGGCGACGCGGGCATCGTCACCGTGGAGGACTCCCCCGCGGCCGGCATGGGAGTGGACTTCGTCGAGGGATTCCAGTTCGACAACGGGTACCTGTCGCCGTACCTGGTGACCAACCCGGCCAGCCTCGAGGCCGTGCTCGTCGACCCGTACATCCTCTTGTGCAGCGAGAAGATCAACAAGGTCCAGCAGCTGATGCCGCTGCTGGACAAGGTCATGCGGGCGCCGCGCCCGCTGCTGATCATCGCGGAAACCGTCGAGGGCACGGCGTTGTCGATGCTGGTGCACAACCACGTGAACGGCATCTTCCAGGTGTGCGCGGTGCGCGCCCCCGGCTTCGGCGACCGCAGGCTGCACAAGCTCGAGGACATCGCCGCGCTCACCGGCGGGGCGGTGTTCAGCAAGCACTCGGGGTTCTCACTCGAAACGATGACCATCGAGCAGCTCGGCCGAGCCCGTCAGGTCAGGGTGGTCGCGGACAGCACGGCGATCATCGGCGGCGGCGGCTCCGCCGAGACGGTCCAGTTCCGGCTGGCCCAGTTGCGCGCCGAGCTCGAACGGGCCACGTTCGGCATCGATGAGGACGTGCTCACGGAGCGGATCGGCTCGCTGTCCGGCAAGGTCGCTGTCGTCCGCGTCGGCGCGCCGACCAGCGCCGAGCTCAAGGAACTCCGGCACCGGGTCGAGGACGCACTGTCCGCCACGCGGGCCGCGATGGCCGAGGGCATTGTCGCCGGCGGCGGCGCCGCCCTGCTGCACGCGGTCAGCGTGCTGGACGGATCTGATAACAGCAAGAAAGTGGGGGGCGCGGGCACGGGCACGGACAACGGCGCGGCCCCGGGCAGCAGCACAGTCCCGGGCAGCACAGTCCCGGGCAGCACAGTCCCGGGCAGCAGTACAGTCCCGGGCGATGTAACCGGCGACTACGCCGTCGGCATCGGCATCGTCCGCCGGGCGCTGAGCGAGCCGGCGACGCTGATCGCGGCCAACGCGGGCTTCCCGGCCGCCGAGGTCGTGGCGCAGACGGCGATGCTCGGCCCTGACGACGGCTTCGACGCGCTGAGCGGGCGCCACGGGAACATGATCGAGATGGGCATCATCGACCCGCTGCGCGTCGTCCGTTCTGCGCTGCAGAACGGCGCGTCGGTAGCTGGGCTGCTGCTCACGACCAACACGCTGGTCGCGGAAGAGCAGACCCCATGGGGCGGCAGCCCCGCGCTGATGACCGAGTACGGCTCGCTCGACGAAGGCCTGCACCAGCCGTCACCCGACTCGAGCACCCCGCAGTCACTGGGCCTGGGCCCCTCAGTTGGTTAGCACGACCGTCGCCGCACAGGAGGCGTTGGCCGGGGAACGGAGAGGGCTGCGCGCCGTCGTGCCGTTCCTCGGCCCCGCCTTCATCGCGTCGGTCGCCTACGTCGACCCTGGGAACTTCGCCACCAATATGGCCGGGGGCGCGCAGTTCGGCTACCTGCTGGGGTGGGTGGTGCTCACCGCCAACCTGATGGCCATGCTCGTCCAGTCGCTGAGCGCCAAGCTAGGCATCGCGACCGGGTGCAGCCTGCCTGAGGTGTGCCGTGACCGGCTGCCGCGGAGCGCCGTGGTGCTGCTGTGGCTGCAGGCCGAGGCGGTCGCGATGGCCACCGACCTGGCGGAGTTCACCGGAGCGGCGCTTGGACTGCACCTAGTCGTCGGGCTGCCGCTGCTGACCTGCGCGGTACTGGCGGGACTGGGCACGTTCGCGGTGCTTGCCATGGAGGTCGGCGGTTTCCGGCGGCTCGAAGCGGCTATCACCTCGCTCGTTGGCGTCGTCGTGCTCGCGTTCGGCCTGGAGATCTTCAAGAGCAGCCCGCCGCCGGCCGCCGTGGCCTCCGGCGCGCTGGAGCCGCGGATACCCGACGGCGCGGCGCTGCTGGCGGTCTCGATCGTCGGCGCGACCGTGATGCCACACGTCATCTACCTGCACTCCTCGCTTACCCAGGGACGGGTTGTCGGCGCGGGCGACGCTGACCGCCGGAAGATCTTCCGCTTCACGGTCGTCGACGTGCTCGTCGCGATGGGCCTGGCGGGCGTGATCAACCTGGCCATGCTGGCGACCGCCGCGGCGGTCTTCCACTCTCGCGGCCAGTTCGCCGCGGGCGGCGACCTCGGCCAGGTTTTCTCCGGGCTGAACGGCTACCTCGGCGCGCACGCCGGCACCGTGTTCGGCGTGGCGCTGCTCGTCTCCGGCATCGCCTCATCCTGCGTCGGCACGATGTCCGGCCAGGTCGTCATGCAGGGCTTCATCCACCGCCAGATCCCGGTGTTCGCGCGCCGCGCGATCACCATGGTGCCGGCCTTCGTGCTGATCGCCGTCGGGTTCAGTGCCACCCGCGCGCTGGTGCTCAGCCAGGTGTTCCTGTCCTTCGGCATCCCGTTCGCGTTGATCCCGCTGGTACTGTTCACCGCTAATCGCAAGCTGATGGGCTCACTCGTCAACCGCCCGCTGACCAGCGTCGCCGCCTGCCTCGTCACCGCGGTGATCGTTATTCTGAACGTCTACCTCCTGGCGAAACCCTGACGTTACCGACCGAAACGGTGCAATCGCACGTGACCGGCCCGGAATATTCATCCAGAACTGGTTACACGACCTGCACTGTTGTCACCAGACGTTCACCGGCGGACGGCAAAGTCTGCGCATGTCTGCACCCGCGAGTTCCCGCGCCCGGCCCGCTGGCCCCGGCGACGGCACGCCGGAGCAGATCCACCTGACCTGGGGCGATGACCCGGCCAGGAGCATGGTGGTGTCGTGGGCGTCGCCGGATCAGGCGGTGCGGCCCCGGGTGCGGATCGGGCAGCGGGTCATCCCGGCCGAAGAGCGCGCCTACACCGACGGCCTCAACGGGCAGACCGTGTGGACGTATCACGCCCGGGTGCACGGGCTGCGCCCGGGCGCGACGTACGGGTACGCCGTCACCGCCGACAACGACGGCAGCGCGACCGACCCGTTCAGCGCGACGTTCAGCACCGCGCCGGAAGGCCGGGCGGCGTTCCGGTTCACCAGCTTCGGCGACCTGGCCACGCCAAACACGAACTGGGTGCAGTCCTACGGCCAGTCCGCGTACGCGGTCGGCGCGGTGGAGTCGTTCCAGCCGCTGTTCCACGTGCTCAACGGGGACCTGTGCTACGGCGACCTGAACCCGGGGGCGCAGCCTGACGTGTGGCGGGACTTCGGCAACAACAACCAGGCGTCGGCGGCCTACCGGCCGTGGATGCCGGTGCCGGGCAACCACGAGATCGAGTTCGGCAACGGGCCGCAGGGCTTCGCGTCCTACCTGACCAGGTACACGCTGCCGTCCAACGGGACACCGGGCCTGGAGGGACGGTGGTACTCCTATCGGATCGGCTCGGTGCTGTTCGTCTCGCTGAGCGCGGACGACGTGGTCTACCAGGACGCGGGCGCGTTCGTGGCCGGGCCCGCCGCGCTGACACCGGCGCCGCCCCACCCCCCCATCCCCGCGGGCACGTCGCTTTACGTCCGCGGCTACTCCGGCGGCGCGCAGACGCGGTGGCTCGAGACGACGCTGGCGGCGGCGCGGCGGGACGCGTCGATCGACTGGATCGTCGCGCAGATGCACCAGTGCGCGTGCTCCTCCTCGCGCGCCGGCAACGGCTCGGACCTGGGCATCAGGGAGGAATGGCTGCCGCTGTTCGACCGGTACGAGGTGGACCTGGTGCTCTGCGGGCACGACCACGACTACGAGCGCTCGTTCCCGGTCCGCGGGTTCGACATCGGCGCGGGCAGCGACGCCGCGACCGGCGCGGCCGTCGACACCCGGCGGCCGCACCCGGTGACGACGGTGGACAGCGGGGTCTTCGACACCAGCCAGGGCACCGTGCACCTGATCCTCGGCTGCGGCGGCACCGACGCGAACCTCGACGTCTTCGGGGTGAGCCGGACTCAGCTCGAGGCCAAGGTGTTCACCCGCCGTAACCGGCCCGTAGCCGGCGGCCCCCCGACTTCCGATCCCGGCGTGTACGCCCGGGCGGACGCGGACGCGGTGGAGGACGCGACCTGGTCCGCGCGGCGCGACACCGCCACCGGCTACGGGATCGCGGTGTTCGACGTCAACCCCGGGACAGAAGCCGGCGGCCAGACCTCCATCACCGTCACGCACTACCACGCGGTCGGCGCGGACCCGGTCAACCCCGCGACCGGGGCGCCGGGCGCGCCAACCGACGACTACACGCAGTTCGAGACCTTCACGCTGATCCGGCCGCGCTCGGACGGGCGGCGCTGGCACGCGAAGCAGTCCACCGCCGCGATCAGTACGTGAGGGGTGGGCGGGGGTGGGGGCAAGGACGTAACGGGGGGC
>DATMKQ010000241.1:0-5895 GCA_035571275.1 Trebonia sp.
GGTGGCCTTGATCGCGCCGGCCGGCGAGATGTGGTCGGTGGTGACCGAGTCGCCGAGCTTGGCGAGCACCTTCGCGCCGTGGATGTCGCTGACCGGGGCGGGCTCGGCGGGCATGCCGTCGAAGTACGGCGGCCGCCTGACGTACGTCGACGACGGGTCCCAGGTGAACGTGTCGCCGGCCGGGACCTCGAGGTTGCGCCAGTTGTCGTCGCCGGTGAACACGTCGGCGTAGTCACGGGTGAACATCTCCGCCGCGACCGCGCTGCCCACGACGGTCGCCACCTCGTCTGGCGAGGGCCAGATGTCGGCGAGGTAGACGGGCTTGCCTTCGGTGTCGGTGCCGAGGGGTTCGGTGTCCAGGTCGATGTCCATCGTCCCGGCCAGGGCATAGGCGACGACAAGCGGCGGGGACGCGAGGTAGTTCATCTTCACGTCCGGGTTGATCCGGCCTTCGAAGTTCCGGTTCCCTGACAGCACGGACACGACGGCCAGGTCGCTGTCGTTCACGGCCGCGCTGATGGCCGGGGGCAGCGGGCCGGAGTTGCCGATGCAGGTGGTGCAGCCGTAGCCGACGAGGTTGAAGCCCAGCTTGTCCAGGTACGGCAGCAGGCCCGCGCGCTCGTAGTAGTCCATGACGACCTTGGAGCCGGGGGCGAGCGTGGTCTTCACCCAGGGCTTGCGGTTAAGCCCGCGTTCGACGGCCTTCTTGGCGAGCAGCGCGGCGCCGATCATCACGAACGGGTTGGACGTGTTCGTGCACGAGGTGATCGCGGCGATGACGACGTGCCCGTGGTCGACCTGCGTTGTCGTGCCGTCCTCGAGGGTGACGCTCACCGCGTTCGTGGCGCGGGTGTCGTCGTTCTCCACCGGGTCAGAGGCGGGGAACGTGCCGTTCAGGCCGCTACCGCCGGTGTAGGCGGGCAGCGCGTCGCGGAAGGCCGTCTTCGCGTTGGTGAGCTCGATCCGGTCTTGCGGGCGCTTCGGTCCCGCGATGCTGGGCACCACGGTTCCGAGGTCGAGCGTCAGCTCCTCGGAGAAACGCAGCTCGCGAGACGGGTCGTGCCACAGGCCCTGCTCCTTGGCGTACGTCTCGACGAGTTCGACCTGGCCGCGCGGGCGGCCGGTCAGGCGCAGGTACTCCAGCGTCGCCTCGTCGATCGGGAAGATCGCGCACGTGGAGCCGAACTCCGGCGACATGTTCCCGATCGTGGCCCTGTTGGCGACCGGGACGTGCCCCACGCCGTCGCCGACGAACTCCACGAACTTGCCAACGACGCCGTGCTTGCGCAGCATCTCCGTGATCGTCAGAACCAGGTCGGTGGCGGTCGCGGTCACCGGCAGCGCGCCGGTCAGCCGGAAGCCGACGACCTTCGGGATCAGCATCGAGATCGGCTGACCGAGCATGGCCGCCTCCGCCTCGATACCGCCGACTCCCCAGCCGAGAACGCCGAGACCGTTCTGCATGGTGGTGTGCGAGTCGGTACCGACGCACGTGTCGGGGTAGGCGGTGGCGCGGCCGCCTGGGTCGCCGCCCGTCCCACCCTCGCCGCCCGTCATCACCACGCGGGCGAGGTACTCGATGTTCACCTGGTGCACGATGCCGGTGCCCGGCGGGACGACGCGAAAGCCGCTGAACGCGTCCTGGCCCCAGCGCAGGAACTGGAACCGCTCGCTGTTGCGCTGGAACTCGATCGCGACGTTTCTCTCGAAGGCGTCGGGGCGGCCGAAGATGTCGGCGACCACGGAGTGGTCGATCACGAGTTCGGCGGGGATGAGCGGGTTGATCTTCGTCGGGTCGCCGCCGAGAGCCCGCATCGCCTCGCGCATCGCCGCCAGGTCGACGACGGCGGGCACGCCGGTGAGGTCCTGCAGGATCACGCGGGCCGGGGTGAACTGGATCTCGGTGTCCGGTTCCTTGCGCGGATCCCAGTTCGCCAGGGCGGTGATGTGATCCGCGGTGATGTTGACGCCGTCCTCGTTGCGGAGGAGGTTTTCGAGCAGAACCTTCAGGCTGTAAGGGAGAGTCTGGCTGCCGGGGACCGCGTCCAGGCGGAAAGTTTCATACTCCGCGCCACCCGCCTTGAGTGTCGCGCGGCTGCCGAAGCTGTTCGCAGTCATGGTTCGTGAGCCTCCTCGCCCATCGTGGTGGGTCCGTCCCGCCGACCGCCGGCGGCGGCGCTTCGCGGCGCGTATGTTTCGTGTAGGCGGCGCTTATGCGGCTTACGCACGCATTGCCGGACCGTCATGGCGGCCCCTGCTGGTACAACCTACAGTATCTCGACATCAAGGTACTTCACAAGGCGGGGCGTGTTACCAGCGGGTAGCGCGGACGATTCGTACCGTGTCAGAAAGTTTCGGGAATTTTCGATAGTTTTTCCTATTGTTTCTTTCGACGCACAGAATTACGGTCCTCAGTGCTACCCCAAGTAAGGAGGCCGTCATGCCAGGTAGCGCGAGATCCGCTGTCCCGAAAGTGTTTCCGATCTTCGCAGGGGCAGCCCTGTTGACAGCGGTTTTGGTCAGTGTTGCCCGTCCCGCGCTCGCCGCCGACTCGGCGACGATCAATGGTGCTCAGACATTTCAGACGATCACGGGCTTCGGTGCCTCTGAAGGTTTCGGCCAGGCGGAGACGATCATGGGTGCGTCGTCGTCGGTCGAGACCGCGGCGCTGAACGACTTGTTCAGCCCGACAAGCGGCGCCGGCCTGACGATCCTGCGCAACGAGATCAGCGCGGACTCCGGCGACACGATCGAGCCGAACGCGCCGTCCTCCCCGACCGCGACCCCGACATACCTGCCGCTGTCGTCCATCGGCAACGACCAGGACCAGCTCACGCTGGCACAGGCGATCAAGGCAGACTACGGCGTGACGAACGTCTTCGCGGACGCGTGGAGCGCGCCGGGGTTCATGAAGACCAACGACTCCGCGATCAACGGCGGCACGGTGTGCGGTGTGACCGGCGCCACCTGCTCGAGCGGCAACTGGGTGCAGGCCTACGCCAACTACCTGGTGCAGTACGCGAAGGACTACTCGGCCGCCGGCGTCCCGCTGACCTACATCGGCCCGGAGAACGAGGCGAACATCAATAATCCGCCTCCGAGCTACGACGGCATGGTGATAAGCCCGTCGCAGACGGCCCAGATCCTCGACGTGCTCGGACCCACCCTGGCGTCCTCCGGCCTGTCGACCCAGATGGAATGCTGCGCGACCGAAGGCTGGGACTTCGCCCAGCAGTACGCCGCGGCGATCGAGGCGGACTCCACGGCCAACGCCGACACCGCGGTCTTCACGTCGCACGGCTACACCGAGGCGCCGACCACGCCGCTGTCCGGCTGGACCAAGCCCGCGTGGGAGACCGAGTGGTCCACCTTCGAAAGCTGGGACCCGGCGTGGGACGACGGCAGCGACGCGTCGGGCCTGACCTGGGCGCAGCACATCTTCTCCGGTCTTGACAGCGCGAACCTGAACGCGTTCCTGTACTGGTGGGGCTCGTCGACTCCTTCGGGTAACGGCGACAACGAGAGCCTGATCCAGATCAACGGCTCGAACGTCGCCACGTCCGGCCGGCTCTGGGCCTTCGCCGGCTGGAGCGACTACGTCCGCCCCGGCGCGGTTCGGATCGGCGCTACCACCACTGACGGCAACCTCACCCTGGATGCCTTCAAGAACACCAACGGGACGATCGCCATCGTGGCCCTCAACACGGGCAGCAGCAGCGACACCGTCAACTTCGCGCTGTCCGGCACCGGGGTCGCCAACGGCGCCACGGTCAAGTCGTGGCTGACGAACTCCTCGAGCAGCAACGCGCTCCAGGCGTCGACGACCGTCGCAAGCGGCGCGTTCACCTCAACGCTGCCGGCCCGCTCGCTGGTCACCTTCACGATGCCGTCCGGCGGCACGAACCAGAACACCGTCACGGTCACCAACCCCGGCGCGCAGACCGGCAGGGTCGGCACGGCCGCCTCGCTGCAGATCCAGGCGACCGACTCCGCCGCGGGCCAGACGCTGACCTACGGCGCCACCGGGCTGCCCGCGGGCCTGACGATCAACTCCTCCACCGGCCTGATCAGCGGCACGCCCACCACCGCGGTCACAGCCGCCCCGGTCACGGTGACCGCCACCGATACCACCGGCGCGTCCGGCTCGGCGGCGTTCACCTGGACGATCAACCCCAGTAGCTCGGGCCAGACCGTCACGGTGACGAACCCGGGCAGTCAGACGGGGACGGTCGGCACGGCGGAGTCCTTGCAGATCGCCGCGACTGACACCCCGTCCGGGCAGACGCTGACCTACACGGCCGCCAACCTTCCCGCGGGCCTGTCGATCAACTCCTCGACCGGCCTGATCAGCGGCACGCCCACCACGGCCGGGACATCCTCGGTCACGGTGACAGCCACCGATGGCACCGGCGCGTCCGGGTCCGCCGCGTTCACCTGGACGATCGGCTCGGGCGGTGGTGGCACCGGCAGCTGCAAGGTGGTCTACACCAACAACAGCCAGTGGCCAGGCGGCTGGACCTCGCAGGTCGTGATCACTAACACGGGAACCAGCGCGCTATCGAGCTGGAGCCTGGTGTTCACGTTCCCCGGTGACCAGAAGGTCACGCAGAACTACAACGGCGGATTCAGCCAGTCCGGTGAGACAGTGACACTGACAAACGCCAGCTACAACGGCTCCATCGCCCCCAACGGCTCCGTCACAGACGGGTTCCAGGGGACATGGACCAGCAGCAACGCCTCGCCGACGAGCTTCACGCTTAACGGCAGCACCTGCACCACCTGACCCTTTCCCGGAGAACGTGGGGCGCCCGCCTACTGGCTGGCGCCCCACGCCGCGTTTGCGGTGACCTGTTAAGAGACGCACCCCAATCGCTGCGGATAAAAGAAATTGAATTGTTCCGAACGGAACCGTGGCGCCTGCGCTCAGGACACCGCCAGCCCGGTCAGGTGGGCATAAACAACGATGTTGTCGGCGTAATGACCGCTTGCCGCGTCGAACGGGCCGCCGCGGGGTGACGAGGCGAAGGTCCGGGTACGCGACGCTGCCGTAGACGGCGGCGGTCGGGAACAGGGCCCTTGGGGACCGCGCGAATGCCGCCACCGTGCCGGTCGCGCGGACGACATCGATCTGGTCGCCCGCGACCAGGTCGTTGATGTCGTAGAACACGGAGGGCCCGGAGTAGTTGTCGACGTGCCCCAGGATGACCGCCGAGCCGTCCTGCCCGGGCGCGACGCTCCCGTCGTACCAGCCCGCCAGGTTGCGGTTGCCGGGCGGAGGCACCTGGATGGTCCCGTCGTCGTTGAGGCGCAGCGCCATGACCGGCGCCCGCACGCCTATCGCGGGTATCTCGATCGGGACCGGCGTGGACGGTGTGAGCGGGGCGGGGACGGACACCTCGCCCAGTGATTACGGGCAGGACTGGATTGTCTTCGCGGCAGCGAACATTTACCAGCACGCGCGCGAACACCGCTGCGCCGGCTGGGTTTGGGCGGAGCTCAGCGGAGCTCAGCGGAGCTCCGGGCCGTTGTTGCCGAATCGGCTGTAGTCAGCTCGCCGCGCTCGCCCTTTGTTGACGTGGTGACCACGATCGGGGGGTCAGCAGACCCGAAAAGTCGTCACCACGTCAACAAAGCCAACAGGCGAGGCGGATGTTCTCACCGGGACGAAGTGACCGTACGCCAGCTGTGCCGTCGCCCGCGGCGACGTGCCCGGGGCCGGCATACCAGCCGGCGTGCGACAATCGGGACATGCCGGAACGACTCGAAGTGCAGCGGGCCGTGGCCGCCTCACCGGGCGAGATCTTCGCCGTGCTCACCGATCCCCGGGGGCACGTTGCCATCGACAGCTCCGGCATGCTGATGGAGGCCAGCGGGAACGTTGTCACCAAGGCTGGA